>CBDTXE010000036.1:0-10960 GCA_965364395.1 uncultured bacterium | reverse complement strand
CTCTACATGGCCCTTGGTTATAGTCCAGCGGCCCATGCGGTCCTGGATCATCAGGATATCGATATGGTCTATGCTGGTACGGCGATAGACCATCCCGCCGGCGGTATATTCGCGGGTGGCCTTTGTCCTCTGCATCTTTTTCTGCTTAGGACTTTTGGGTTTCTTCTTCTGGTTCGTAGACATCGCTTCCACGGTAAATGGTACCTAATACTCCGTTGACAAACTTGCTGGAGTTTTCGCCGCCAAAGGCCTTGGCTAACTCAACCGCCTCGTTAATTGCCACCTTGGGCGGCACGTCGCGCTTAATGAGCAGCTCGTATACACCGATGCGCAAGATGATCTTGTCAATCTTGGCGATCTGCTCCACCGGCCATTCCGGGGCAGCCGGTCCGATAATGCCGTCAATCTGCTCCTGATGTTCCTGGACGCCGTCAACGACGTCATGGACAAAGTTCTTGTCATCGATGGCATTAGAAAACTCACCGAGGTTACGGTCAAGTATGGCTTTCCGGTCGACATCGGCGGCCGCACTCTGGCGGAAATCATACTCGTAGAGCGTCTGCATTGCGACGATCCTACCCAAGTGGCGGTTTGAGGCCATATTATCGGTCCCGTTTAATGTACTTGGTCAGGCCTAAACTGACGGCCTTATGCAGCCGCCGGGGCACCAAGGCGCCGCTGGAGGCCGGCTGCAACTGGGCTGCGGCCAAGGCGTCGTGGCTGCGACGGGTGTTCTTCTTCAGTTTAGAGGTCCGCTTCTTGGGAACTGCCATTGCTATCCTTCTTTTGCTTCAATTCTATCCCGTTGCAATCCGCTTGGCAAAGCTGCTGCAGCGGAAGATGCACGATTATTTCCTGGCGCAACGGCTCAGACAGATCAATCTTCCCGTGTTTGGAGATGGAGTACTGGTCTTCGCTTGGCGCGTCTGCAAATTCAGCTTGCAGTGGAAACACCATGCTATGCGTAAAAGTGCGTAAGCATCGGTGGCACTCCAGTTGCACCTGGGCATGCATCCGGCCATCGGCCAGTACGCCTTCCTTGGTGCCGATGATGCGGACATCACCGCTGACGGGTCCCGCCAACTCCACATCCGCCAGTTCAGGCAGTTCACCCTCAATACCGTAGTCGGCTTGGGCACCTTCACCTTGCTGCAGGATGTCGTTGACGTCGATGTGCATTACGCTCTTGGGGGACAGTATACTGGCGAAAAGGCGGATTCGCAAGCCGCCAAGGTTGCTTCCGCCCTTATTGGCTACGCCGGCGTACGCTAAAGTTTCACCACAAAGTTAACGATTTTGCCCGGCACATACACGGTCTTGATGACCTGGCCGCCTTTAAGATAATCGGCGACGTTATCTTGGCTAGCGGCCTGGCGTTCCACATCTTCCTGGGCCGCGCCCACTGGTACTTCTATCTGGCCGCGCAACTTGCCATTAACCTGCACCACCACCGTTTGCATTTCCTGTTGAATCAAATTGGCGTCAAATGCCGGCCAAGCCGAGATATGTACGCTTTGCTTTCCGCCCAAGTCCTGCCACAGCTCTTCCGTAACGTGCGGTGCAAAAGGAGCCAGAACTTGCACGAGTAACTTTAAGTTATCCTGCCAGGCGGCAGTGCCCAATGGCAGCTGGGTTTTTAGGCGGTAAAGCTCGTTGACTCCCTCCATCATGGCTGCTATAGCGGTATTAAAGGCAAATTTTTCCAGATCGACGGTCGTCTTGCGAATCATCCGGTGGGTGGCTGCGGCCAGCGCCGTCTCAAGCGTGGCGGCTCCTGGAACACTGGTGTTCTGGCTTCGCGCCTCAAGATGGTCTTGCACTAGCGACCAGACACGGTTAAGAAAGCGCTTGGTGCCGTCAATGCCCGTCGGGTTCCAGGCCACCGACTGCTCGTAGGGGCCAATGAAAAGCTCATATAGGCGCAAGGCATCGGCACCATAACCCTGGTCAATCAAATCGAGCGGATCAACAACATTACCCTTAGACTTGCTCATCTTGGCGTTGTCGGGGGCAAGGATGTAGCCGTTATAGCGCAGGCCCTTGAAGGGTTCGGTAACGCCTACCAGCCCTTGTTCTTTCATGAACATTGTCCAGAAACGGGCGTACAGCAAATGGGCCACGGCATGGTCCCCGCCCACATATACGTCCACCGGCATCCAGTAATCGACTTTCTTCCGGTCAAACGCCCTTTCCCGGTTTTGGGCGTCGGCGTAGCGCAGGAAATACCAAGACGAGCAGGCGTAGCCGTCCATGGTGTCGGTCTCTCTTTCGGCATCGCCACCGCAATCCGGGCAGGGAACATTAAGCCACTCCGGCGCCGACGCCAATGCCGACCGCCCGTCACCACTAGGCGCATACGATTTCAAAACTGGTAGCTCCACCGGCAATTGGTCCTCTGGTACGGGCACGGTGCCGCACTTAGCGCAGTGGATCACTGGAATTGGTGCGCCCCAATAGCGCTGTCGGCTAATCAGCCAGTCGCGCATGCGGTAAGTCACCTGCTCGCGGCCGTATTGCTTGATCATGGCCTCACGCGCCTCCGGTGAAGACATGCCGTCGTACTGCCCGGAATTGGCCATGATGCCCTCACCGGTATACACCTGTTTTTGAATGCACGCGGCTAATACCCTTTGATGCAGCTGGTCTTTGACCAAGCGCTCGGCATCACCCACCGGCAGCCATTCAATTGAAAACTGCCCCTGCTCATCAGACTCAAGCCTTATACTTGACTGCCGCTGGCTCCTCAGGCGGAAATGAAACCCAACGGCCTTGATCTTCCGCGCCACTTGCTTGGAGTGGGCGTAGTAGTGATGATGAATGGGCTCCGTCTGGCTAATCAGCTCTAAGTCATCGTAGCCCGTCTCTTCAGCAACCTCACGGATCGCGGCGTCCTTAAACGATTCCCCTTTGTGGCGGCCGCCGCCTACAAAAAGATTGCCGCCGGACTTGCCCCAATTGATTGTCAGCACCGACTTGGTATCCGGGTCTTCCACAATGGCGACAATGCTTTCGCGGTACTCCGGGTTCAGCTGGGGGACGCCCGTAACCGGCTCAATGACGTTGCGTATGGGAAGGCTCTGCGACGCGGCAAACTCATAATCGCGCTCATCGTGGGCCGGGACAGCCATGATGGCTCCCGTGCCATACCCGGCAAGTACGTAATCTGCTATCCAAACCGGCATATCTTCACCTGTGGCTGAGTTGACCACATGAGCACCCGTGAAGACGCCTGTCTTTTTGCGGTCTGTCTCCATCCGTTCAATCTCGCTTTTGGCCTGCGCCGCCGAAACGTATGAATTGACGGCCGCTTTGTGGTCATCGGTGGTTATCTGCGCTACCAAGGGATGCTCCGGAGCTAGAACCATGAACGTGGCCCCAAACAAAGTTTCTGGCCGGGTCGTGAAAACCTCAATGTCCAGGCCATGCTTATCTTTGACTTCAAAGCGAATTGCCGCGCCAACGCTACGCCCAATCCAATTGCGCTGCTGCAGTTTAATCTTTTCTGGCCAATCCAAGTTGTCTAGGCCTTCAAGCAGCTTGTCCGCGTAATCGGTGATCTTGAAGAACCACTGCTTGAGCGCTTTCTTGACCACAGGCCGCTCACACCGCCAGCAGCGTCCGTTAACTACCTGTTCATCGGCCAGTACCGTCTGGTCATGCTCGCACCACCACTGGGGGTTCTCCTTCTGGTAGGCCAACCCGTGCTTGAAAAGCTGAAGAAATATCCACTGCGTCCACCGGTAGTATTCGGGGTCGGTAGTCAGGACTTGGCGGCTCCAGTCATAAGACATACCAATGCGCCTTAACTGGTTGCTAAACGACTTAACGTTGCTGGCCGTGGCTTCCTGCGGAGAAATCCCAGTCTTGATGGCATAGTTTTCCGTCGGCAAGCCAAAGGCGTCAAAGCCGATTGTCCGCAAAACGTTTTTGCCGCGCTGCCGCAAGTATTGGGCGTAGGTATCGCTAATTGAAAAATTCCGGACATGTCCCACGTGCAGCCCGGCGCCAGAAGGATAAGGGAACATATCGATGACGTAAGCCTTATCCTCCGCCTTGGCGGGATTCTCGGTCACTTCATACAGCTTGGTTTCATCCCAAATGCGCTGCCAGCGGGCTTCGATGTCTTTGGGATTGTAACGTTTCATACGGCCTATTATAGCCAAAAACGACTAATCGCGAAGGAGCCCCTTGCCTACTTGGGCAAGACTACCGAGCCGGCGCCTGCCGGGCTGATGTATCGGCGGACGTATTCTGGCTCAAAGCGGCTGCGCGGATTGCGGGCGTCTGGATCATGAACGGTCACGTAGTCGTCGCCCCAGCCGGAAACCACCACTGCGTGGATGTTGCGGTTTTCATCGCTGCCAAACCCGGGCTTCATCGTCACGATTACCGGATGTCCCGCCCGGACAATGTCTTCAACCGATTTCCCGAGAATTTGTTGCTTGAAGAACTTCAACTCGGCCGCATCTTCAATGTAGCCGGCCTTTTTCATTTGGGCGTAATCCGGCTTTGGATAATGGAAGCTCCACGATACGATCTTTGCCCCATATGTCCGCCTTAGCTGGCGGCTGAGGGCCGGGCGACTCCAATCAACGGACTCCGTCTTAAGGTCAATGTCATCTAGCTGGCGGCAAAAAGACACCGCCGCCTGCTGCTTAGGTATATAGCTATGCGCCTTTAATAGCATGTAAAAAGCCAGTGGAGCGCAAAAACGCGCGGCCGAATAAGTACCCAGCACGTGCTCCAGGCTTTGCATCTTAACCAGGGTTATTGGGGTCAAAAGCGCTAATCCTTAATAAATTGCTTATGCTTCTTATCCTGCCACTCCTTGGACTGTCGCACAAGCTTGGATTTGTCTGCCGGATCAGCCAGCGCCATGGCGATGGCTTCTTCAGCAAAGACACCGTTTTGTGACCCCTTGGCCAGTACCACGTCTCCTCGCCTCAGCTGGGACCTCAAGTACTCGCCGGCGCTGTATGGTGACAGGAACGGATGCGCCTTATCTAGCGCCAGGCCGCTCTTGACAGCGGTATGGGCCAAGTGCCGGTTGGCAGCGGTGCCGATGGTTATCAGCAGGTCTACGTCGGCCGCCGCGCGCCCAACCTCCCTATGGGCATCGTCGGACAAGTCGCCCAGCTCATTCATTGAACCCAATACCGCAATGTGGCGTCCGGGCAGATGCTTCAATGTCTGCAGCGCCGCAATGGTTGCCCGCGGGCTGGAGTTATACGTGTCATCGATAATCATTGATCCGTTGACTCCCTCAAGGACCTGCATACGACCGGTAACCGGGCGGTAATCCTCTATGCCCTGGCGGATTTCACCCAGGTCCAGCCCCAAGTCTTCACCCACGGCGCCGGCGCATGCCAGTGCTGCCAGCGAGTGTTCTCCGACAAAATTGGTCCGTACGGCTACTTCGCCGTTGTGCAGCTGCAGCCTGCCGGACAACCTCAATTGCTTATTACGGGTGATACCCTGGAAGCAGACACCGCCGGCGTGGACGCCATAGGTCTGGATTGGTCCGCCAAGCGCCTTTGCCTCGCGCATAACCCTCGGGTCTTCGGCATTAAGAAGGACGGACCGGCTGCCGCGCGCCAGTGCCATTTTTTCCTCTGCCACGCGGTCCACCGAGCCAAATTGCTCGATGTGGGCTGGCGCTATGGCGGTCACAATGCCGATATCTGGCCTGATGTAGCGCATAAATTTTGTGACGTCTCCAGGTGCGTCCGCGCCCATTTCCAGTACTAATACGTCATACGGAAAGGGTTTGGCCAGCCGCCGGTCTATGCGGCGCAGTATTCTTACCCATGCAAATGGGTCAAACAGCCGCGCCGGCACATCCATTTCAAATATCGACATCGGCAGTCCAATTTCCGAGTTGTAATTGCCGGGATGCGCCAGTACGCGGTACTTCTGCCGTAGCACTGCGGCAATGGCCAACTTGGTACTGGTTTTGCCAACGCTGCCGGTTACGGCCACAACCTTCAGTTTACGCTCGCTGATCAGCCGCTGGACGCGTTTTTCCAACGCAGCCGCTACCACGCGGCGGAGCCTCTCCTTGATCTGCGACTTATTCATAAGCAAAGTATAGCAGTTATGATAGCTGTTTCCCGATGGCGGAGGGGTCACTAGGACCCCTCCGCCAGGGATGTTCTTATGGCGCTACCGCCGCAAACGAGTCGCCAATCTTGACCTCGGCCAAGAAATGCGTCGCCGGTAGGTTGCCGGGGATATTCCCCTGGTTGCGGTACTGGTGGGGAATGAACTGCAATCCCGGCTGGTCAGCGTACAGCATGGGCAGGTTGAGTTGTGAAGTGAGGTCCGCGTACTCGGTCTGCTCGGCCTCCTTCCGCCAGAGGTGGAAGTAGCCGGCCGAGCGGCTGGTGGATACCTCCACGACAAAGTCGTACCACACGCCCTTCTTCATCTCATGCGTCTGGACGAAGTCTCGCTGGTTGTTGGTGTGGTGGGATACCACCATGCCGCCGTCTCCGGGCGCAAGCCCAATGTGCAGCGGTGCCATCCTTCCCGACCCGTCCGGGTTATTGAACGGCGGGCCAAAGTACTCCACCAGCGACAACCAGGAGGGCGCCGGCTCCGCGACGTATGCCGGAAAGTCCTCCTGCAGCCGCATCGAGAACCCGTAGAACCGGACGGTATCCGGCTCCTGGACTGGACCCTTCAAGTGGGCTCTGACGGCACCGTCACCATTAGTGTTCTCGTCTACCGTACTAATACGGATGGACGGCCCACCCTTGCGGCTTGGCTCGGGTACTTCCGTGACTGATTCCGGGCCAAATACTTGCGGCGCAAACGCGGGTAGCTTGCCTTCCCACGCGCCGCCCGGCAAACCTAGCGGCGCAACCGGCGCTAGGACGTCGGGGGTAGGCGGAGGCGTCGGAGTCGGCGCGGGGGTGGGCTCGGACGATACTTCCGGCTCTGCAATGGAATCTTCTGATGCTACTTCTTCAGAAGGCTCCTCCTCGCCAACGGCTTCTTCCTGTACTTCTTCTTCCTCGGCAGACTCTTCCGCCGGCTCTTCCGAGCCAGTGCCATCGCCTTCCGCTGGAGCTTCTTCTCCCGCTGGCGCACCACCCTCCTGCACCGGAACGTCCGGCGGACGGTACACGTTGGCGGGAGGCGGCGCCGCTTCGTCCGATTCCATGTTGCGCCCGCTGTCCACATGCTGCAGCCAGCCATTGTCGTTGGCCTGGCGCAGCATGGGCAGGAGCCAGTCTTCGCCGTACCGGTAAACCGTATCTCCGCCGTCGCCGTCCTTGTCGTAGGGCGTGACGTCGGGGCCGTAGCCGCTGGGCGTCCGCACGGTCTCAGCCAGGAGATTGAGCCCGGCTTCGGTCTGGTCGGTCATGGTCATGCCATGGCGCTGGATGGTACGCGCGATGATGCGCGCCATCATGTCGCCAAACTCGGTCCCGTCGCCAGAGACCTGGGACTGGACGTCAACGCTCGGCGCCAGCCGGATGATCCCGCCCATAGGCAGGCCACCTTGGTCGGTGACGCCTGGTCCGTTGCCCAACCGGTCCGCGCAGCCGCCAACGCCCCATTCGGAAACCTTGGACGCGCCCGGGCATTCCGGGTTGGGTCCGATTCCGGTCATGTCGGTACGCGACGCCGGATAGGTCCACTTATTAGGGTGGTGGCGGTACGCCTCGTATCCGATGATGTGCCGGATGTAGGCGTTGCCGTGGTCACCAGCCTTGTATCGGTCCACCGCGTGCCGGATGTCGGCCTCGGTGATAACAAAGCTCATGAAGTTCAGGCCAAAGGCGGTGCCGCCCTGCCAGACACCTTCATTGGGACCCGGCGACGTACCGTCCGTCGGCCGGATATCCGCCACGTATCCGCCCCAGCCATAGCTGAGAGAACCGTCACCCGGCTGGGCGTCGATGAACTCGCCGTAGGCGCCCGTTTCCGGGTTGTAAAGAGCCAGGTGACCCTCGCCATAATGCGCGTCGCCCTTGGGCGCGTGCATCCACGACGCTAGCGGCCAACCCTTACCCTCAATGCCAGCATTCAGGTCGTCCCGCGGGCCACTTGGGCGGCCAAACGGGACGTTTTGTGCCAGACGGTTGCACCGCGAATCGTAGACGTCGCCGTTGCGGTATACCTTGAACAGGACCGCGCTGAATTGCCGCTGCTCAACCCGGATTCCGTGGGCAGGGTCAAGCAGGCTGCCAAACTCCGCCCGGTAATCCTGCTGCACGTCATCGGGCAGCAGCTTGGCGTCATCCGGAAGCGGCGTGTAGAACGGGTTGCCTTCGCCCAGGTCCAGCATGGGACGCGGCAACGGGCTTTCCGTTGGCGCCAGGCAGTCCGCTAGCGGCAACGCCGCCGTTTCTACCGGTGTTTCCGGCTCTTCTTCAGCACCGTCATCGTCCGCCAGGGGATCCGGCGTGGGAGTTGGTGTAGTCGTAGGGGTTGCATCCGGCGTTGGCGTAGGAGTCGGCGTCGGCGATGGTTCGCCTTCGTCGTCGTCACCCTCGTCGGCACCGTCATCACCCCTGTCCGGCCTGTCGGCTGGCGGAGGCGTTGGCGTGGCTGCCGGGGGCTGGTTATCCGCAGCCGGCGGCTGGCGGGGACGCGGGTTCTTTGGCTTAGGCCGATTCGGCCTAGAAGCCCGGCGATCGTCGGAGCGGCTTTTTGAGGAATCGGCCGGCGTCTGCTCCCGGCCTGCCGGCCGCGAAGAGCCGCCCGTTCCATCTCGTTCCCGCTTGGCCTTGGCCTTCTTCTTAGAGCCGGCCTTACCGCCCGGGCGGGCTTTCTTGTCCTTCACCGATTCGCTCGGCCGCGTTGCTGCCGTCTCGTCGGACGATTCACCGCTCCATCCAGGGCCCTTGGTGGCATCTTTGTCCGCCGGCAAGGGCTCCCGTGTTGGCGAAGGCGTCACAGTAGGTGCCAAGACGGCCGCTTGCTGGCGCTCGTCCTCAGCGGGACTGAAAATCCACACGCCAAATAGCAGCAGTGCCAAAGCGACGAACACGACTTTTACGTCTGCCTCACCGTGAGCCAATGCGACGACAGCAGCCAGAATGGCCACCACCCACAGCGGTACTCCCAGCAGGACCATCGCGATGATTATCACCGCGGCTACCCCTGCCAGCACCTTAGACGCCGGCATGCCCGCTCCTATTCAGTTGGATGGATGTATAGGTACTCTCACTGGAGCATAATGAAGTAATACGTCCTTAAGGACATCCGGTCAAGTATTCGGCCAGGGGCAGATTTTACGCTGGAAGCCTTAGAGCCTGCGCCACCAAAAGCATCAATAAATAAGAACCGCCAATTATGATGACTGCTTTGATCAACGATAACAGTGTTGTGCGTTTGAGGCACGCGTAGGCAACATATGCCATCCCCCATGCAACCGCACTGACGACGGCGGCTATCGGCATGGCTACAATTCCGGCTATGTCAGCAGGCGTCCCGGCGACTGCCACTATTGAGTACATTAGGTATGCCGCAAACGCAAACGCAGGGACCGCCGGTATTAGCGCCGCTACTCCTATAAAGGCGTACAGATCTGGCGACCATTTACGGTGCTGGTCGAGCTTTGGTTTCACACGCCCAGTGTAGCATAAGTGCTATTTTGCGGCAGGCCCCGGTCAGGAAAACTAACCGGGGCCAACAGTCCTAATGCCAAGCCCCGCAGGCGCATGGGCCTCTGGAAACGTCGCAGGCGATGCCGCCGTTGGTGCGGCCCGACCAATCAGAAGCCGCCTCAATCACCATCGTGTCGATTCCGCCGCTGGCAGTCCTGGCGCTGGCCAGAAGGTCGAGGAAGTGCGGCGCGAGGGACAAAGGCGGCGCAGGCAAGTCTTCTCCCCCCATCAGCAGGCTCTCTGCCCACCGGCGAGTCCGCCGCAGAATTTCCTCGCGGTCAGTTATTACCTCATCGGCACCTGCCTCGGAATAGGGGTCGTAGTAACCCTTGAGGCGACCGATCGGCGCTTGGTCGGCGTAGTCGCGCATCTCGCTGTCCAGTGATGATCCGGGCTCGCTCGCATACCGTGCCACTTCTTGGGCGGCGCGCGGAATGCACTGCAGCCGCTTCCGGTCCATGAACTCCCCGCCCATGCAGCGGTCAAATACCGGGCAGCGCTCGCGCGGCACGGACCTGGCAGCGGCCACTGAGTTGACACCGGGGTCCAGCAGGGCCCGGATGTCTTCACAGACACGAGCGCCATCTAGAAGTTTACGGTTGCGCATTGGCGACTCCAAGGTTCGACAAAGGGTCGCAACTACTATGCGTCAAATACCAGATTGCTACAAACATAAGTCCAATGGTGGAGATAGGGAGACTCGAACTCCCGACCTCTTGCATGCCATGCAAGCGCTCTAGCCAACTGAGCTATATCCCCGCGGTGACGATGATAACGTTACCAGATTGAAGGTGTTAACGCAACCGCAAAACCCTCATCAACCCGTCCACCCCTGCAGCAGGATGCTGAGGTCGGTAATGTCCACCCGACCGCTGCCGTTTATGTCCGTGCCAGCATCGGTGGTATTCCATTTTGAAAGCAGTCTGGAAAGGTCGGTAATATCTACTTTGCCATCGGCATTAAGGTCGGCGCGCTTCGTATCACTGCCATACACGCCCAACTCCCAAATTGAGTGCCCGTAAGTAGCATTCCAGCGGTTAAGTCCGGTAATCCGCACGTACCGGCCGCTCCGCTCGCCCGCCGCATTATGCTCAAGCAACTGCTTCATCGCATTATTAGTCTGCCCGCTGGCAAACAATGTCCAAGTGGTCCCGTCAGCCGACGTATGTATTTGATAATCCTTGGTCGTATTTCCCGCCCATAGCAACGTGACCTTGCTGATCCGCTTTGTTGACCCCAGGTCTACAGTGACGGTTACATTGTCTTGCGGCAGGGATATCCATCGGTCGGTTTCATTGGCGTTGTTGATGTTTGCGACCGGGGAGCCAATTGCCGTCTCC
>CBDTXE010000035.1:0-11165 GCA_965364395.1 uncultured bacterium | reverse complement strand
CCGATTTGGTTTGAGCCGCATGCGAAGGGTTTTACGCCGATGGGCCAGGCGCTGGCAATCAGCGGGGTAGCTACGGACGAGGCGGCGGTGTCGCGCGTTGAGTATTCATTGGACGGTGGCAGCAACTGGCTTCCGGTTGAGGTTGCGGACCAGGCCAGCGTCCGGGAGGTGAAATTTACGGTGCGGCCATCCTTCATTGAAGAGGGTAATTACCGGTTTGTAGTGCGGGCTTTCGATACGTCCGGCAATGAAGGGCGCAGCGCCGAACGCACGCTGGTGATTGACCGGCTGCCGCCGCAGGTGGGCGCCGTCAATATCGCGCTTGGGCCGCAGCCTCTCGCACAGCGAGAAGATGGCGTATTAATTACCGTCGCAGGAGTTGACCACACTATAACTACCAGTGATGCCGGCGGCCCCACAGGTGTGACGATCAAAGCCCGCAGCATAGGTAAAGACGGAGAAGAGTCTGAGAAAGCCTTTGCACTGGTGAAGTCCAGCGACACCGGTCTGTGGTCAGGCATCCTCAGCTTTAAGGCATCGGGGGTTTACCAACTGTACGCCCACGGCGTTGACGGCGCCGGCAACGTGACGGAGCGGCCGCTGCAAAAAGTGCAGGTGTTGGAGCCGGCCAGGGTGCTCAACACTGACGCCAAGCCCGTGAAAGGCATGAAGATGACGCTTTATTATAAGGAGCCAAACGCCCGGGCATGGACCGTGTGGGATGCGGCTCCCTACGGCCAAAACAACCCACAGGTAACCAAAGAAGATGGCCGCATCAGCCTGTTTGCGCCAAAGGGCGAGTACTACTTAATGGCCGAGGGCGGTGGCTACCGTTCCATTATCAGTGACATCTTCAAGCTGGACAGCCCGGCGCCAATCACCACGGAACTCAAAGCCGAGCCCCTGCTGGGTTTCCGGATGGGGAGCGTGACGTTCGCCGTGCCCATTCCCACTGTCGCGGCTGTAACGCCGATGCAGCTAAGTTCCGGTTCAGCACCGGGCAAGCATCCGATGGTTGGCAAGCGCGCTCCCGAGTTCTCACTGCCGGACACCCGCGGCGGCACTATCCGCACGCTGGACGTTGGCGGCCGCCTGACCATTGTCTCAATTATGGCAACCTGGTCGCCGATGTCACAGGACCAGCTGCCAGCGTTGAGAAAGCTGGGTGCCTTGCCGGACATCAACGTGGTGCCGGTAGCGGTGCATGAAGGCCGCGGCAAAGTGGCGGCCCAGGCGGCCATGGCCGGCGACAAGCTAAACTGGCTGGCCGATAGGGACGGCTCAATGGTAGGCACCTACAACCTAACCGGCGTGCCCGCACACTACGTTCTGGACCGGCGTGGTACAGTTAAAAAGGTTATGGTTGGCATTAGGACTTACGAAGAATTGTTAAACGCAGTCATGGAGATATAGCAAATGACGATTTTTGATTACCAGTTCATTGCTCAAAACGTCCACTTTGCGATCTATCTGGCCGTGGCGCTTTCGGCTTTCTCGGCATTCTGGCTGTACTTTGATGCCTGGCTGATTCGCCGCGCCAAGCACGAAATATGGAAATGGCTAGGCTTCTTCTGTATGACCGCGGCTTTTGTCCTACGCGCAGCCGTAGTTGAGCAGCCCATATTGGTCAATTCCGCCTGGCAGACCGGCGCCGACACGGTATCGTTGTGGCTGGTATTGGCCGCCTACGTGCTCATTGCGATTGGCGTCCTGTTGGATCCTCTGCAGGAGCGTCCAAAAGTGGAATCCATAAAAAAGAACTTTGCCGCCACCGGGATTGGTGTGGCGCCGCTGGTAGGGATACCGCTGGCTGCCTTGACTATTGCCGGCCTCTATCTGCGCCGGGCGACCATTGGTCTGGAGCGCCATATTATGCCCATGGCCTGGGCGTTTGGCATTCTGGCGGGAGGCCACATCTTGGGAATGGCGCGTCTCTGGCGGGACAGCTCAAATGTCTTTATAAACATGCTGACCGCGCCGTTTGGCCCCCTGTGGGTGGCCGAGCACGTGTTTTATTTGGCGGCAGCGCTGATTATGGGGCGGTGGGTTTTGCAGTATCTGACCAAACGCTTCCAAAGCCAGCTGTTCATGGTGTTTACCGGTGCCACCATGACCATATTTCTCATCACTACCATCCTGTTTACTTTCCTGCTAATGGACAACATTAAAACCGCGGCCGCCAACAATCTGGAAACGGCGACCGGCGTCCTTGGGTATGCTATATCAGGCAAGAAATCGGAACTCCAGGCTACGGCGGAGGCGGTTGCCTCACAGGCATCGGTGCTCAACGCCATCAAAGCCAAGGACCATGCCGGTTTAGTGAAGCTTACCTCTGGTATCCTGCCCGAGAAGCACATTACCTCGCTGGTAATTACCTCGGATAGCGGACAGGTCCTGTCCCGGGCGGAAGATCCCGACCGCTGGTCGGACTCGATTTCCAGCGACCCCCTAGTGCGGTGGTCGTCTATCGGGCAGACCAAGTCCAGCGTGGTGACCCGAGAGGGCGTGGGCGCCCCCGTGGTCATGGTGGTTTCTTCTGTTCCGGTGCGTGAAGGGACGCAGGTCATTGGTATCGTGCAGGCCGGCGTGACGGTTGGGCAGTCGTTTGTTGACGGCATCAAGGATGCCACCGGATTGGACAGCGCCATATATGCCGCCAATAAATTGTCGGCTACCACCGAGGCGGGTACCGACGGCTCGTCGCGCCGCACAGGCACGGTTCAATTAGATCGTGACATTAATGATGTTGTGCTCAAAAAAGGCCAGACGCATGTCAGCAGTCAGCCGCTTTACAACCGCCCGTACCTGGCAGCATACGCGCCGCTAAAGGACGTCGACAACGTCCCCGTGGGTATGGTCTTCACCGGGATGCCGCAATCGGCGCTGCTGCAATCGGCTGGAAAGGCGCTGGAGCTGACTTTCATAGTTGCTATTGCCTTGGTGATCCTGTCAGTGGTGCCGGCATACCTTATCGCCCGGTCAATCGCCCGCCAGCTGGATCGCGTCTAAGCGTAAAGAGAGCTAGTTCACTGTTCATAAAATGTAAAGCTGTTATGCTTAGGGCATTATGGGCGGATTATAGCCACAATGTATCGGCTGCGATGGCCAGAGAAGCACGTATGGATTATTGCCATGGCCCTTGCTCTGGTGATGGCTATAGGTGTTGGCGCGTGGGTGTTCAAGCCCAAGGCCATTCCTGCCCACCTCTACTTGCAGTATTCCGAGTCAGAAATAAGCGCGCTAAAAGGCCTGGCTGTTGAGGAAGAAGTTACAGTAGACCGCGTGGGCTTCTGGGACCAAGTAGCCTTTACTATGGTTCGCGACCATAAACTGGCAGATGTTGAATCCTCGCGCATATACGCTTACCTAACGGCCGCGCAAAGGGATTATTTGGCACTAGGCCAACGGCTCCATGGGCGGAGCGTTGGCAGTATTGATGAGCTATCGCGGCAGATGCTGTGCCTGTTCTTTGTAGATGATTGTGTCCGTATGCAGCCGTGGACCAAGCCCGACGCTTATTCCTCCAAGGCCGCAGCACTGATTACCAGCAAGTACAAGCAGCGCCTATCCCGGGATGTCGGTCAAAGGTTCGTGTTGCGTCCAGGCGACGACCTGTGGCAGGGGAAGCAGCCATTGGGAGTTGACGTGCGCCATCGCTTGGCGTGGAACGCCAGGGATGCCGCCCAATTCAGGGCGGAACCGCCCCCAGCGACAAAATCGGCTAAGTACCGGGAGCAGTTGCGGCTGACGCGCGAGGCGCTAGCCAACCTAAACGATGAGGAGCGTACCAAGGTGGTCTATTGGTCGGGCGGGCCCGGCAGCAAAACAGTACCCGGAATTTGGCTGATGCTAATGGATAGGTATGCGGTCCAGGAAGACCTACCGGTTGAAACTTACATCAACGCCAGTGCTGACCTAACGATGGCCATGGCGGATGCCATCAGCGCCGTTTATGACTCCAAGTATGCCTTTCAAGTAAAGCGGCCGATAATGCTGGATCCCAGTATGGCTACCGCCATGCCAACGGCCAGCAGTCCCAGCTATCCTTCAGCGCATGCCGCAGTGTCGTACGCGGCTGCCACGGTATTAGAGCGCTACTTTCCACAGCAAAAGCAGGTATGGCGACAACAGGCCCGCGAGGCCACTGATTCAAGGGTATGGGCGGGCGTCCAGTTCCCGTTGGACGGCGTTGCCGGCCAGGCACTGGGTGAGCAAGTAGGGGCCAACACGCTGAGGACTAGCAATGCGACTGATTGGTAATCTCCGATTAAGGACAAAGTTGGCCATCGGTTTTGGTTTGCTCATGTTTATCATTACTTGCGCAACGGCTATCGGAATTGCCAGCACCGGTGAGATTCGTAAGCGCTTGACCGGAATTACGGAAAACGATAACCCGCGGCTGCTGGCCGTCACCCAAATTGAGTCGCAGCTAGCGGAAGTTCTTATCGCCAGTGAGCACGGGACAGAAGACGGTAGCGCCCTCCCTCTTGAGTCAAAGGAAGAAATGTTGGCCAGCCTGGAGGAAGTGGGCGACGCCCGCTACCAATATGTCCTCCATGCGGGCGACACGGCTTCAACCAGATCGTACGTGGGACTGATCGACCAAGCCACTAAGTACGCCGCCATCATGATATCAACGGGCAACACTAGCAGCCACGATGGGCTGGAGGCAGCCGTGTCGGCCGTAGACAAGGCGAGCGATGACCTCAAACTATCCGAGCAGCTCAATTTCAGCCGGCTTTCCATTGGGGCGTTTAAATACGTCAACGGGGTACAGCTGGTACAGATAATCTTGTTCTATATCGGGCTGTTAACTTCAGCATTGGTTGGTATCATGCTGGTCCGCGCCATTTTGGTACCGATGGCCAGGCTAGGGAGCGGCGTTGAGGCGATTGCCAATGGCAACCTGCGCTTCCGCTTAAAAGTGGCCACGCGCGATGAATTTGGTCAGCTGGCAACCGCATTCAATCAGATGGCGCAAATGATCAGCAAGTCTACCAAGAGGCTGGAGCAGCAGCGCGATACCGTTGAGTCCCAAGTTGTGAAGCGAACCAAGGAGCTGAACGATGAAAAAGCCCGGTTCCTGGCTTCCATCAACAGCCTGCCGCTGGGGTTCATATTGACCGATCGCCGAGGGAAAATCATCCATGTGAATGCCCCCGCCTATGAACTGTTGTCATTAACTGACAACGTCGTGGGCAAGACAACTGCTGCCATATCAAAGAATAGTACGGTAGTACAGTCGCTCATTGGGAAGATTGATGAGGCGTTGCATCAGGCGGAAGGCATGGTTACTGCCGATATAACCCGTGATGACCGATTTTTGCGTGCTTTCATGTCGCCGGTAAGTACCCATGGACGTAGCATTGGTGTGGTCATTCTGATTGAAAACATCACTGAAGCCAAGATACTGGAACGCTCCAAGGACGAGTTTTTCTCCATCGCCTCACATGAGCTACGGACACCGCTCACCGCCATTCGCGGCAATACGTCCATGATTATGCAGTACTATACTGACCAACTAAAGGATAAGGATCTGCATGATATGGTGTCCGACATTCACGGATCATCGGTGAGGCTGATCGACATTGTTAACGACTTTTTGGATGCGTCCCGTCTAGAGCAGGGTAAGATGAAATTTAAGTATGAGCAGTTTGCGATGGAGCCGATTATCGAGCAGGTGGTCTACGAGATGGCGGCTGTCAGCAAAGAAAAGCAGGTGTATCTGAGAATGGCCAACGATTTAGGGACTTTGCCGGAGGTTTATGCCGACAAAGACAGGGTCAAACAGGTTATTTACAACTTGGTGGGCAACGCCATGAAATTTGTGGACGAGGGCGGCGTGACGATTGAGGCGCACGTTGAGGGCGACCATATTGAGCTGGACGTGGTTGATACCGGCCGTGGCATCTCTCATGAAGGCCAGCAGCTACTATTCCATAAATTCCAGCAAACCAACGACAAGCTGCTAACGCGCGACACTACCCGAGGAACCGGCCTTGGCCTCTATATATCCAAGCTGCTCACCGAGCGCATGGGCGGCAAGATCGGTCTCAAGAGCTCCGAGCCGGGCAAGGGCTCAGTCTTTTTCTTTACCATCCCCCTTCATCCCGTGGCGGAGGCCCCAGATGAGGCATAGCGGTTAGGCTACCGCACGATGGAAAATTTGATAAGATATCACTAGGAGAGAGGGAATCATGACCAAAATACTTATTACCGAAGACGACCCGTTGATGTCGCGCATGTACCAGAAGATATTTACTTTTGAGGGGTACGAAGTTGATTTAGCGGAAACTGGGCAGGAATGCCTGGAAAAGGTCCGGCAAGGGGCGCCCACGCTGATCCTGCTTGACGTCATGATGCCGGTCATGAATGGCTTGGAGGTGTTGGATAAGCTAAAGGCGGACCCGGCGACAAAGGCTATCCCGGTAATCATGCTAACCAACCTGGCCGGGCAGCAGGATGCGGAAACGGCGCTGGCAAAGGGTGCCGTCAAGTACATCATCAAGAGTGAGCACGAGCCAAAAGAAGTAGCTGACATGGTAAAGGAAATACTGGCCGGCTATACGCGCAACCAAGTCCCGGGAGTCTAGTGCAACCCAAGTCTCGGGCTTATGAGCCGTTTGTGGCCATCATATTTACGATGGCCGTCATTGTGGTGTTCCTTGCCGGTTATGTATTCCGTCCGCCGGGCACATCGGCAGCCTCCGCTAAGTCAGCGGACGTTGTGCGCGACGGCAAGGTTGATGTGGCGGACCTCAGCCTAGTGCTAGGCCAGTACGGCGGTAAGGGAAGTGCCGATGTAAATCAAGACGGCGCCGTCAATACTACCGATCTATCAGGCGTATTGAGCCACTACCAAGCCTTTTAGCTGGAAGTACGCACACATATATTGCATAATATTGCCAATGAAGAAAGTCTATGTTGGCCTAAGCGGCGGAGTGGACAGCTCCGTGTGTGCGGCGCTGCTGGTGCAGCGCGGCTTTGATGTAACCGGCGTCTATATGAAGAACTGGAGCCGAGATCTTCCAGGTGTGCGGTGTCCTTGGGCAGAGGACCTGGCTGACGCCCGCTCGGTGGCCGCGAGGCTGGGTATATCGTTCAAGGTGTACGATTTTGAGTCCCAGTACCGGGAAAAGGTCGTTGGGTACCTGTTGGCCGAATACCGCGCCGGCCGGACGCCTAATCCCGATATCATGTGCAACCAGGAAATTAAATTCCGGCTGTTCTATGAAACTGCCTTGGCCGACGGGGCCGACTTGGTCGCCACCGGGCACTACGCCGTCGTTAGGGACGGTGGCTTGTGGCGGGGGCGCGACGACAACAAAGACCAAACCTACTTCTTGTACCGCATCAACCGCGACGTCTTGCCGCGGTTGATGATGCCGGTTGGCGATATGGAGAAGCCAGAGGTAAGGCGCCTGGCGCGGGAGATGGGACTGCCGACGGCGGCCAAGCGCGATTCGCAGGGCATTTGTTTTGTCGGCCCCGTTGGCATGCGTGCGTTTTTGCAGCAGTACTTCCCGGCTGAGCCGGGGCCAATTGTGCTGCGTGGGGAGACTATCGGGCAGCACCAAGGCGCCGTTTTTTATACCGTTGGCCAGCGCCAAGGCCTGGGGGTTGGCGCTGGCAAGCCTTTTTACGTTATCGGCAAAGATATGGATTCAAACACCGTCTACGTGACCGACAGCCCGGCCGATTTGGAACTGTCGGGTGAGATTGAGCTAGGTGATTTACACTGGCTGGCCGATGACTTGCCAAAAGCGGGCATGGCGGTCAGGCTGCGGCATCGCGGCGAGTTGGTTCCATGCACCCTGCACGGCACCCGACTAAAGACGGGCATGCCAGTTACGGCTGTGGCGCCGGGCCAGTCGGCGGTGTTATATGCCGGGCGCCGGGTATTGGGCGGCGGAATTATCCGGGCAGCCGCGGCGCAACCGGCCTTGCCATCGTCAGGGCGTGCTGACTAGCGTGCCGATGCGCTCGCCGGCCAGTGCGCGCGTGAGGTTCTCTGGTGTGTCCATATCAAAGACCATGATTGGCAGCTTGTTGTCTTTGCAAAGCGCAAAGGCGTTGGAGTCCATGACTTTCAAGTTGCGATGGAGGGCATCCTGGTGCGTGATTTCTCCAATAAACTCGGCATCAGGGTGGGCATGGGGGTCGGCCGAATATATCCCTTTAACCCCGTTCTTAGCCATTAGCAGGACGTCGGCATGCATTTCCAGGGCCCGAAGGGCCGCGGCGGAGTCGGTGGTGAAATAGGGGTTGCCAGTCCCGGCGGCAAAGATGACCACGCGGTCCTTTTCCAGATGGCGGATGCCGCGGCGCCGGATATACGGCTCGGCCAGTTCCGGCAGCGTCATTGCGCTTTGAACACGGGTGTGGACGCCCAGCTTTTCAAGGGCGGCCTGCAGCACGATGGCGTTGGGCACTGTCATCAGCATGCCAATGTAGTCGGCGGTTGAACGAGGTACCAGATCGGATGCCTGTTCGGCTCCACGGTAGAAGTTGCCGGCGCCCACCACAATGCCAATTTCCACCGGCTTGCGGTGGGGAGTCTGCAATGCGGCGTGGATCTGGCCGGCGATGGCGTGGACCCGGCTGACATCAATGCCGTAGGCCTTACTGCCCATGAGGGCTTCTCCCGACAGTTTAAGTACGACGCGGCGGTATCCGGTGGCGGGCTGGCCCATTTTTCCTCCAAGCAGAAGCGTTATCTAGTCTGTCCTAATTTTATCATTACGTTATTTGTACAAATCCGCCGCCCGAACGTACAATAATGCCCATGACAACCGACGAAATACGCTCCAAATACCTTAGCAGCATGGCAGAAAACGGCCACGCTATCATTCCTCGGGCCAACTTGGTGCCCCAGGATGACCCAACAACCCTGTTTACCGGTTCCGGTATGCAACCACTAATTCCCTATCTGCTGGGGGCCGAACATCCCGGCGGCAAACGGGTAGCCGACTCGCAAACTTGTTTCCGGGCAGAGGACATTGACGAAGTAGGCGACAACCGCCATACCACCTACTTTGAAATGCTCGGCAACTGGAGTCTGGGCGATTACTTCAAAAAGGAGCAATTGCGGTGGTTTTGGAATTTCATGACCAAGGACGTCGGGCTGGATCCTGACAAACTGTACGTTTCGGCGTTTATCGGTGAAAAGAAATATGGCATTCCCAAAGACACGGAAGCTGAGTCCATCTGGAAAGAGCTTTTTGGCGAGGTTGGCATCGAGGCGGAAGCTACGGATATTGGCAGTGAGGAAGACGGCTATAACAAGGGTATGAAGCCGGGGCAGCGGATATTCTTCTATGACGCCGCCAAGAACTGGTGGACGCGTTCGGGGCTGCCGGAAAATATGCCCGCCGGCGAGCCGGGCGGACCGGACAGCGAGGTATTTTACGACTTTGGCACGCCGCACGATAAAAGCTTTGGCGAGCACTGCCACCCCAATTGCGACTGCGGCCGGTTTCTGGAAATAGGCAACTCGGTTTTTATGCAATACCGCAAGAACGACGAGGGCGGCTTTGACGAGTTGCCCCAGAAAAACGTCGATTTTGGCGGCGGACTGGAGCGGATTGCCGCGGCCGCCAACGGTGATCCCGACGTGTTTAAAATCGACCTGATTTGGCCGGTTATTGAAGAGGTCCAGCGGATGTCGGGCAAAGACTACCATGGCAACGAGGCGGCCATGCGCGTGATTGCGGACCATTTGCGTTCGGCGGTGATGATCGCTACCGACGGCGTCCGGCCGAGCAACACCGCCCAAGGATATGTGTTGCGGCGGCTGCTACGGCGGGCCATCCGCCAAGGGCTGCGGCTGGGCATTAAAGATAAGCTCAGCGAGTCGGCCGCGGCCAAAGTTATCGATATGTACTCGGTGGCGTATCCAGAAGTGCGAGCCAACGAAGTTGATGTACTGGAGGCACTCAGAAAAGAAGAGCAGCAGTTCCGGCAGACGCTGGAGCGGGGCGTACGCGAGTTTGAAAAAATGACAAAGGGGGAGAGCGCCCTTAGTGGTGGGGCCATGTTCCGGCTGTTTGATACCTATGGCTTCCCCCCGGAGCTGAGCCTGGAAGAAGCCGACCACGCCAAGGTGCAAGTTGACAAGGACTGGCGCAAAGATTTTGACCGGCTAATGGCCGAGCAGAAAGAGCGGTCCCGGACGGCAACCGCGGGGACTTTCAAGGGCGGACTGGCCGACCAGTCGGCCGAGACACTGAAGCTGCACACGGCGACGCACCTGATGTACCAGGCGCTGCGCGAGGTATTGGGTGACCACGTGGTACAGCGGGGGTCAAACATTACACCCGAGAGGCTGCGCTTTGACTTCTCGCATGATTCCAAGATGACCGACGATGAAAAGTCGCAGGTTGAGCAAATCGTTAACGACCAGATCCAGAAAGACCTGAAGGTATGGTACGAAGAGCATCCCACCAGCGAGGCGTTCAAGCTTGGAGCCAAGGGAGCGTTTGGCGACAAGTACGGGGACACCGTAAAGGTTTACTTTATGGGCAAGGAGGGCGAGAAGCCCTTTAGCATTGAGATATGCGGCGGCCCGCACGTGGAACAAACAGGAAATATAGGCACATTTAAGATTAAAAAAGAGGAATCGTCTTCAGCCGGCGTGCGGCGGATCAAAGCCGTAGTGGCGTAGGGACGAGTGATAATTGCGTGGTGATTAGGGGCGGCGCGAGCCGCCCCTAATACTGCTTATCCGGAGTCCCATGTGCGGACAAAGGCGCCGCAGTTGGTGCAGTACACGTCGCCCAGGCGCATCATTTCATCAAAGTTGCGCCGTTCGTGCACGGCAGGGGAACATCCGCAATCGGGGCACAAGGTGTCGTTGCCATACGTGTCGTGATTACCTGTGGCCCGCTCGGCTCCGCGCCAGCCGTCGCCGTGCCGGTCTGGCCGCGGGTACTCGGGGAACTGGCGGGCGCTGGTCAGGTCGGACATGTGGACCAACGCCCCCAGCGGCCACATCGTGCGCCGGTCAGCCCTGTAGCGGTCCAGTTCTCCCTCGGCGTTTTCCATGGCGTTACGCTGGCGGGCATTGAACTGCACGCCGTAATGCTCGAGCAGTGACCACCGGAAATGCGACCGCTGGACCTTATCCGTCAGGTGCGTGACCGAGGTCTGCCGGTCATCCTGATCAG
>CBDTXE010000034.1:0-11169 GCA_965364395.1 uncultured bacterium | reverse complement strand
CGCCGGCCTGGTGCGCGGCGCCAGCGAGGGCCAGGGCCTGGGCAACCAATTCCTAGCAAACATTAGGGAGTGCGACGCCATCTGCCAAGTGGTGCGCGCTTTCACTGACAACGATGTTACCCACGTTGACGGCCGTATCAGCCCCGCTGATGACATTGAGACAATCCAAACCGAGCTGATTTTGGCCGACATCCAAACCATTGACCGCAGGCTCGGCAAAGCCAGCAAAGACCCGACCCTCAAGGGGCAGGTTGCGGCGATGAATGAGGCGCGAACCATCCTGGACGGCGGCATGACGCTGTACGGCGCAGGGTTTGATCCGGAGCTTCTTAAAGAACTGCAGTTAATGACCGCCAAACCGTTTGTGTATGTCTTCAACGTGGACGAGGGTGATTTGGCCGGCGACGAAGCTGAGCGGCGGCTGGCGGCCATTGTCTCCCCCGCTCCGGCCATCGTGCTGTGCGCCAAAATTGAAGCAGAACTCAGCGAACTGCCGCAATCCGAGGCGGATGAATTATTGGCGGAGTTAGGACAGGCCGAATCCGGGCTCAGCGCCTTGGCGCGGGCCGCCCAGGAAGCGCTCGGCTTGCAGTCATTTTTAACGGCCGGCCCCAAAGAGGTCCGCGCCTGGACGATTTCACGTAACGCAACGGCACCGGAAGCCGCCGGCGCCATCCATACCGATTTCCAAAAAGGCTTTATCAGGGCGGAGGTCATTGGCTACGACGACCTACTGTCTTGCGGATCGGTCGCCGCCGCGCGGGCGGCGGGCAAAGCGCGGCTGGAGGGTAAAGACTACGTCATGCGGCCGGATGACGTAGTAGAGTTCCGATTCAACGTCTAGTTGGCGCGGGCCCGGAGCAGATAAAAACGTTCACGATTGCCCTGGGCGCCGGCTAAGCCGGAGTCCTTTTGGCCGAGAATATCAAAGTCTGCATTGATTGCCACCTCCAGCTCTTGAAGTATTTGTGACCTGATTTTCTCATCCTTGATAACGCCCTTGGAGCGATCGGCGATGGCCTTGCTGGTCTCAAACTGCGGCTTGGCCATAGCAACAATCTGTCCGCCTGGCTTAATTAGGTGTGCTACGGGCTTGAGAATCTTGGTCATCGAAATAAATGAGACGTCTATTACCGCTATGTCCGGCGTGGGACTGAGCCCACCGGACTGGATTGTGCGGATATCAGTGCGCTCATGCACCACCACCCTCGAATCTTGACGCAGCCGATACGCCAGCTGCCCGCTGCCCACGTCAACGGCAAAGACCTGGGTTGCACCACTCTGGAGGGCATAATCCGTGAACCCGCCGGTGGACGAGCCAACGTCAAGCACTACCCTGCGCCGAAAATCCAGTCCGAGGCTAGGTGCAACCGACTCCAGCTTCAAACCGCCGCGCGACACGTATCGTGGGCGCTCTTTGACGTCTAGTGATATGTCATCCGGCAGCATGTGGCCGGCTTTTAGCAACACCTGTCCATCGCGGCTGATGTCGCCCGCCATGACCATGGCCTGGGCGGCCGCACGGCTAGGGGCAACGCCCCTCTCAACTAGGATTGCGTCCAAGCGCTGCTTCATCGGTTACTTTTGGCGTTCGAGGTATTTGCCGTCGCGGGTATCTACCTTGATGACGTCACCTTCATTGATGAACAGTGGCACCATTACTTCAAGACCGGTTTCCATCACGGCGGGCTTAAGCGCCGCGGTGGCGGTATCGCCTTTAGCGCCTTGCTCAGTCTTGGAAACGGTCAGATACACGTTGTTACCGATATCGACACCAATCGCCTTGCCATCAAAGAACATTACGACGGCCTTGGCGCCTTCTACTAGATAAGGCGCCGCCAAGTCTACTAAATCTGCGCCAATACGCTCCTGCTCAAAGGTGTCCTGGTTCATGAAATAGTAACCGCTATCGTCACGGTAAAGATACTGCAAGTTTTCGCGCGTGATGTCGGCCGCCGGAATCTTATCCGAGGTGCGGAATGACCGGTCAACGACCGAGCCGGTCAGAAGGTTTTTGAGCTTCGTACGCATTACTGCGCCGCCGCGCCCCATCGCAATGTGCGATGACTCCAGCACCTGATGAGGCGCTCCATCGAGATCGATGAAGATGCCTTTCTTCAGATCGGTATGGCCGTATACCATGCTAGCGCACCATAAACGGGAGCATTGCCAGGTGGCGTGACCGCTTGAGGGCGACTGCGACGCGGCGCTGGTGCTTGAGGCATGTCCCAGTCCGCTTGCGGGTCTCAATTTTGCCGTAGCTGTTCAAGTAGCGCTGCAACAGCTTAACGTCCTTATAGTCCACTTCTTCAATCTTGTCGGCACAAAACCGACACACTTTTTTACTGTAAAAATTAGCCATTGTTACCTCTTAGAACGGAATCTCATCGAGATTTACCGGTTCATCATCCTTTAGATCTTCAATTACTACGTCTTTCTTCTTGCCCGGTTTTTCCGTAGTTGCAGCCGGCTCCGGACTGTAATCACCGCCGCCATCGCGAGGGCCGTCCAGGAAGTTGACATCGCTGGCGACAATTTCTGTACGCTGCCGCTTAACGCCATCCTTTTCCCAACTTTGGGTCTGCAGACGGCCGATGACCATTACTTTCCGGCCTTTGGCCAAATACTGGCTGGCGAGTTCACCCAGCTTCCCCCAGGCAACAATCTCGTGGTACTCCACCGCTTCTTTGCGCTCTCCGCTGCCGTCCATCCAACTGCGGTTGGTAGCTACGGCGAAGGACGCTACCGGCTGGCCGCTGGGAGTTGTGCGCAGCTCCGGATCTCGCGTCAGGTTACCCATAACAATTGCCTGGTTAAAACTCTTTGCCATATTCCCTCCTAAGCAGCGGCTTCTTCGGCCGCTGGCTGCTTATCTGACTTTTCTCTATCGTGTCTTGATGACGGCTTTGGCTGCTCTGGCACTCGGTTGACCAGCAAGAAGCGGATCACCTCTTCCGTGATCAGCAAGGACGCCTCAAGCTGCCGGACCGCGGCGGGCTCCAGCTCTAGCTCAAAGTAAACATACACACCAAACTGTTGCCGCTTGACCGGATAGGCCAGCCGCTTTTTACCCCAGTTGTCACGTTTAGTGATTTTCCCCTTAACGCCGCCAACTAGCTTTTCAAGTTTAGCAATTGGCGTATCAAGGTCGATTTCGAGATCGGGATGCAATAGCACCACGAGTTCGTACTGTTTCACAGATTCTCCTTCCTATGGGACTTGCGGTGAGCAAGTGCTGCCCGATACTGCGGGGAGCAAAAAGGTTAATATATCTTGCATAATTTACCAGATATACGTCCGTGGGTCAATGAAGGCAGCGCTACCTTACTGCCATATGCTAGCAACCGCGGATTAGAACATCCTTAACCAGTTGAACGCGATATAATGTAGATATGTACGTCCTGGCCAGCCAGCTGAAGAACCTGCCAATCATGAGCCTCCAGACAGGGCAGCCAATTGCGACCATAGACGCGCCAGTGGTAAACCCGGCTAATCTGGAGATTATGGCACTGCGCTGCGGGGTCGGCCGGCTTCGCCGCAAAGAAAGCGTCATCCTCATGCGCGACATCCGTCAGTTTGCATCAGACTGCGTGATAATTGATTCCTTTGACGACATTGAAGACGTTGATGAAATTGTGCGGCTGAGAGATATTTCCGAACAGGCCTTCGACCCCATCGACAAATCAGTGGTTAACGAGTCGGGACACCGGCTGGGCAAAGTCGAGGATTACACCATTAATCTGAAGACTTATATGGTACAGAAATTGTATGTCCACCAGTCGTTGATGAAGAGCATCCTTTATAACAGCCTGGTAATTGACCGGGTCCAGATCATCGACGTAGGTCCACGCCAATTCACCGTCCGCGACGCCACGGTCAAGGAACCCTTGCTGAGCACGAAAGTAATCCCCAGCGCGAGGTCGGTTAAACCCTAGTCAATCTGTTGCCCAGGCATTCCGCTTGTGCTAGGATAGGCTCAAGTATTGGTGGGTTTCGTGGTCACATTGTTTCTCTGGATCGTAGCTTTTGGAATTGCATACCGAGTCCTAGCTACGGACTGATCTGTCATCAAGGCGCTGCAGCGCAGTGCCAATATCCGAAAACGAAAAACCTTTTCCTCCGAGATAGCGGATTAGTTTTTGACGGTCCTCATACCGGCGCTCAAGCTGGCGGGTCTGCACCAGCTCCATTATGGCCGTGACATCATCTTGCATGTCCGCACCTGCTAACGCGGTGTCTACAGCATCACGGGAAACACCCTTGGCGGCCAACTCGCTGCGCAGCCGCGCCGTACTGGTTTGCCTGATGCGGCGGCGATCCTCCACCCACAGCCTTGCAAACCGTTCGTCATTGATGGCGCCGGCCGTGGACAGCATCCGCAGGCATTCGGCGGCAACATCTTCCGCGTAGCCCTTTTGGCGCAAATAGAGTTTTATCTCGGCTTCACTGCGCAATCGGTAAGAGATGTAGCCCATCGCCTTCTCAAAGGCCTTGCCGGTTTCAGATTGGCGCTTGAGCCACGCCAGGCGGTCGGCGGATACATCTTCCCCTACCGCCAGAGCGACGTTTTGTAGCTGTCGGTTAGCAAGGGAGGTAAAGTATTCACCGTCGACGTATATGGAAACGCGTTCTCGCCTGGACTGCTGCTCAATAGCGGTGATGACGGGCACGGCTACGCCGACTTGGCCGCCTCTCGGACAGCGGCATCTATCTCCTTAAGCTCCTTGGGATGCTCCTCAAGATACGACTTGGCAGCTTCCCGGCCTTGTCCCATCTTCTCGCCCTTGTACTCATACCAGGCGCCACTCTTTTTGACCTTTTCAAATTTCACAGCCAAGTCCAGCAGGTCGCCGGAGACAGAAATGCCTTTGTTGTACATGACATCAAACTCGGCCGTACGGAATGGCGGGGCTACCTTGTTTTTCACTACTTTGACGCGGACGCGCCTGCCAATTACTCGGTCACCATCCTTGATTTGTTCAGTGGGGCGGATATCCATGCGCACGGATGCATAATACTTGAGCGCCTGGCCGCCGGCCGTGGTTTCAGGATTGCCAAACATGACGCCAATTTTCATCCGCAGCTGATTAATGAAGATAACGGTGGTCTTTGACTTGCTGATTACTCCGGTCAGCTTTCGCAGGGCCTGCGACATAAGGCGGGCCTGCATGCCCATTGTTGGGTCGCCCATGGTGTTCTCAATTTCCGCGCGAGGCACCAGCGCGGCTACTGAGTCGACAATGACGATATCGACGGCGCTGGACCGCACCAGGGTCTCCGTGATTTCCATCGCCTGCTCGCCGGTATCCGGCTGAGAAATTAGCAGGTCATCCAGATTGACACCAATGCGCTGGGCGTACTCGGGGTCTAAGGCGTGCTCGGCATCGACGAAGGCGGCAATCCCGCCGTTCTTCTGCACTTCCGCTACGGCGTGCAGTGCCAAGGTGGTCTTACCACTGGATTCCGGGCCGTAAATTTCAACCACGCGCCCCTGTGGTATCCCCCCGCCTAATGCTAGGTCAAGCGAAAGGCTGCCGCTGGGTATGGTTTTAACGTCAATCTTATGGCCTTCGCCAAGCTTCATGATTGATCCGCTACCAAACTGCTTCTCAATCTGGCTGACAGCCAAATCGACTGCCTTTAAACGGGCGAGTTTTTCTTCCTTTGCGCGGCTTTCCACCGGTTCAACCCCCTCGGTTATTGCTTTTGCCATTGTACCATGTCCCTCCTAAGTAGTTGGTAGCGTACCAGGTACGGATTAACGAAATGTAATGCAAAATAAGCATAACCGAACAAAATACGAACGTCAAGCAGGCGGCTATACTTAAGACATGAGAGTATTTGTTGGAATACCGGTGCAGCGGCAACTTGAAACATTAGCTTTAAGCATCACTTCCAGTAGCGCTGTGAAGGAATTAATTAGGCCGAGCCCGGCCGAAATGCACATCACTTTAAAGGCACCCCAAGAGATTGACGATGTGAGCAAATGGCTTAATCTTGTGAAATCAGTTTGTGCCTCTGCGCGACCTACCAGCGTTACCCTTTCGACCCCGACACTCATTAATCCAGTGACGCTGGTGGTGGATGTTACGCGGGAGCCGTTGCTAGAGATCCACGGCGCGCTAGCAAACGCATTGGCCCCTTTTAATATTGGTTCCGTTCAGCTCTTTGAACACGAATTATTCCGTCCGCACGTGACTTTGGGGCGTAGCAGCCGCTTCCTATCAGATGCGCAGCGCCGGCGGCTGCTTGAAGCAACAACTGAGTTACTACCAGATGGACTGGCATTGGATGTAGATGTCATCCGCTGTTACCAGCGCGTGGAAACAGGTTATGTCGCACTTGTGGACATTGCGTTGGCTCAGTAGTAGGGGTTATTGAGGCGCCATTGCTCCAGCTCACTTACGCTACTGACGCCACCGTTCATAACGGCCCGGTATACGTCAGCTGAATGATACTCGCCCGGGTAGCGCCCAGCTTCAAGCAAGTCAGTTTTCAGCATGATAATAATGTCCTTTTGATCGTTCGTAAGCCGCTCAAACCAGCCTCTGGGGAAATTGGCGGTGTCTAGGCGCTCGCTTTCCCGCATTACCCATATATCAACATTCCAGCGCACATCGTCCTGCATGATATGCAGCCCAATGTAGATTCCCTTGGGCATTCCGGTCTTTGTGCTGTGCCGCAAATAATTTGTCACCATTGTGCGGCGGACATCCGGCATTAGCATCATCTCTTGCGCAAAGGTGGCAGCCGACCTCAGATCAGGATTGGCCGTCACCACACGGATATCAATATCGGGCTTAACCATCATGTCACTGGCGTAACTACCGTCGAGCTGAAAATCGCCCAGATGGCTGAGGCGGGTCTCAAGATCCAATGCATTGAGAATTTCCTTGGCCGACTCCCGTAGCTGGGATGATCGCTGCCGCGCCTGCTCGAGCCTGGTCATCGAAAGTTATCGAACTGCAGTGGGTAGTCCAGGTCTTGTTGGCGCAGCAGCGCCATGATGGACTGGAGGTCGTCCTTGCTGGTACTGGAAACCCGTACTGCGTCACCTTGGATCTGGGCCTTGGCCTTGGGAAACTGATCGCGGATTAGCTTGGTAAGCTTTTTAGCCTGGTCCTGGTTCATACCCTTCTTAAACGGCAGGCTGCGCTTAACGATGGTGCCGCTTTCTACGGCTTGGGGCGCCAGGTCAAGCACCTTGGGTGAAATATCGCGTTTGATCAGCTTGGACTGCACCACGTCAACCAATGAATCAATCTGGTTACGGCTGTCGCCCTCCAGTTCCAGCCCGGTTTTGTCACCGTTGAAGGATATCTTGGCGGCGGTACCCTTAAAGTCGTAGCGGTTGGCGACTTCACGCTGGGCCTGGTCGATCGCGTTGATCATTTCGCCGGCGTCAAAATCGCTAACCACGTCAAATGAGAAATCTTTTGCCATGGCGAAATTATAGCAGGCTATTGAAAGCGTGTGTCCTTGGCAAACTCCAGGCCGGTCTTTTCCTGACCCATCGGCCCGACCGTACCAAAGTCCTGTCCGGCCACAATCGAGTTAGTTATGACCAGCTGGGTAGCGCCCGCATTGGTGGTGGAGATGACCAGTTTTTCGGCCGCCTTGAATGTCTGGACGGTTCCGGGCAGCATCGTGCCATTGAAGGCTTCTTTGTCGTCCGCCTTAACCGTTACCGAGGCGGTGGCATCTTTGATCTGGATTTTTGCAGCCACGCCGTTAAAAGGCTGGGCCGGCAATGCCGACGCCGGGTCGGTCTTGGGGACGTGCGCCAGCACATTACGGGTCACGGTGGTTGACTTGCCCAGCCGGTTGCGGGCAGTAACACGGATGGCGTTGATGCCGTCTTGCAGCGCGATGGCATCGGTAAAGTTACCGTTGGCGTCACTGAGGATGGGCGAATCGTTGACGTAGACGTCGGCTCCCCCGTCCACGCGGCCGTTGATGGTAATCAGGCTGCCATATAAGACCTGGTCCTTGTCGGGGTTGGATACCGTCAGCCGCGGCGCTGCCGTGAGGGCGCTAAACTGCCAAAACAGGTAGCCCAGGACGGCCAGGAGCACGCCTACCAGGCTAACGGCCGCCAGCCCACGCGACGACACCCGCGGCCCTGAAGCCACATCGGCTTTTGGGCGGGCCATGCGCACAGGCTGGCCGCCGCGCTCTTTGGCGTACTTGGCGGCGATGCCATGGCCGTCCAGACCCAAGTAATTGGCATAGCTGCTAACAAAACCCTTGCTGTAGACGTCGGGAGGGAGCGCCGAATAATTGTCGGATTCTATCGCCAGCAAGTACTTGCCACGGATCCGTGTGGCGATCTCCACCTCTTTGAGGCTTAAGCCGGCCGACAAACGCCGCTGCTTGAGCAGCTGGCCAACGCTGGTCTTGGGAGATTTTTTGGGCTCAGTCGTCGTACTCATCGGCGTGGGCACCATCGGATTCCTGCAAACTACTCACCAGGACCGGCCGCGCTTTGGAGCCGTCCTGGGGGCCCACCACACCCTTTTCCTCTAACAAATCAATGAGCCTGGCCGCACGGGCGTAGCCAACCTTCAACCGGCGCTGCAGCAAGCTGGAAGACGCCTTGCCGGACCGGATTACTTCTTCAGCGGCCTGCTGGAACAACGGATCGTCGTCGTCTCCATAGGAGCCCATGGCGCCGCCACCGGCGCCGCCCATGCTGACCTTCTGCTCGAGTATTTCATTGTTGTACATCGGCTGACGCTCATCGCGCAAAAACTTGGCGACTTTACTAGTCTCGGCCTCTTCCGTAAATACACCCTGGATGCGCCGCGGTTTGGGCGTATCGGCATTGCTAAACATCATATCGCCTCGCCCCAACAGCTTCTCTGCCCCACCCTGGTCAAGAATGGTGCGGGAATCAACGTTGGATGCCACGCGGAAGGCAATGCGCGCGGGGATGTTGGCCTTAATGAGTCCCGTGATGACGTTGACGCTGGGGCGCTGGGTGGCTAGGACCAGGTGGATTCCCGCCGCGCGGGCCAGCTGTGCCAGACGGACAATCAGGTTTTCAACTTCCGCACCAGCCAGCATCATCAGGTCGGCCATTTCATCGATGACAATTACGATATATGGCATGCTTTCCTTGTCGTCTTCTTTGATGGCGTTGTACTCGGCGATATTGCGCTTGCTCACATCCGCAAACAGCTTGAGGCGGCGCTCCATTTCAGCCACTGCCCACTTGAGGGCGCTGACGGTTTTTTCCGGTTCCACGATGACGGGAGCCAGCAAGTGCGGAATATCCTGGTACAGCGCCAGTTCGACGCGCTTGGGGTCGACAAGGATGAGCTTCAGCTGCGCCGGCGAATTACGGTATAGCAAGCTGGTCAGCAGCGTGTTGATCATGACTGACTTACCGGCGCCGGTGGCACCGGCGATCAGCAAGTGCGGCATGGTAGCCAGGTCAGCCACTGCCGCCTGCCCCGCTACGTCCTTGCCCAGAATGAAGGATAATGGAGCCTTGTTGGACTTATAGGTCTCGGTTTCCATCAACTCGCGCATACGGATGGTGGCAATTGATTTGTTGGGCAGTTCTACGCCCACGGCGCCCTTTCCGGGAATCGGGGCTTCCACGCGGATGGCAGGCGCGGCCAAAGCCAGCGCCAGGTTATGCTCAAGACCGGTTATCTTGGTGAGCTTGACGCCGCTCCCCGGCTTGAGGGTGTACTGAGTGACAGTGGGGCCAACGTTGACCTCGCCCATCGCGACTTCAATATCAAAACTCGACAAAGTGTTTTGGATAATGGCGGCGTTCTCTTTGATATTGCCGGCATCGGGCTTGGATGTGGCCTTACTAAGCAGCTCCAAGGGCGGAAACTTCCAATCAGGATCGGCCGTACTGACCAGCGCCTCTTCCTCTTTGGCATCGGGCTTGGGTTCTTCTTTCTTCTTCCGGCGTCCAACGTTCAGCGCACCCCGTATCTCAAGTTGGGGCGTGGGCGATGCAACCGCGCCATTGACCTGCAACTCCATCTCCTCCGGCTGGTCACGCTTAAACATCTGGCGTAGCCGGGTTACCAGATCGCCAAGGCGGCGGTTGGCGGCAATAATAATGAAGATAATAATCAGCGACACCAAGAGCACGGCCGCTGCCGGCACGTTCAGAATGCCTAGCAGCAGGTTGCTGATAGCGTATCCAATCAAGCCGCCGCCGTAGCCGGCCTGGGCGCGGCTCAGCGCCATCAAGGGGTCGATCCAGATATGCAGCAGCCCGCTGAGACCCAGAATTATGCCGGTAAAGCCTACAAAATTGTGCGCCCTTATATCATAGCGGGACGGCTGGAACAGCATCACTGCCAAGCACATCAGGATTATCGGCAACAGATAAGCCGAATACCCCACCAGGGTACGGAGGCCGGTAAACATACTGACGGCCAGCGACCCGCCAAAGTTGAACATCGCAAAACTGAGGAGCAGCGCCAAGGCCACCAGCACCACGGCGACGATTTCTCGGGCGACACCCTCACCCAGCTGCGGACGCAGGCTAAGCGACGGTACCTTGGTTTTCTTGCTTTTGCGGCGAGCCATACTCCTGATATTATACCGCTTTTGCTAGGACAGCGCCAGCGTTTTACAGGGAATGGGTCTTAGGTATTGGGACAGCCACGCTCTGTGGCGATACCACCCTGGATCATCCAGTTTTTACAGACAGTGTCGGCGCCAAAAATGGCATCGCCAAGACCTGAGAAGGGCTCGGGCCGGACCCTAAAGGACTCACTGATGCGCCGGGTGGAGTCACCGGCTTTGGCGGTAACATCCAGCGTGGCAAAGCGTAGCGGCATGGGAACGTGGGCCCCAGCCGGGCTATAAGCCTTTAGCGTGTATTGGGCGGCGGCAAACCGTGGCCGCACCCTGAAGATAGTCCGATACCCAGCGCCGGTGTAGGCGCCGCCGGGATTAAGCCGGAGGGTGGCCTGGCAGCCCAGCGGAACAAGCGGGTTGCAGCCGATTTGCTGCGTAATTCCTGACCCAAAGGTCACCGACCGTCCAACCGTGCAGCCGGACGCGGCCGTACATGGGGCCAGAACCATGGTCTGCAGCTTGGTGTCGGCGGGGTACAGGGTGTTGCCGCTGGCATCGGTGCGGTAGCTGACGGCCGTTACTTCCATGGCGGGCGGCGCATTCCAGTTGGCGGGC
>CBDTXE010000033.1:0-11525 GCA_965364395.1 uncultured bacterium | reverse complement strand
CCGCATGCCGTACTGCGTACCCGCCGTCTGGTTGCTGCTATTCCCGTCCAGCCGCAAATCGGAGATGCCAATCCGGCTGTTCCCGCCGGCAGTATTGGAGTTAACCAGCAAATCAGTATTGCCGTTATTAGCATCCGCCAGCTTGATGACCGTTGCTTGCCCGTTGCCCGTCAATGTGGCGCCTGTCGGTATCGACACCGCTCCCGTTACCGTGTATGTACCCTCCAGCAGATGCACGACTCCCCCGCCGGCTGGCAAAGCCGCCAAAGCGGCATTGATTTCGGTTTGGTCAGCGGTGCCGTCAGCCACGTAGTCGGCCTTTTCCTTGTTCTGGGAGTCATTGGCAGCGACGATAAGCGTAGCTGTAGTGCGGTCAGCCTGCCACTTAGAACCCGTGTAAACGTACAGCTGGTCGGTGTCTGTGCGATAGAAAACGTGACCTTCTGACGGCGATCCCGGGAAAGCTACTCCGCCGGTATGCCTAACCGAGGATGCGATAACCGTGCTGCTAACCGTCAAGGTGCCCGTCACGCTCGTGCCGGTGGCCGCCACGCCCAAGTACGTAGCGCTGCCGTCGTTGCTTTGAACTTCCAGCAGATTGGCGCCGATGGCGCTGCCAGCGTCGCGGACAGTCAACGCGCCACGTGTGGCATCCACCACTATCTCGGGATTGGACGAGTTGTCGTAAGCCTGCTGCAAAGTGGTGGTGGGCGTAGTGCCACAAGCCAAATCGGTGGTATTACAGAGGACTTTGTAGGCTCCGTTTTCATAAATCTTAAACTTATCCAGAGTAGAGTCATAAACAATGCCGCCGTTAACTCCCGTGGGCAGGTCTCCGCTTGCTGCAGAATCTACCACTAGCAGAGTGGTGTCCGCCGCAGCAGCCGCGGTCGCGTTACCCACGTACACGCGGTTGTTGGCGGTGTCGGCCCGGAACAGCACGTCAGGCGTGGCGTCGGCATCCTGGATCTGGAAGGCGGTCGTGGAATTGGAGGCATTGCGGAACACCGGCGAATACTGGCCGCCGCGCGGACTAATGAACACCTGCACCTGCCCGGGGATACCGGTGTTCTTGCTGCTGAGCGCCACACCTACGATGCCGGTGGTGGCGCCATTGTCAGTTTTGACGTGCCCGGCTACTGAAGATACCACCAGTTGGTCACCTACTGCCACGTTGCCCGAATCGGCGTTGACCATGTAGGCACCGTAGATGGCCGCGCCCGATACCGTTCCGGCTACCGCGCCGCTAACGGTTGATGTTGCCACGCCAATCACACTCCGGTTGCGCTCGGTCGTGGTTGTCATTAGCCGGTTGCCGCCCAAGGTGCCGTCTACTTCCATGACCACGACGTCATAAATGTTGTGGTTGGAGCTTGGGAATATCTTGGTCAGGTTGCCCTTAAACAGGCTCTGGTCGCCCAACACAAACCGGTCATTACTGAAGATGTCCGATGAAGCATGAATGACGCCGTTGACTTCAAAGGCATAGGTCGTAGGAGCCTTGTTAATGCCTACCCGGCTGTTCTCGGTGTCGGCGATTAGCAGGTTGCTGTTGCCGGCGGCATTTTGGATTTGAAAAGCGGACGACGAGTTGGCAGTGTTACGGAAAACGGTCGCCCCGGTAAACGTCTGGTTGCTGCGGTCAAGCAGGGCTACGTTGGAGCTCAAGCGGCCATCGGCTACCGTCCCTGAAGATAGGTTGCTGGCATTTAGGGTGGTCAGACCCGAACCGTTGCCGGAAATCGTCCCGCTCGCACTAAAGTCGCCCGTCACCGCTGTCGCCGTCGCCGAAACCGCCAAGTAGGTTGTTGCGCCGGTGTTGTTTTGGACTTCCAGCAAGTTTGCGCCAATGGCGCTGCCGGCATCTCGGATGCTCAGGGCTCCGCGCGTTGCATCGACTGTGATTTCCGGGTTTGTTGAATTATCGTATGCCTGCTGCAAAGTGGTTGTTGGGGTGCTGCCGCAGCCAAGATCGGTAGTATTGCAGAGGACTTTGTAGGCTCCGTTTTCGTAAATCTTGAACTTGTTAAGCGACGAGTCGTAGACAATGCCGCCGTTCACCCCGGCCGGCAAGTTCGACGTATCGGCCGAGTCGACAACCAGTAACGTCGTGTTTGCGGCCGATGTATCGTCGGCATCTCCAACCACCACCCGGTTATTGGACGTATTAGCAAGGAACAGCGTATTGGCCGAGGATTGTGACTGAATCTGGAAAGCGGTTGCCGAGTTGGCGGTGTTGCGGAAGGTGGCCGCTGAGCCGGTGAACACCTGCGATGATCGGTCAAGCAGCGCCACGTTGCTGGTCAGCCGGGCGTCTGCCAAGGTGCCGGAGCTGACGTTAGTGGCGTTGAGGCTAGTTAGCAGAGCGCCGCTGATTGCCGGGAGTTGTGTGCTGGCGTCCAGCTGCACTAGCTGTGAAGCACCGTTGAACGTATTACCCTGGAGGGTCACATTGCTGGTCAGTCGGGCATCTGCCACCGTTCCTGACGCCAGATTCGTCGCATTCAGGTTAGTCAATAATGCGCCACTGACGGCAGGCAACTGGGAGCTGCCATTCAGCTGCACCAGCTGGTTATTTCCGTTGAAGGTATTGCCCTGCACCGTTACATTAGTGCTTAGCCTTGCGTCCGCCACCGTACCGGACGATAAGTTGGTCGCATTTAGCGTCGTCAACCCTGAGCCATTACCGGATATCGTGCCGCTGGCCGAGAAGTCACCGGTAACCGTCGTCCCGCCTGCCGTCACCGCCAGATAAGTGGTCGCGCCGTCATTGCTTTGCACTTCCAGCAGGTTGGCACCGATGGCACTGCCGGCGTCCCTAACCGTAAATGCGCCCCTGGTGGCATCCACGACGATCTCGGGGTTGGACGAGTTGTTGTACGCCTGCTGCAAGGTGGTGGTCGGCGCGTTGCCGCAACCCAAGTCAGTAGAATTACATAGGATCTTGTACGCGCCGTTTTCGTAAATCTTGAACTTGTTAAGGCTGGAATCATACACGATGCCACCGTTCGCGCCCGCCGGCAGGTTGGCCGTATCTGCCGAGTCGACAACAAGTAAAGTCGTATTGGCTGCCGATGTATTGTCGGCGTCGCCTACGACCAGGCTGTTGCTGGTGGTGTTGGCTAGGAAAAGGGTGTTGGCCGAGGACTGCGACTGGATCTGGAAGGCAGTAGCCGAGTTAGCGGTGTTGCGGAAGGTGGCGCCACTTCCGGTAAACACCTGGGAGCTGCGGTCGAGTAATGCCACATTGCTAGTCAATCGCGCATCGGCTAGCGTCCCTGAGCTGACATTGGTGGCGTTAAGGCTAGTCAGTAAGGAACCGTTGACGGCGGGGAGCTGCGTAGAGGCGTTGAGCTGTACCAGTTGGCTGGCGCCGTTGAAAGTATTGCCCTGCAAGGTAACACTGGCCGAGAGCCTAGCATCGGCCACCGTTCCTGAAGCCAGACTGCTAGCATTGAGCGCCGTCAGTCCTGAACCATCACCACTGAAACTATTGGCAGTCACGTCCCCGGTAGCAGCAAAGTCACCCGTCACACTGGTGCCGGTCGCGGTTACTGCAAGGTAGGTGGTGGCACCGTCGTTACTTTGCACTTCGAGCAAATTGGCCCCTATCGCGCTGGCAGCGTCGCGGATACTCAGGGCGCCGCGGGTGGCATCAACCGTAAACTCCGGGTCAGAGGAGTTATTGTAGGCTTGTTGCAGCGTAGTGGTCGGGGCGTTACCGCAAGCCAAATCGGTGGCATTACACAGGACTTTGTATGCCCCGTTTTCGTATATCTTAAACTTGTTTAGCGTACTGTCGTAGACAATGCCGCCATTAACGCCGGTTGGTAAATTACCAGTAATCGCCGAGTCTACTACCAACAATGTGGTATTGGCGGCTGACGAATTGTCCGCGTCGCCTACCATCACCCGGTTGCTGGATGTGTTTGCCAGGAACAGCGTGTTAGCCGACGACTGCGACTGGATCTGGAAGGCGGTGGCCGAGTTGGCGGTGTTGCGGAAGGTGGCCGCGCTGCCGGTAAACACCTGGGTGCTACGGTCGAGCAAGGCGACATTGCCGGTCAGGCGGGCGTCGGCCAAGGTGCCGGAACTGACGTTGGTAGCATTCAGGTTGGTTAACTGTGAGCCGTTTACTGCCGGCAACTGGGTTGAAGCATCCAGCTGCACCAATTGCGACGCGCCATTGAAAGTGTTGCCCTGGAGGGTGACGTTGGCAGTCAGGCGGGCGTCGGCGACTGTACCGGAAGCCAAGTTCGTGGCGTTCAAGTTGGTAAGCAATGCTCCACTTACGGCGGGCAGCTGCGTACTTCCATTTAGCTGCACCAGCTGGCTGGCTCCGTTGAAAGTGTTGCCCTGCACGGTAACGTTAGTACTTAGTCGGGCATCAGCAACCGTACCAGATGACAGGTTGGTGGCATTCAATGTCGTCAATCCTGAGCCATTGCCGGTAATGGTCCCGCTGGCGCTAAAATCTCCCGTAACCGTGGTTGCGGCGGCCGTCACCGCCAAATAGGTGGCGCTGCCGTCGTTGCTTTGGACTTCCAGTAGATTGGCTGCAATCGGCGTGCTGGCATCCCGGACCGTCAGTGCGCCACGGGTAGCATCCACTGTAAGCTCCGGATCGGAGGAGTTATTGTAGGCCTGCTGCAGAGTGGTGGTGGGGGCGTTACCGCAGCCAAGATCGGTAGTATTACACACAATCTTATATGCGCCGTTCTCATAAAGCTTGAACTTGTTGAGGGTAGAGTCGTAAACAATCCCGCCGTTCACGCCTGCCGGCAGGTTGGCGGTATCGGCCGCGTCGACAACAAGTAAAGTCGTGTTGGCGGCCGATGAATTGTCGGCGTCTCCAACCACCACCCGGTTACTGGACGTATTAGCTAGGAACAGCGTATTGGCCGAGGACTGTGACTGGATTTGGAAAGCGGTGGCCGAGTTGGCGATGTTGCGGAAGGTGGCCGCCGAGCCGGTGAACACTTGTGAACTGCGATCAAGCAGCGCCACGTTGCTGGTTAGCCGGGCGTCGGCCAAGGTGCCAGAGCCTACGTTTGTAGCGTTAAGGCTGGTCAGTAAAGAACCGTTAACGGCTGGCAATTGCGTAGAGGCGTTCAGCTGCACTAATTGGCTGGCGCCGTTGAAGGTGTTGCCCTGCAAGGTAACGCTCGCCGATAGGCGGGCATCGGCCACCGTGCCTGTGGCCAGACTGCTGGCATTGAGCGCCGTCAGTCCCGCGCCGTCACCGCTGAAACTATTGGCAGTCACGTCCCCGGTAGCAGCAAAGTCACCCGTCACACTGGTGCCGGTCGCGGCTACCGCCAGGTAGGTAGTTGCACCGTCATTGCTTTGGACTTCTAGTAAATTGGCACCTATGGCGCTGCTGGCATCCCTTATAGTCAGCGCGCCGCGCGTTGCGTCAACGGTGACCTCGGGGTTTGTTGAATTGTCGTAGGCGTTCTGTAGTGTGGTCGTTGGCGAATTGCCGCACGCAAGGTCGGTGGCGTTACAAAGTACCTTATACGCGCCATTTTCGTATATCTTGAACTTGTTCAGGGTGCTGTCGTAGACAATGCCGCCGTTTACGCCGGCCGGTAGGTTGGCGGTACCTGCCGCATCAACCACCAACAAGGTGGTGTTGGCAGCAGAAGTATTGTCGGCGTCGCCTACCACTACTCGGTTGCTCGTAGTGTTGGCCAGGAACAGCGTGTTAGCAGAGGACTGCGATTGTATCTGGAAAGCGGTGGCCGAGTTGGCGGTGTTGCGGAAAGTGGCCGCTGAGCCGGTGAACACCTGCGATGATCGGTCAAGCAATGCCACATTGCTGGTCAAGCGGGCGTCGGCCAGGGTACCGGAGCTGACGTTACTCGCATTCAGGCTGGTGAGCTGGGAGCCGTTAACGGCTGGCAACTGCGTAGAAGCATCCAGCTGTACCAGCTGAGAAGCGCCGTTGAAAGTGTTGCCTTGCAGGGTCACATTTGCCGTCAAGCGGGCGTCGGCGACAGTCCCGGACGCCAAGCTGGTGGCATTCAAGGTGGTCAGCAGTGCGCCGCTGACGGCCGGCAATTGCGACGATCCGTTCAGCTGGACTAACTGGTTATTGCCGTTGAAGGAATTCCCCTGGACCGTGACGTTGGCAGTCAACCGCGCGTCGGCTACCGTTCCCGACGACAAATTGCTGGCATTTAGCGCCGTGAGTCCCGAGCCGTCTCCAGATATGGTCCCGCTCGCGCTGAAGTCGCCAGTAACGGTTGTAGCCGCCGCCGTGACCGCTAGGAATGTGGTACTGCCGTCATTGCTTTGGACTTCCAGCAGGTTGGCGGCAATTGGCGTACTGGCATCGCGGACCGTCAGTGCCCCTCGGGTGGCGTCCACCACCATCTCCGGGTCGGACGAATTATTGTAGGCCTGCTGTAGCGTAGTGGTGGGGGCATTGCCGCAAGCAAGGTCAGTGGTGTTGCACAGTATCTTGTAGGCACCGTTCTCATAGATCTTCAGTTTGTTCAGGGTTGAGTCGTAGACTAGGCCACCGTTCACGCCCGCCGGCAGGTTGGCCGTTGACGCCGAGTCAACCACCAGGAGCGTAGTATTGGCGGCACTCGCGTCATCGGCGTCGCCAACCACCACGCGGTTGCCCGAGGTATTGGCAGTCAGCAGCGTATTGGCGGCTAAGGCATCCTGCACCCGGAAGGCGGTGGCGGTGTTGGCGGAATTTCGGAAAACCGCGCCGGATCCAGTAAAGACCTGTGACGACCGGTCCAGCAAGGCCACATTACTAGTCAACCTGGCGTCGGCCAAAGTTCCCGACGCTACGCTTGTGGCATTCAAACTAGTCAGCAGCGAGCCGTTGACCGCCGGAAGCTGGGTGGACGCGTCCAACTGCACCAGCTGGCTGGCGCCGTTGAAGGTATTTCCCTGCAGCGTAACGTTGGCGCTGAGGCGCGCGTCGGCCACGGTGCCGGTGGCAATATTGGAGCCGTTGAGCGCCGTCAGACCGGAGCCGTTGCCTGACAAGTTTGCCGCCGTAACATCGCCGGTCGTCGTAACGTCGCCGTCGGCGTTGATGCTAAGTGTTTCAGTGCCGTTGTTTTGGACAATGAACTTGCCCGTGGCTCCGGCAGCCACGTTCAGGATGAAGCTTGAGTCAGTGGCGCTGTCGGCCAAAGTAATGGATACGTCACGGGCACTGCTGGTGGTTATCGTGTTACCGGTGGCATACGCGGTTTGCAGCGTCGAACCGCCGCCCGAGCCGCCGCAATTACCGTCTGTCTGGTTACATAGCTCCTTATAATTGCCATCTTCATAAACCTTGAACTTGTTCAGGGTTGAGTCGTAGACAATGGCGCCGTTTACCCCGGCAGGGAGGTTAGCCGTCGGTACCGCATCTAGAACCAGCAATGCATGGGCGCTCCCCGCACCTATGCGCACGTCGCTGGCATTAACCGTCAACATGTCTTGCCCGTTTCCTTGTATGGCAAACTTTGAAGTTGAACCGCTGGCAATATCGACCGTGAAGTTACTGTCAGTGGCGGTATCCGCCAGGGAGAATGCGATATTGCGCGCATTGGTGGTCAAAATTGTGGCACCGGCGTTGTAGGCCGATTGCAGCGTCGCCCCTCCGCCGCTGCCGCCGCAGTTTCCGTCGGTTTGGTTACAGAGCTCTTTAATGGCACCACCCTCGTACACCTTGAACTTCTCGGCGACCGTGTCGTATACCAAGGTTCCATCCAGCGCCGCGGCGGCCGCTGGCAGTGAATCTAGCGTTGCCTGCACGCCGCCCGAAACCTGGAGCATAGCGCCGCCAGCCGTCGGCGCCTGGCCAATACCGATCTTGTTATTATCGGTGTCGGCGATAAACAGGTTTGATGTACCGGCCGCATCTTGGATCTGGAAGGCAGTCGTGGTATCCGTGGCCGTTTGGATGATAAGCGTGCCGGTTAGGGTGTTGCTTCCCGTCAAGGTGTTGTCGGCATCTTTTAGCGGCACATTGCTGCTTAAGCGGCCATCAGCCAAAGTCCCTGAAGCGATGTTTGAAGCGTTGATGTTGGTCACAAGCGCACCGGAAACCGCAGGCAACTGGCTACTGCCGTTTAGCTGCACCAATTGGCCGGCGGCATTGAAGCTGTTGCCCTGCAGGGTGACGTTACTGGAAAGACGGGCGTCGGCCACCGTCCCGGACGCCAGGCTACTGGCGTTCAAACTGGTCAGGTTAACTCCTGAAAGCGCAGGCAGCTCGCCTGATCCATTGAGTTGGACCAGCTGGCTGACGCCGTTAAATGAGTTGCCCTGCAGCGTAACGTTGGCGCTCAGGCGCGCATCTGCCAGGGTGCCGCTGGCAATGCTGTTGGCATTTAGGTTGGTAAGGTTTACCCCAGACAATGCTGGCAGCGCACCCCCGGCTGTAGTTTGAACCAGCTGGCTGACGCCGTTAAAGCTGTTGCCTTGCAGGGTTACGTTAGCGGTCAAACGGGCGTCGGCTAGCGTCCCGGTGCCAATGTTGGATGCATTAGTGTAATAGCTGCCGGCCTGGCCTCCGAGGGCAGCGGCATCAACGGCCGTCAGCCCGGAGCCGTCTCCGGTGACTGTGCCGGTCACCGTCAAGTCGCCATTTACCGTTATGACAGTGCCTGACTCAGCCAGCAATGAATCCGTTATCGTGTTGGTTGTACTATCAAACTTCACGATATTGCCAGCCGTTTGCGACGTACCGGAAGAAATGTTTCCCCCCGTCGGGCAGCTGGTGAATACGGGGACTCCGGAGGCGTTAGCGCGCAGGCACTGGCCGTTGGTTCCGGCGGCGGTGACCTGCAGTGCGCCGGTGCCGTTGCCGTACAAAATGCCGTTGGTCGTAAATGTCGTCGCGCCCGAGCCGCCCTGCCCAACGCTGAGGGCCGTGGTCAACCCCGTGAGGCTGGTGATGTCGCCGTTGGCTCCGCTGGCGGCGGCCCCCAGGTTGCTGCGCGCGCCGACAGCGTCATTAGCGCCCGTGCCGCCAAAGGCAATGCCCAGCGTACCGGCGTCAATGGCGTCGGCATCCAGATTGGTGAGCAGCGCACCAGATATTGCCGGTAGCTGGGTACTGGCATTCAATTGGACCAACTGGCTGGCACCGTTGAACAGGTTACCCTGCAGCGTCACGTTGGTGCTAAGGCGGGCGTCAGCCAGGGTTCCCGACGCGATATTGGTAGCGTTCAGGCTGGTCAGCAGCGCGCCGCTGACGGCTGGTAATTGGGTAGTGCCGTTAAGTTGGACGAGTTGGCTAGCCCCGTTGAAGGTGTTGCCTTGGAGGGTTACGTTTGTGGAAAGCCGGGCATCGGCCAAAGTTCCCGTACCAATGTTGCTGGCATTGGTATAGAAGCTGTCGGCCTGGCCGCCCAGGGTAGCCGCGTCGACATTAGTCAGCAGGGCGCCGGACACGGCGGGCAATTGGCCGCTAGCGTTCAGCTGTACCAGTTGGCTCGGGCCGTTGAAGGTGTTGCCCTGGAGGGTTACGTTTGCCGAAAGCCTCGCATCTCCCACCGTGCCGGATGTCAAAGCCGAGGCGTTCAAGGTGGTTAGGTTGGCGCCGGACAGTACCGGCAGAGCTCCCGCAGCCGTGGTTTGCACCAGCTGACTAGTGCCGTTGAAGCTGTTGCCTTGTAGCGTCACGTTTGTGCTCAAGCGGGCGTCGGCCAAGGTACCGGTGCCAAGATTGCTCGCATTCGTGTAAAAGCTGCCGGCCTGGCCGCCCAGAGTAGCGGCGTCAACGTTGGACAGGCCGGAGCCATCGCCGGTGACAGTTCCGGTCACCGATAAGTCGCCATTTACCGTAATGACAGTGCCCGACTCGCTAAGCAATGAATTCGTAATCGTATTAGTGGTCGTGTCAAACTTCACGATATTACCGGCCGTCTGAGACGTACCGGAAGAAATATTGCCACCCGAAGGGCAGCTGGTAAACACAGGCACGCCTGACGCATTTGCCCGGAGGCACTGGCCGTTGGTGCCAGCGGCAGTGACTTGGATGGCTCCCGTGCCGTTGCCGTAAAGGACTCCGTTGGCACCAAAGGTGGTGGCACCGGTGCCGCCCTGCCCAACACTCAGGGCCGTCGTTAGTCCGGTCAGGCTAGTAATGTCGCTATTGGCTCCAGAAGCTGCCGCCCCCAGGTTGCTGCGCGCCCCGGCGGCGTCGTTGGCTCCCGTGCCTCCAAAAGCTATGCCCAGCGTACCGGCGTCGATCGCGTCGGCATCCAAATTGGTGAGCAGTGCCCCCGAAATGGCCGGGAGTTGGGCACTGCCGTTTAGTTGGACCAACTGGCTGGCGCCGTTGAACAGGTTGCCTTGCAGGGTGACATTGGTACTCAGGCGAGCATCCGCCAGGGTTCCAGAGGCCACATTGGATGCATTCAGGCTGGTCAGCAGCGCGCCACTCACAGCAGGCAACTGCGATGTCCCGTTTAGTTGGACTAGCTGGCTAGCCCCGTTGAAGGTGTTGCCTTGCAATGTAACGTTGGCGGTCAGGCGGGCGTCCGCCAAAGTTCCCGTACCAATGTTGCTGGCGTTGGTGTAAAAGCTGCCGGCCTGGCCGCCGAGGGTGACCGCGTCGACGTTAGTCAAGAGAGCGCCGGAAACGGCTGGCAACTGGCCGCTGGCGTTCAGCTGCACCAGCTGGCTGGGGCCGTTGAAGGTGTTGCCCTGCAACGTAACGTTTGCCGAAAGCCTGGCGTCGCCCACGGTACCGGACGTCAAAGCCGAGGCGTTCAACGCGGTTAGGTTGGCGCCGGACAGGACCGGCAGCGCCCCGGCGGCCGTGGTTTGGACCAGCTGGCTGGTACCGTTGAAGCTGTTTCCCTGGAGGGTGACGTTGGCACTGAGGCGGGCATCGGCCAGCGTCCCTGACCCCAGATTGCTCGCATTCGTGTAAAAGCTGCCGGCCTGGCCGCCCAAGGTGGCGGCATCTACATTAGACAGCCCAGAGCCGTCGCCGGTGACAGTTCCGGTCACCGTTAAGTCACCGTTGACTGTAATGACAGTACCCGACTCGCTCAGTAATGAATCCGTAATGCTGTTGGTCGTGGTGTCAAACTTCACTATTGCACCCGCGGTCTGGGCGGCGCCGGATGAGATATTGCCGCCGGTGGGGCAGTTAGTGAATACTGGCACCCCAGAAGCGTTGGCCCGCAGGCACTGGCCGCTCGTTCCGGCGGCAGTGACTTGGAGGGCGCCAGTGCCGTTGCCGTACAGGATGCCGTTGGCGCCAAAGGTGGTCGCCCCGGTGCCGCCCTGCCCAACGCTGAGGGCCGTGGTCAGCCCCGTCAGGCTGGTGATGTCGCCGTTGGCGCCAGAAGCCGCGGCTCCAAGATTTCCTCGTGCGCCAGCGGCGGTGGTAGCACCGGTGCCGCCCACGCTAATGTCCACCGAACCGGTGGTGACGGCGTCACCGTTCAGGTTGGTCAGCAACGCCCCGGACACGGCCGGCAGCTGAGCCGTGCCATTCAGTCTAACCAGCTGGTTGGCGGCATTGAAGCTGTTGCCCTGCAGGGTGACAC
>CBDTXE010000032.1:0-11679 GCA_965364395.1 uncultured bacterium | reverse complement strand
GCCTCGGTTGAAATATCGCCGCTCCATTCGCCAAGCCACACCGCCCGCGGCGTCCCCGCAATCTTGTCCATTTGGAGCGCATCCGCCGGCCTGCTGGCGCGCCAGGCACCCGCCTGGGCTAATGCCGGGTCATAATTCTGATCGTTGAAGAGCATGGTTGTCCGGAACGGGTTGTCATCGCCGGGATTGAGTGCGGCGAGCAATTGGCTGAGGTCGGCGCTATCCACGATGCCGCTGCCATCCAGGTCGGCGCTGCCAGCACTCCCGTACTGCGCCAAAAGCAAGCTGAGGTCTATCACATCTGCCACGGCATCGCCGTTGACGTCTGCCGCCTCTGTGGGCGCCGCCCTCACTCCCGCAAAACCTACCGTCAGGCAGTAGGCCAAAGCTACAGCGGCCGCAATACTGGCGGCCCGCCGGTAAATATTCACGCTGCTGCACCCCCATATACCATAACCTTAATACAAGGTTATCATATGCGGGCAATTACAGCTTGTCGTAGCTGATCTGTATAGCGCGTGAGCGCAGCTGCTTGAGCGTCTCGAGTGCCACGGTGACGATAATTAACAGGCTGGTGCCTCCAAGTGTCAGCAGCTGGGTATTAGTAATGCGCTCGGCGATAAATGGCAGAATCGCAATCAGGCCTAGCGACATGGACCCTATCAAAGTCAGCCGGTTCACCACGTTCCGCAAATAGGTTGCGGTTTCCCTGCCAGGCCGGATTCCCGGGACAAAGCCACCCTGTTTCTGCATGTTCTCGGCAATGTCATCCGGGTTGAAGACGATCGACGTATAGAAGTAGGTAAATACCACCACCAGCACAAAGTAGCAGGCGGCATACGTCCAACTGGTCTGGGCAAAGAATGTGTTGAGCCAGGTGGCAAATGAGGCCACCCAAGCCGTCTTGGCGCTGGCGAGCAACTGGGCGACAAACGTCGGCACGGCCAGGAACGCCAGGGCAAAGATGATCGGGATGACGCCGGCCGTAATCAGCCGGATTGGCAGATAGGTGTCAACTCCCGAGAAGATGCGGTTACCGCGCACGCGGCGGGCATATGACACCGGGATCGACCGCTGGCCCTCGTTGAGCAGTACCATGACATAGATTACGGCAATGGCGGCCGCGCCAAAGCCCAGTAGCTGGAAAATGCGTGAAGTGTCGTTGGCCGCCAGGCTGAGGTACTGCCCCGCAGCCGATGGCAGGCTGGCCACGATGCCGGCAAAAATTATCAAAGAAATACCGTTGCCAACGCCGCGCTCAGTAATCAGTTCGCCCAGCCACATCAGCAGCACAGTGCCCGCCGTCATAACTGAAACCATCAGGAACCACTGGAACAGGCTGGGGTTGCCGATTAGGTCCGTATTGGCAATCTGTATAGAAGACTGTCGGATTAGGACTACCATACCGATGGCCTGTACTATCGCCAGGGGCAATGTCAGTAGGCGCGTATACTGGTTGATCTTCCGCCGGCCAGCCTCGCCTTCCTTACTAAGCGCCTCCAGCGATGGAATCACCTTGGTCATCAGCTGCACAATAATTGACGCATTAATGTATGGCCCGAGCCCCATCATGATAATCGAGAAGTTACTTAGGCTGCCGCCTGAAAACAGGTCAGCAAAGCCCAGCAGTTGCGATGAGCCAAATAGCCGCGTCAGAAAAGCGTTAAGGGCGGCGTTGTCAGGGACCGGCACCGGAATATAAGACAGCAGCCGGAACAGTACCAGTACAAATATCACAAAGCCAATCCGGCGCCGCAGCTCCGGTGAACGCCAAGCTTGCCGCAAGGTGTCCATGTTCATTCGCTTAAGACTTCCGGTTTCGCTTTGAGGGTTTCTTGGGCGACTTCTCCAGGCTGGTTGCCTCAAACGTGCCGCCGGCCTTTTCAATCGCTGCCTTAGCGGTCTTGGTGGCCGCCTGTAGTTTGACGGCGAACTTGCCGGACAATTCACCCGTGCCCAATACCTTAACCGGGGTATGGATGCTGTCCACAACACCTGCCTGAAGTAGTGATTCATTGGTCACCGCGCCGGCCTTCAATGAAGCCAGCTTGGCGAGCGACAGCACCGCATAATCAATGTGGTTTATCGCCCTGAAGCCGCGCTTCTTTGGGAGGCGCTTGGCCAACGGATTCTGGCCGCCTTCAAAGCCCGGGCGCACGCCGCCGCCGGTCCGGGAGTTCTGTCCCTTGGTGCCGCGTCCGGCGGTTTTACCGGTGCCCGACCCAATACCGCGGCCAATGCGCTTGGCCGAAGCTTTTTTCTGGATTGTTAGTTCATGGATTTTCATGGGATGCCTCTGTATTACGCCTTGGCGGCAGCCTTCTTACTGGGCTTGTCACTCTTGGCCGCCTTGCCGTTGGCCCGGGCCGTCTTGGCAGGGGCGCTGTCGGAAACCGCCCGCAATTGGGACAATGCCAGAATTGTAGCATAGGCGTTATTCACTTTGTTGGTCGATCCAAATGACTTGGTTAGCAGGTCATGGATGCCGGCCCGTTCCACCACGTTGCGGACGGCGCCGCCAGCAATCACGCCGGTACCTTCGGAAGCCGGCTTGAGCATTACCTGGGCTCCGGAGAACCGCACGGTGACTTCATGGGGAATCGTACCGCCCTTCAGCGGAATCGTAATCATATTGCGGCGGGCGCGCGCTACGGCTTTGGCAATCGAGGTGATGACCTCGCCGCCCTTGCCGATGCCCAGGCCAACCCGGCCCTTACCGTCGCCAATCACCACGGTCGCGCGGAAACGGAAACGGCGGCCGCCCTTGACTACCCGGGCTACCCGGTCAATGGCGATTACTGTCTCGTCAAATTCCTTTGGCTGTTGATGGATAGCCATTTAAAACTCCAATCCTTTGTTTCGTGCCGCCTCTGCTAAGGCATGTAGGCGTCCGTGATAAATCTTTCCACCGCGGTCAAATACCACCCGCTTAATCTTGTGCTTGCCTGCTTCAGCAGCAATCGCCTCGCCAGCCCAAGCTGCCCGCTGGGTCATGTTGCCTTTGGCGTCTTTGGCGTGAGCCGTGGCAACGTACGCCAGTGTTACACCCTTGGCGTCGTCAATCAGCTGCGCGGTAATGTGGCGGTTGCTGATGCGTACGTTAAGGCGCGGGCGCTCGGCCGTGCCAAAGATCTTAGCCCGGGTGCGGCGCCGCCGCTGCAGTTCTGGTTTCAGTGTAGTCGTACTCATGGCTTACTTACCGGCCGCCTTTCCGGCCTTGCGGCGAATCCGCTCTTCTACGTATTTAATGCCTTTTCCTTTATAGGGTTCTGGTTTGCGTAGCGCCCGGATATTGGCCGCTACCTGGCCCACTTGCTGCTTGTCAGCGCCACTCAAGGTGATGACATTGCGCTCGATCTTGGCCTCGATGCCTTGCGGCAGTGCAAAGGCGATTGGATGGGAATACCCCAGCGACAGGTTGACAGTGGTGCCCGCCACGTTAGCGCGGTAACCCACGCCATTGATCTCCAGCTTGCGCTCGTAACCCGTGCTGACTCCCGTAACAATGTTCTGGATCAGGGTGCGCTGCAAGCCGTATGTCCGCTGCGTTTCCTCGGTATCGCGGACCTTGGTAACGGTCAGCGTATCGCCGTCTTGCGCAACGGCTAGTCCTGGCAGTAGCCGGGTCTCCAAGGTGCCTTTGGGTCCGGTCGCCCGTACCAGCGCGTCGGTAATCTCCAGGCTAACGCCCGCGGGCAGGGTGATAGGTTGTCTTCCGATCCGGCTCATCTTACCACACCCTACAGATTAACTCACCGCCCAAGCCTTTTTGGCGGGCCTCACGGCCGCTCATCAGGCCGCCAGGCGTGGACAGGATGACCATGCCGCGGCCGCCCAGTACCAGCGGGATTTCCTTACTGCCGGCATAGACGCGGCGGCCGGGCTTGCTGATGCGCTGCAGCGCAGTGATTGCCGGCACATCGCCGTCCTGCTGGATGGTGATGACGATTGATTTGAAAGTGCCACTGCTATCCACGCGGTAATCGGCGATAAAACCGTTATCCTTGAGGATCTTGGCGATTGATTCTTTGATGCCAGAATGCGGAAGCACTACGGCAGTACGTGACGCCGCAATGGCGTTACGGATTCTGGTCAGCATGTCAGCGATTGGATCTGTCATAGCTACCTCCTTACCAACTGGCCTTGGTTACACCGGGGATCTGTCCCCGGCTGGCATGTTCCCGGAAGCAGATACGGCACATGCCAAAGCGGCGGATGTATCCGCGCCCACGGCCGCACAGCCGGCATCGGCGCACCGTACGGGTCGAGAACTTAGGCTTCTTCTCGGCTTTGACGATCAAGGCTACCCTTGCCATTAGCTGTTCCTCCTAAAGGGAAATCCCATTAATTCTAGTAATCGTTTGCTTTCTTCCTTGGTCTTGGCCGTCGTAACCACGTTTACTTGCAGGCCATGGGTGGTGGCTGCCTCTTCGTAGCTGATCTCCGGAAAGACACTTTGCTCGCGCAGGCCGACGCTGTAGTTACCCTGGCGGTCAAACGCCGTCGCCGAGATGCCGCGGAAGTCGCGGATGCGAGGCAGCGCAATGGCTACCAGGCGGTCCAGGAACTCGTACATCCGCTCGCCGCGCAAGGTGACGCTGACGCCAATCTTGTTGCCCTCGCGCAGCTTAAACCCGGCGATACTGTTTTTGGCGACTGTCGTCACAGGAGCCTGGCCGGTAACTTTGGTGAGTGTATGGGTAACGGTCTCAATGTGCTTGCTGTCGGCGACGGCCCGTCCAACACCGGCATTGACCACGACTTTTTCAATCCGCGGGATCTGGTGCGCGTTCTTGTACCCCAGCTCTTCCTGGAGCTGCTTGCGAACCTCGTTCTGATATTTTTCACGTAATCTATTCATGGCTATGCTTTCTTGGCCTCAGTCTTTTTGTCGGCTTTTTTCTCGGTCTTCTTGGGCTTCTCATACCTCGAAGGCTTGAATACGCGCTCTTTGGTGCCGTCTTGGGTCAGTCGGAATCCAACCCTGGCCGGCGTGCCGGAAACCGGATCCAGCACCATCACCTTTGATGCCGCGATCGGCTTGGCAATCTCCAGAATGCCTCCTTGCGGATGTTTGGACGAAGGCTTGGTATGGCGCTTGATCACGTTGACCCCTTCCACCAGTACTGAACCGTCTTTAGGGAACACCCGCGAGATTTTGCCGGTTTTACCCTTGTCGCGGCCGGCAATTACCACCACTTGGTCTTCTTTGCGCAGCTTCATTAGAGCACCTCCGGGGCGAGCGAGATGATACGCATATATCCGGCATCGCGCAGCTCGCGGGCGATGGGCCCAAACACGCGCGTTGCCCGCGGCATCTTGTTCTTGTCAATGATAACCACGGCGTTATCGTCAAAGCGGATCTGTGACCCGTCCGGACGGCGCGTCGGCTTGGTGGTGCGTACCACTACCGCCTGGACGACGTCCTTCTTTTTAACATTGGCGCCGGGGTTGGCCGACTTGACGCTGGCCGTGATGACATCACCCACCCGCGCATACCGGCGCTTGGAACCGCCGAGCACTTTGATGCACAACACTTCACGCGCGCCGCTGTTATCGGCTACTTTCAGCCTTGATTCTGCCTGTATCATGTCGCCAGCTCCTTGGCCGATACCTTACGCTCCACCAGCCACCGCTTGTCGCGGCTCATCGGGCGCGTCTCGGATATCTCCACGACGTCGCCTACCTGGCAGCTGTTGTCAGCATCGTGGGCCTTGAAGTTTGTAGTCACTGTGTACTTCTTGCGGTAGATTGGATGCTCTTTTACCCGCTCAACCTTTACGACGACGGTCTTGTCCATTTTGTTGGAGGAAACAGTTCCTCGCATTCGCCTAGCCATTTGCTTCCTCCTTGGTTAATTCACGTTGGCGCTGCACTGTTAGAATCCGTGCGATGGTCTTTTTGTGGGCGGCAGCTTGCTTGACGTTGCTGACCTGGCGGGTCCTCAGGTCCATGAGGCCCTGTGACAACTGCTTGCGCTGCTCGGCTAGGACCGTTGCCAGCTCCTTGTCGCTCTTCTGCATGATTTCACTCAATTTCATTCGGTTACCTCTCCGGGGGTATGGCGCACCACAAACTTGGTCTTGATTGGCAGCTTGCGGCCAGCCAGGCGCATGGCTTCGCGGGCAACCTCTTCACGTACGCCTTCCATCTCAAACATAATCCGTCCAGGGCGGACGCGGGCCGCGTAATGGTCAATTGATCCTTTGCCGCTACCCATGCTGACTTCCGCCGGCTTCTTGGTTACCGGTACGTCGGGGAAGATGCGGATCCAAATTTTGCCGCCGCGCTTGATGTGCCGGGTCATTGCCCGCCGGGCGGCTTCAATCTGCCGCGAGGTAATCCGCTCGGACTCCTCGGCCTTGAGGCCGTACTGGCCATAGCTCAGCTCGGTACCGCGTTGTGCCACGCTCTCGGACACCCGCCCTTTGAACTGTTTCCGGTATTTGGTTTTCTTTGGCAGTAACATAGCGGCCTCTTAAAACTTGTTTCCTTTATAGATCCAGACTTTGACGCCAATGACGCCGTAAGTAGTCCGGGCCTGTGCCTGGGCGTAATCGATGTCGGCGCGCAACGTATGCAGCGGAATTGACCCGTTGGCAACCATCTCGCGGCGGCCCATCTCGGCGCCGTTCAACCTGCCGCCCACGCCAATCTTGGCTCCCTTGGCTCCCGCTTTGATGGCGTTTTCGGCCGCCATCTTCATGGCCCGGCGGAAGGAGATGCGGCGCTCCAGCTGTCCGGCGATGTTCTCGGCCACCAGCTTAGCGTTCTGCTCTGGGCGCTTGATCTCTTCAATACTTACCTTGACCGGAGCTTTGGCCACTTTAACCAGCGTATTTTTCAGGTCTTCCGCGCCGCTACCGCCGCGGCCTATGACTACGCCCGGTTTAGCCGTGTAAACGGTCACCGTGATTAGATTGGGTGAGCGTTCAATGTCAATGCGCGAGACGCCGGCGCGGCGGCTCAGCTTGCGCTCGGCGGCCTTGCGGATATTGATGTCCTGGATCAGGTTGTCGGCGTATTCGCGCCCGGCAAACCACTTGGACTGCCAGTCCTTGTCAACTTGGAGGCGCATGCTGCGCGGATTTACTTTTTGACCCATTACTTGGCCTCCTGGTTAGCAGTCTTGTTGGTTTCTTTGGCGGCGGTTCCCTTGGCTTCGCGCTGCGCCGGCTTGTTGCCCGCTGCGGCCGGCGCTTCATCTCTCAACACTACGGTAATATGGCTGCTGCGCTTGCGGATACTGGCGGCGCGTCCCTGCGCCCGCGGGCGGAATCGCTTTAGCGTTGGGCCCGGCCCTACCAGTACCGACTCGATAATCAGGTTACGCGACTGCAGATTGAAATTGTTCTCGGCATTGGCAATGGCGCTTTGCAGCACCTTCCCTACCGGGTCCGTTGCCCGCTTGGGTGTGTTCCGCAGCACCGTCACGGCATCGTTTGCCCGGCGGCCGCGGATCAGCGCGGCAACCAAGCCGATCTTGCGCGGCGAAGTTCCGACAAACTTGGCTGTGGCCTTAACGTTCATTATTTCCTACCCTTTGCCAGCTTGCCGCCGTGGCCGCGGAACTTCCGCGTCGGCGAGAACTCGCCCAGCTTGTGGCCAACCATGTTCTCGGTCACAAATACGGGCAGGTGGGCTTTACCGTTATGCACGGCAAAGGTTACGCCGACCATTTCCGGGGTAATGGTACAAGCCCGTGCCCAGGTCTTAATAACTGTCTTGTCGTTGGGGCCCAAAGCGGAGACTTTTTTCATCAGCTTCTCGTCCACAAAGGGTCCTTTTTTCAGCGAACGGCTCATTTAGCGTCTCCTTCCTTGCTTGCGGCCACGCACGATCATGGCATCAGTTAGCTTGCGGCGGCGGGTCTTCAGGCCCAGTGCCGGCTTGCCCCATGGCGTCTTGCCGCCAACGCGCAGGGCGATTGAGGTACCGCCTTCACCACCACCGTGCGGGTGATCCACCGGGTTCATCGCCTTACCGCGGACGCTTGGACGGATACCCATGCGGCGTTTGCGGCCGGCGCTACCATACTTGATGTTCTGATGGGCTTCATTCCCAACTGTCCCAATAGTGGCCATACAGTTCTGGTTGACCAGGCGGACTTCGCCGCTGGGGAGCCGCACTTGGCAGAACTCACCCTCTTTGGCAACCAACTGGGCCTTGGCGCCGGCGCTGCGTACCAGCTGGCCACCCTTGCCGAGTACCAGCTCGATATTGTAAATCTGCGTTCCAACCGGGATACCGGCAAGTGGCAAACGGTTACCGCGGCGGATTTCAACCTCCGCGCCGCTTTCCAGTACCTGGCCTACGGCCATGCCGGAACCGGCCAGTACATAAGCCTTTTTGCCATTCTCGAGGTGTACCAGCGCGATGTGGGCGCTGCGGTTGGGGTCATATTCAATAGCGGAAACGGTGCCCTTGAACCCGGTAACAGTTTTGAAATCAACCAAGCGGTAATAGCGCTTTACGCCGCCACCGCGGTGGCGGATAGTAATCTTGCCCTGGTTGTTGCGGCCGGAGCCAGCTTTCTGGGCTAACAATAGCGACTTTTCTGGGCGCTTCTTGGTTACGGCACCCAGGTCGGCGCTGGTCATGCCGCGGCGGCCGGGGGTAGTAGGCTTGTACAAACGGATAGCCATTACTTGCCCTCCTCAAACAGGGTGATTTTTTGGCCCATCTTTAATTGCACCATGGCTTTTTTGACATCTTTGCGGTGCCCGGCATTCTTGCCGTAGCGGCGCGATACCTGCTTGCCCTTAGTGATCATGATATTCACATCGGTGACTTCAACATTAAATGAGGCTGCCACGGCCTTGGCGACTTCGATCTTGTTGGCGTCGGCCGGCACGTCAAAGACATATGTCCCTCTTTCGCCCATGGCAATGGCCTTCTCACTGATCCGCGGGGTTAAGTACATCGGCTTCATGACTTTACCTCCAGCCATTCCGTTACAATCTGCTGGGCATCCTGCGTCATCACTACAGAGTCGGCATTCATTAACAAGTAAACATTGAGGTACTTGGCTGCCACAACGGTAACGCCGGCCAGGTTACGGGTGGCGCGGTCGATTTCCGGAGTCTTATTGGCGACGGCCAGCACGATGTTGCCTTCAAGATTCAGCTTATCCAGTAGCGCGGCAACCGACTTAGTCTTGCCATCGGCCGCGTCAAAAGCTTCCAGTATCAGTACCCGCTTATCGGCGGCTTTCAGGCTCAACGCCTGGCGGATGGCCGCGCGCTTGGCCTTGACCGGCAAGTCGACCGTATGGTTTTCATTACCAGTTGGCCCAAACGCCACGCCGCCCCCGGTCCAATGCGGCAGCCGTGAAGATCCGGCACGGGCGCGGCCGGTACCCTTTTGCTTCCATGGCTTTTTGCCGCCGCCGCGGACATCGCCGCGTGTCAGCGTTTGTGGCCCGGCGCTGCGTCCGTTTGCCAGGTAGGCACGGTAGGCCAAAGCAATCAGTTCATGGTTAGCCTCGGCGGCAAATACGGCGCTGCTTAGCTTGGCCGGCGTCTCTTTTTTGGCGCCGACGGCGGAATAGAGGGCTGCCTGTGCCATTATGCGGCCTCCTTAATCATGACAATGCCTTTGCGGGGGCCCGGCAGGGCGCCCTTGATGGCCAGGATATTGTTTGCGGGATCAATGCTGACAACTTTCAGGCCCCGCGTAGTCACCTGCTTGGCGCCCATTTGGCCGGCCATCTTTATACCTTTGAATACGTGCTGCGGATACATGGAACCGATAGAACCGGGCTGGCGGTAGTTATGCGAACCGTGGCTCTTGGGACCGCGGTGGAAATTATGGCGCTTAATGGTTCCGGCGAAGCCTTTGCCCTTGCTAGTACCCGTAACCATGACTTTGTCGCCCACCTCAAACTGGGTCACGTCCAAGGTGTCGCCTGGCTTGAATGCGCCTTCACCCTCAACCAACTCAACGTCGGCCGGAGTGCGGTCGGCGCGGACATCCTTGAGGTAGCGGGGTGTCACGCCATCCTTCTCATAGTGTCCGGCCTGCGGTTTTGCCGGGTGCTTGGCAGCGCCAAAGCCCAGCTGGACGGCCTGGTAGCCGTCTCGCTCGCCGGTCCTGACCTGGGTGACCACGCAGGGGCCCGCCTCCACAATGGTGACGCGTGCAACATTGCCGTCTTCATCAAACAGCTGTGTCATTCCGAGTTTTCGACCGAGCAATGCCTTCATGCCACTCCTTAAACAAAAAACAATCCCAGGGTTCATAGGTATCCGGGTCGCGGACCGTATCAACTCCCAGCTTGCGGTAAGTCTATTTGGACTAAGTTACCAAAAAACTATATCAGGTTGCGGCCAGATGTGTCAACAAATGCCAAACCATCACGCGCAGCCCCGGACGAATGTAACTATTACCATTGACACCCGTCTGGTATTTCGCTTTGCTTTTACTCACGTAATTGCTTCAATTCTAGGCTGCGGGCGGCGCGGCACCTTTTATCGCCAACTAGTAGGGAGAATCCATGCCAAGCGCCAACAGATTACTTAAACGGATAATACTAACCATTGCCGCCGCCGGGCTTATCTTACCACTGGCCCTGCCGGCCAAGGCCGCCCCGCCCGCCGGCTTCCAGACAACCCAGGTCATCGGGAGTGGCCTGGACGGCCCGTCCGGTTTTGAAATAGCCCCAGACGGGCGCATATTTGTCTTGGAGCGGACGGGCGCCATCAAGGTATATAAGAACGGGCAGCTACTAAGTACGCCTTTTGCTACGCTGCCATCAGTCGCCACCGGTGACCGCGGCCTCATTGGCATCGCCTTTGACCCGGCCTTTGCCAGCAACCACTACGTCTACTTCTACTACACCGGGACCGACCTCTTAAACCGCGTTGTGCGTTTTAATGCCAGCGGCGACGTTGGCACAGAAGGCCCCTATGTCCTCTATCAGACTTCATCTCCGTCACAAGAGCTACACGTTGGCGGTAGCATCCGCTTCGGGCCCGATGGCAAGCTCTATTTTGCCGTGGGCGACAACGGTTATCCGCCCAATGGCCAATTGCTTAACAACCCCCACGGCAAGATCCTGCGTATTAATAAGGACGGCTCCGTGCCCACCGACAACCCGTTTGTCGGCCGCGCGGACGCCCTGCCGGAAATCTGGGCATACGGCTTCCGCAATCCCTGGCGCTTCCAGTTTGACAGCGCCAACGGCCGCTTGTACGGCGGCGACGTGGGCGATTTCAGCTGGGAGGAAGTGAACGTAATCACCAAGGGTGGGAACTACGGCTGGCCGGTCAAAGAAGGTACGTGCACGGCGGACTGCGGCGGCTATATCAACCCCATTTACACCTACCCGCACAACGGCCAGAGCGCCGCGGTTACCGGCGGTCCGGTCTACCGCTCCAACATGTTCCCGGCCGCTTACCAGGGCCGCCTGTTCTTCAGCGACTACGCCATGGGTTTCATCCGCACGATGAAGCTGGACAGTGCCGGCAACAACGCCGGAGTTGAGGACTTTGACACCACCGCCGGCAGCGTGGTGGACATGAAGATCGCCCCGGACGGCTCCATGTACTACCTTACCTACATTCCTGGACGGCTGTACCGCGTCACCTACAACACCGATAACCACGTCCCCACCGCCAACGCCACGGCCAGCACCACCAAAGGCGCGGCTCCCTTGACCGTCAACTTCTCCTCGGCGGG
>CBDTXE010000031.1:0-11871 GCA_965364395.1 uncultured bacterium | reverse complement strand
CTAACCCCAGCCCGAGCCCAAGCCCCAATCCAAACCCAAGCCCCACTCCTCAGCCAACTACCGGCACCGATGAGAATGGAGTACCGTTCTTGGAGCAACTACCCGATACCGGAAGCAATTCACCACTCTTCTGGGTCATCCTGGCCACCGGCTTGATTGGCCTGGTAGGAATGGCAGTAGCCGGATGGAAGCTAGTAACACGCCGAGCATAACGCAGACACAATAAAACCAGAACATACCCCGGGGCAGCCCGGGGTATGTCGTAGGGGAAATAGTTGAATAAGAAACGTACTAAACGGGTGAGTATTGCGGTTATCGCCGGTGCGCTCGCAGTATCCGCGGCCGCGTTTCAGGTGTTGGCGGCTCCAAATCCAGACTTGGATGGCGACCTGAACGGAGACAACCGGGTTGACGTGCTGGATCTCTCATACATGCTTGGCCGCTATGGTACGGGTGATGCGTCCGCCGATATAAATTCAGACGGCTCCGTTACGATTATCGACCTTTCAATATTGTTAACGAATTACGGCCGAGTATTTTCGGCTCCGTCGGCGGTTAACCTGGGCCGATTCCCCTTTGCCATGGGCACGGGCGCGGGCAACCATGCTCTCAGCCAAGCCGGATACCGCTCGGCGTTTCGCTTGGTAGCGCACAAAAGCGGCACATTGGCAAAGCTGCACATCAAGACTAAAACGTTGGTTAAAACTTCGGCGACTGATAGCTACGGCTGGACGACGGACGGTACGTACGGAAGGCTTAAGTGGGTAATGTATAACGCCAAGCCGGACGGGACGCCTGACACCTCATCGCCCCTGGCCTCTGAGGAATTCTACGTCAGTAGCCGGGCGAGCTGTACAACGGCAGCCAACGGTGGCGGCAATGAAGTGTGCTCGCTCAACGTTAATCGGGCGCTGACGGCGGGGCAGGAGTACTACATCGTGGTATCCAATACCCATCCCTCTCCGGCATCCAATTACTTTTCAACCAACCACCTATGGGATAACGATTACCTGCAAGGCGCCAATTCCCGGAATGAGCGTAACGCCGCGGCCGCTGACAACTTCTACGGCTTAGACCCACGGGAGGTGATGGTTACCTCCACCAACGGCGGGAGCACCTGGAATATCCCGGGGGTGCTGCCGGCGGGGTCGGTTTGGCCCAAGGCGTTTCCAACCTACGTGGCTGAGTGGTCGGATGGCTCAAAGGATGGTCAGGGCTACTATTCCGGGTCGCCGGTGGCGGCAGGCAGCAACGTCTCCATGGTATATAAGCCGCAGAAGGCAAGCACGTTTACCAAGGTCGGCGGATTGATGGCGGCTAGCGACAGTTTTACCGTGACCGTTGAAAAAAACGGCACCGCCGTGGCGACGGCGTTTATTAGCAACGGCTCCGGCGCTAACATCGTGGAGGCAAACCTCAGTTCGGCGGTGCCGGTGGTTCCGGGAGATGTTATCAAGTTGAAGGCGCACGTTAATGCTAGCGGCGCGCTGCGGACCTACTACGGTGATGCGGGATTTGCGGCGCTAATGGGATTTGGGGCCTCATATAAGTGGTATAACGAAGCCAATAGTTCCCAAGCGCTCTCGATCGCGCCATTGCCCTGGCCACGATGACTTCCCCCTGTTCGTTTGATAAGCGTAACTGGTATAATGAGACAACTAATATGGTAACGTGAGGTGAGCTCCATCCGGCACCCATTCCCAGGAATGAACGTCAATTACATGGCGCAAAAAGTTGTCATGTCTGCGATGTATGGCGCGGTGCTGATGCTGGCTGCGGCGCCGCAACTCGCGGCGGCGGCTATAAGCCAGGGATACCAGTCCGATGAGTCTTTGTCGCCGGGTACGGTAGTGTCGCTACGCGAATCCGACCACAAGGTTGTGCCGGCTGACATTACTAACGACATCTCGCTTCTAGGCGTGGTCGTGGGATCGGCCGAGGCGACGCTGAATGTGGCAAGCCCCACCGACAAAGTACAGGTTTCCACGGTGGGCGTGGTTGATGCTTTTGTGTCGTCGCTGGGCGGCGATATTAAGACCGGTGACCCAGTGACGGTGTCCCCAGTCCGCGGTGTGGGGATGAAGGCCGGTTCGGCGGGACGAATCATCGGAATAGCCCAGGAAGAAGCAAAGTACAGCGACCGCACGGTCAATGTGCAAGCAAAAGCGGGCGGCTCAGTCAAAGCCAAGCTAGGTTCGGTGCCCGTTGCCGTGCAGGTCTCATATTACACGCCGCCGCCAGAGAAAACCGTGGTACCGCCGTGGCTGCAAACTTTTGCCGATACGGCGGCCGGCCGGGAGGTGTCTCTAATACGGCTGCTGGCAAGCTCCTTGGTGGCGGTGATTGCGTTGATTGTGACAACGGTGCTGCTGTTTTCAGCCATCCGTAATACCATGGTTTCTATTGGGCGTAATCCGCTGGCGAAAACTAGTATTTACCGCGGGCTGTGGCAGGTCATTGCGATCAGCGTGGTCGTGGTGGTGAGCGGGTTCATGATTGCTTATTTGCTCTTGAGGTTGTGAAAGGATACGAATGGGATTAGGTGCTGTAGAACTTGTAATCGTGGTTTCCATCGGCGCGGCGGTGGCAATGACGCTGATAACGGTTGCCATGCTGCGCGACCGTCCGCCCAAGCCATCAAAGCCGGTAAAGCCCCAGCCCGCGCCGGCGCCAACGCTTAGTACCGACGAAGTGGAGCTGCTGAAGAACTCGACGCGCGAACTGTACACTAAAGCAGTTAATGAAGCGGCCGCCGATTTCCATGGGGATTTGCAGGCGACGTCGCGCCAGCTAAACAAATTGATCATCCGCCTGACAACGGACGTGGTTGAGCGCGAGCTAGAAGACTATCGCAAGAGCCTGGCTGAGGCACGCGCCCAGGCCTTGGCCAGCCTCCAAAACATGCAGCAGGCCGTTGAGCAGAAGCAAAAGGACTTGGAGTCTGATATGGACGGCGAGATGGCCAAACGGCGCCAGTATTTGATTGAGCGCCTGGATAAGCGGCTGGGGGAGGCCGTGGCGGCTTACATTGTAGAAAGCTTGGGCCAAGGGGCGGACCTAGGGGCACAGAGGGCGTTTTTGCTGGAAAGCCTGGAGCGACATAAAGACGACTTGAAGCGGGAGATCGCCGGTGGATAGCGGACTCCCAGCCCGCGTCTACTCGCCCGACCACCTGAGGTTTTGCCTTGAGGAGCTGGAGCGGTACGCCTCGGCGTTGCTGCGCGCCAAGCGCGGGGCGCACGGTGTGGAAATACCGGAACTGTCGCGGGAGTCGGCGGCGCTACTGGATGCAGGCATATCGGCTAATGAACACGACGACCCGGCGGCGATCGCCCGTCTGGGCCAAGGGTTGGTGGCGTTACTGCAATCTGCCCCGGTGGTGGGGGTAGTCCTCGCGGCGCCCGCGCCAATGGCACTGAAAGAGGAGCTGGTGGCCTGGCTGCGGGCAAACCTGACGCCCACTGTACTGGTGGAGTTCCATGTCGATCCCGATATCGCCGGCGGTATCGTGCTGCGGTCAATCAATACGATATATGACCATTCGTTCCGGCAGCATCTACTGGCCAATCCCGAGCGCTTCACCAGGATACTGGAACATGTTTGAGAATCAGGCGTTTGCCAAGCTGATAGCCGAAGGTCGCCCTAGCGGGGAGATCGTGGCAACCAACCAGCTGCTCATTACGGTGCGGGGGCTGGAGGGCGTGGGTATAAACTCCTTGGTCATGTTTGAGAACGGCGACCGGGGCCTGGTGCGGGCGGTCCACGACCAGATGGCCGAAATTATGAGCCTGTCTACAACCCGTTTGAGGCTGGGTACTCTGGCGGTGATGGACCAACAGGTTTACCAGACAGCCGTCGGCGAGGGACTGGTGGGGCGAATCATCAACGTGCTTGGGGAGCCGCTTGACGGGAAAGGTCCCGTTTCAACCAGCGGATTTGCACCGGTATTCCGCGCGGCACCCGGAATAATAGAGCGGCAGGCCTTGGACACACAGTTGGTTACGGGGACGGCGATCGTTGACTCGCTATTCCCATTTGTACTAGGCCAGCGCATGGCCGTACTCGGTGACAGCAAGACTGGAAAGAGCACCTTCCTTCGCCAGTTGGCCAACAACCAGACTCATTCCGGCCAAGTCATCGTGTATGTTCTGGTTGCCAAGCGGCAAGTTGATATCGACATGTTGGTGGCTAACTTTGAGGAAACGGGGGCCATCAAAAACATCATCATGGTGGTGGCGAGTACTTTTGAGGCGCTGAGCCTGTCTTACCTGGCGCCGTATGTTGGTTGCGCGATGGCCGAGTACCTGTGGCAACAGGGAAAGGATGTCATAGCAATCTATGACGACCTCAGTAACCATGCCAAGGCCCACCGAGAACTGTCTTTGCTGGCTGAGGTTAGCCCCGGCCGTGACTCCTATCCGGGCGATATGTTCTATGCCCACTCATCGCTGCTGGAGCGGGCGGGCAAGCTGTCCGAAGGCGGGGGCACGCTAAGCGCCCTGCCGGTAATCTTGACGCCCAGCGACGACATAACGGCTTACCTACCCACCACGGTTATGTCGATTACCGACGGGCAGGTCATCTTTGACCTGACAAACTTCCGCAAGGGCGTCCGTCCGGCCGTCAACGTCGGCTTAAGCGTCTCACGCGTCGGCGGTAGCGTGCAGACAAAGGCATGGAAAGACCTCAGTAGCGCGCTGTTCAAAAAGCTGGCGGATTACCGCCAAGCCGCCGAGTTTGCACAGTTTGGTTCCGAGCTGGCGCCGGATACCATGGCCGACCTGTCGCTTGGTAAGGTGATTTACGAAATTTATAAGCAGGGGCCGGCCGAAATTTACGACCTTAACTCACAATACCTGATGCTGGCGACCGCTTTGGCTGGCGCCGGCAAGGTGACGTTGAATGTGCCGGCCTTGAAAAAGATGGCTATGGAAAAAGGCCCGTCAATGAAGCCGGATGATGACTTTGCGCCGGTAGTGCAGGAGCTACTAAAGGCCAGCACGGTCCAGGTCCAGGCATGAAGCGCGCCTTAACTATCCAAAAAGAGGTCGACCAGATCACGACCATTAAAAACATGACATCTATCTTTGAGGCGATTGCCAGCATCCATATTGGCGAGATCAAGGACAAGGTGGTGTCCTCCACGGCCTTCTTTAATGAGCTATGGAATATTTATAAGCAGGTGACCGTCGATGACGCCGAGTATGCGGAAAGGCGCCATGCTACCATCACCGAGAAGCCCGCACTGGTGGTGGTGACGTCCGACGGGGGTCTGATTGGCGATATTGACGAGCGCATTGTGGCGGCGATGGCGGCTAACCCCAAGCATAAAGAAGCGGACATTTATGTAATTGGTGGCCACGGGAGCATCCTGCTGGGGCGGCGCGGTTTGAAGCCGCAGAAGGTGTTTGTTTTGCCTGATACAAAGAATGAAATTGATGTAAGCCCGATGGCAGCCGTCATTAACAAATACCGTTCGGCGACGGTGTATTACCAGACATACGTCTCGCTGCTTAAGCAGGACGTGGCCCGCATTGACCTGTTCTCGGCGGTAGGGGCCCTAGGTGCGGAGCAGACCGCGTCCGGCGGCGAGGTTATCTCACCGAGGGACTACATTTTTGAGCCGTCGGTTAAGGAAATTATCATCTACATGGAGTCGGTCATGCTAGAAATTGCGCTAGGCCAAATCATTCTTGAATCCAAGCTCGCCCAGTACGCCAGCCGGTTCAATGCCATGAGCCGGGCCAAAGGCAAGGCCAAAGAGATGGAGTCAGAGCTGATGATGACTTTCAACCGGGCCAAGCGGTCGCAAGGCGACGAGAGAACCAAGGAAATCCTGGGCGCACGCAAGACCATCCACAAGGGACAATAAGGTTGGCGGCTAGTCGCGACAAAAGCTTAACTGGTATAATACAGCCATGAACAGAGGTGAACCACACGGGCACGACCAAGCCCCCGATCCTTCGGCCGTTGCCGTCGCCGAGCCGGCCGCCGCAGCGACCATTCTTGAGCCGGTAGCCGTATCCGGCTCCACCGAACCGCTGCGCGACAGCGTGGCCGGCAAGCGCTACGGGGTAATCAAGGGCGTTAACGGCCTGACCGTTGAAGTCATGTGGATCGGGCAGGCGCCCATCGCCAAGGAGCTCCTGTGCTTGGAGGCCGACAAGGACGCGCTCATGGAGGTCCGCTCATTTAACGAGCGCGGCAACGCGGTGTGTATCAATATGTCGGACAGCGCGGCCATCGTTCGCGGCGCCAAGGTACTGGCCCTCGGCAAGACAATCTCAGTTCCGGTTGGCCAAGCCGCCTTTGGCCGGCTGTTCAATGCTTTGGGTGTAGCCGTGGACAAGGGTGGGCCGCTGGAGGGAGTCAGTTACCGGTCAATTTATGCAACGCGCCCACCACAGCAACTGGCAAAGCCGCAAAAACCGGAAGTGCTGGAGACCGGCATCAAGGTTATCGATTTCTTTACGCCGTTTGTAAAAGGCCGCAAGATCGGTATCGTCGGCGGCGCCGGTGTGGGCAAAACGGTTTTGATGATGGAGATGATTTACAACATCGCGCGCGATAAAAGCAGCATCGCCTTTTTTACCGGTATCGGAGAGCGCATCCGTGAGGGCCACGAGCTTTACAACACGCTAAAAGACCGCGACCTGCTCAAGAAGTCAGTACTGTATTACGGGCAGATGAACGAGTCGGCGGCCATGCGCGCGACGGTTGGCCTGTCGGCGGCTACGTTGGCCGAGTACTTCCGTGACGAGGAAAAGCGCAACATCCTGTTCTTTGTCGACAACATCTACCGCCATATCCAGGCCGGCAACGAGCTGTCCACTAGCATTGGGCAAATCCCTTCCGAAGGAGGTTACCAGGCGACGTTATTCTCCGACTTGAAGCTGCTGGAAGACCGGTTGTACTCTAATGAAAACGGCTCAATTACGTCCGTGCAGACCATTTACATCCCGGCTGACGACTTGAGTGACCCTGCCGTGCAGGAAATCCAACAGCAGCTGGATGGAACCATAGTGTTGTCCCGCGCTGTGGCTGAAAACGGCATCCGGCCGGCGGTCGACCTCATCCGCAGCAACTCGTCGCTGTTAACGCCGGAAGTGGTGGGTGACAGGCATTATCTGCTTGCAAGCACGGTGCAGGCAATCATGCAGAAATACGAGTCACTGAAAAATATCATTGCCATCATTGGTGAGAGTGAACTAAGTCCGTCTGACCGCGCGGAGTACGAGAAAGCCAAAAAGCTTATTCAGTTCTTCAACCAAAACTTCTTTGTGTCAGAAATCCTGACCGGCAAGAAAGGGGAGTACTTCAGCCTAAACGACACGCTGGCCGGCCTTGAGGAGATCCTGATTTAGTGGACAGCCAGCGGCTGCAGGTCAAAGTGTTCTCGCCGTACCAGATTTTCTACCAGGGTTCGGCGGTGTCGGTGTCAGCAATCAACAAGACTGGGCCGTTTGATGTCCTATTCAACCACAGCAACTTTTTTTCCCTGTTGCCTCCCGGTATTGTCAGGGTTAACACCGGTTTTGAAAACATCGATATCGAGGTAGCCAGCGGAATCATCCGCGTTGCCCAAAACCAAGTAACGTTGTTTGCCAACGTCTAGGTGTTTACTTCATAAACATAAGCGTTAAAATAGATACAGGTCCTTTGGTGCGACCGATTATAACTTAACCCGGGAAAATCAATGAACCGCAAATCCGCCTTCTACATGGCAGCGTTCGGGTTCCTCTTTGTAGGATCAATCGTTGCGAGCCGTTTTTATCCAGTCAGCACAACTCAGGCCACAGGAGGCAAGCTATTCTTGTCACCCGCAACCGGGTCAGTTGCGGCAGGTGGCAACTTGGTCGTGACGTTGAAGCTCAGCACCGCCGGCCAACCAGTTAACGCCGTCCAGGCCAATCTCACTTATCCGACCAACCTGTTCAGCAGCGTGACAATTGCCAACTCCTCGGCTTTCAGTATCGTGGCTGAGAATACGGCCACCGGCGGCAATATCCGGATTGCCCGCGGCACCACCACGCCCGTGACTGGAACTGGCGACCACGACGTGGCCATCATTACCTTCAAGGCGGCATCCGCTGCCGGATCGGCAAACGTCGCCTTTGGCACCGGCAGCCATGTGGTGCGATCAACCGACCAGGCAGAAATCCTAGGCGTAACCACGGGCGGAACGTACACAGTTACGGCCGGAGCAAATCCCAGCCCCACGCCAACCCCTAGCGCTAGCCCTACGCCAAATCCCAGCCCAACGCCGACACCCAACCCTAACCCTTCGCCCACGCCTTCAGCGACTCCTAACCCTAACCCTTCGCCCACGCCCGTACCTTCACCCACGCCAACTCCTGAGCTGCCCGACACCGGCGTACCGGCATCAGGGCTTGAGCTCTACCTCCCCTGGATCATCCTGGTAACCGGAGCCATTGGGTTGGTGGGACTGCTGGTGGCGGGATATCGTCTCTTCCCCAGCAATAAGCCGCAAGCCGCCGCATCCGGCCCGGCCCGGCCCAGCACCGGCAGCGCGCCAAAACCCGGAACCGTAGTTAAGCCCAAAAACAAGAAAGACTAACAATACTGCAGACAGATTATTCAGGCGCCCCAAGCGGGCGCCTGAATTGTGTTGTATCACATAAGCATAAGAGGTAAAATTCAACTACCGGCAGTGCGTCGGAGTTTAGTGATATCGGGGAACCTTGTTGGACGATTTCCGTCTTCAGCAGCCGCATACAGACCCCCAGAGCAATCAAGAACCGGCTACCCCGCCTCCCGCGGGTTATTTGGGTTCGACCAGTGATACACCTGGTTCGGAAGGATATTCGCCGCTTAACACGAGCGAACCGGGAACTGCGCATGTTCCCGATGCGGGCGATCCCGGAAATAAACCCCCCGGCAGGCTGCGTCTGGCACTGGCAGCAGCAGCATTTATTTCCGTAGTAGCGGGGGTAGCGGCATTCTTTGCGCCATCATCATCACATACTCCAACCTCAATTGGCAGCAGTTGGGCGGTGACCTCGGTTCCCCTCAGGGATCTGGCGCGCAGCGGCATACTGGGCACAACCGGCAGCCAGCTAACCGTGAACGGACAATTAACCGTTAACAACTCGATGGTTTTGGCGCCAGGTTCGCGGCCGGCAAACATGAAGGCCGGCCAGCTTTTCTACAGCAAGGATACCAACCGCCTCTCATACTTCAATGGCAGTGAGGTTGTTGAGCTGCTGGAGACATCTAACACCACTATCGGCGGACTGACCGGCGCAGTGGGTGTTGGGCAAGGTTTAGGGGTGGCTGGCAATGCGCTGACCAACTCCGGCGTATTATCCCTGCAGGGCCAGGCCGGAGCGCTGAACTTAAGTGCCGGCGGCGGAATTTCCATAAATGGGCTGACGGTTGCCAATACCGGCGTAACCGGCCTTAACGGGACGGCTGGCCAGATTGGGGTGTCGGCGGCAAGCGGCAATGTAACGCTGTCGCTTCCGCAGAATATCGATGCGCTAGCAACGCCCACATTTGCTGGGTTGCAATTATCCGCGCCGCTAAGTATTAGCTCGGGCGGTACGGGAGCCAGCAGCCTGGTGGCGGGTGGCGTGGTCTATGGCAACGGTACCGGCGCCCTGCAGGCTACGGCCGCGGGAGCACCCGGGGATTGTTTACGGGTGAGTGCGGGCGGCGTGCCGGTGTTTTCAACTTGCCCGGGCGGCGGCGGTGGCGGCGGGGGAGGGGCCGTGACTGCCGGATCCGCCCAGACACCGGGAGTATTGACTAAGTTTGACGCCGTGACTGACCAGATTGTGGATTCACTGGTTAGCGAGACCGGTGCCACTGTCACGGTGGGCGGGAGCTTGACGGTGACCGCTGCAATATCGGCCACCGGCAATATCGTGACGGCTGGGCAGTTTGCCGGAAGCGGCGCTGGCTTAACCAATGTGAACGCCGCGCAGCTAGGCGGCCAAAACGGCGCCTTCTATACGAATGCCTCAAACATCGGCACCGGCACATTGGCGGATGCGCGACTGAGCGCCAACGTGACACTCCAGGGCAATACTTTTAACGGGGCTAACCAGCTGGTGCGCTTAAATGCCAGCGGGCAACTGCCTGCGGTTTCGGCTGCCCTACTGACCAATATCAACGGCTCCAATATCAGCAGCGGCACGATAGCTGACGCCCGGTTGAGTGCAAACGTGGCCTTCCTTAACGCCGCCCAGACCTTTTTGGGCGCCAATACCTTTAGTAATGCGGCAAACTCTTTTACAGGCGACGGCTCGGGGCTGTCTGGCGTGGACGCGGCGCAGCTGAACGGCCAGAGCGCCGCCTATTACACCAATGCTTCAAACATCGGCAGTGGCACGTTGGCCGATGGCCGCTTGAGCGCCAACGTTACGCTGCAGGGAAACAGCTTTAATGGATCCAGCCAGCTGGTGCAGACTACCGCCACGGGCGCCCTGCCGGTGATGTCGGGGGCTAACCTGACTACGCTGAACGCCACCGCCCTCACGTCCGGCACGGTTGGCGACGCCCGGCTTAGCGGCAATGTGACGCTCCAGGGCAACACCTTCAATGGGCCTAGCCAGCTGGTGCGGCTAGATGCCTCGGGCCTATTGCCGGCAATTTCCGGGGCTAACTTGACCAGCCTTAACGGCGGCAGCATCAGCAGCGGGACGGTGGCTGATGGGCGACTTTCCGTCAACGTAACTCTCCAGGGCAACAGTTTCAATGCAGCCAGCCAGCTTGTCCAGCTGAACGGCTCTACCCAGTTGCCCGCGGTCAGCGGTGCGCTGCTCACCAGCCTCAACGCCACCAACGTAGCGTCGGGCACACTGGCGGATGGCCGGCTGAGTAGCAACGTCACCTTGCAGGGCAACCTATTTAACGGTACCAACCAACTGGTGCAGCTAGACGCCAGCGCCCAACTGCCGGCCGTATCTGGGGCGCTTTTGACCGGGTTGGACGCGGATAACATTTCAGCGGGTACGTTGGCGGTAGCCCGCGGCGGTACGGGCGCCAACGCCTTTGGTGCCAATGGTGTCCTCTATGGCAATGGCAATGGAGCCATCCAGGTAACGGCGGCTGGCACGGACGGCCAGTGCCTTCGGGCGAATGCCTCGGGCGTGCCGGTTTTCACAAGCTGCCCCACAGGGGGGAACATTTCGGCAGGGACGTCGCAGACCGCCGGCGCGCTGGTAAAGTTTGATGCCGCAACCAACCAAATAACCGACTCATTGCTGGCGGAGTCCGGATCGGTAATTACCGTCAACGGCGACTTGTCGGTCACTGGCGCCATATCTGGTGACGGCTCTGGGATATCGGGCGTTGACGCGGCCGAGTTGGGCGGCCAGGCCGGATCGTATTACACCAATGCTACAAACATTGGAACGGGAACGCTCAGCGACGCGCGGCTATCGGGCAACGTAACCCTAAACGATGCCAATAATACGTTGAGCGGTGACAACAGCTTTACCGGAACGGTACTGATCCAGACGGCCACCGACAGCGCGGCCGCATTCCAGATTCAAGATGCCGCCGGCACCAGCAACCTGATGTTGGCCGACACGCTGCTAAACAAAATCGGCATCGGGCAAGCGCCGGTTAGTGGCGGAGCCGCATTGCAGGTCGCGGGTGGGGTGCAAGCGACGTTGGATTCGCTGCCAGCGGCCGCAGCCGCTCTCAACGGCACCCTGGTTTATGATTCCACCGCCGGAAAGTTCAAAATCTACGAGGGCGGGCAGATCAAAGAGCTGTGCAACCAGACCGATGGCAATTGCGGCGGGTCCGGTGGCGGCGCGTCGCTGCAGTCGGCATTCAATGCCGGGGCCACCATCACCACAACCAGTGCCCGCAACATCGCCTTTACGCTGGCAGACGACG
>CBDTXE010000030.1:0-11889 GCA_965364395.1 uncultured bacterium | reverse complement strand
TGGGCTGGCAGACGTTCATGCGTGCTGGCGGCCATCTAGTAGTAGCGCTGGCTGAAACGCTGGTTATCAGGCTGGCCTTGCTGACGGCATTTGCAGCCTTGGTGGTTTGGGGTGGCCGCTGGGCGGACCAGTTTGGCCACGTGGCAGTGGTGGCTGGCGTGGGGGTGGCGCTATTTGCGATCCTGATGGCCATTTTCCTGCTGACCATGCAGCTGGAAACGCGCGTGTGGTTGAAGCAGTACCGGTTTTGGGTAAGAATGTTCTTTCCTAAGCAACAACTGCAGCTGCTGGCCGGCAGGGTCAGGGCCGCCGCAGCCCGTTGACTTTAATCCGTAATATACGTATACTTGATTCAAAGCCGCAGGGCTTTTTAAAATTGTCAAAAATCGGGGCTACAGACCTATGAACCGCTTCCTGCGATATCTCAAGCAATCCCGCGTAGAATTCAGCAAAGTCGTCTGGCCTTCACGGCAAACTGCGTTGCGGTACACCGGGGCGGTCATCGTGTTCACGATCGTACTATCTGTCTTTATTGGTGCTATGGACTATGTCTTCACCCAAGGTATACAACGCATAATTTTACAAGGATAATCATGGCAGACCCGACCACTACAAAGCACTGGTACGTCATTCATACCTACTCGGGGTATGAAGACCGCGTTGCCGAAAACTTGCGCCAGCGCATAGAGACAATGGGCATGCGCGACAAGATTTTTGATGTCATCGTACCCAAGGAAAATCAAATTGAAATTAAAAATGGCCGCCGGCGAATCGTGGAGCGGCGCATATTTCCGGGATACGTTTTGGTGCAGATGGATGTTACGGACGACTCTTGGTACGTTGTTCGCAACACTCCCAACGTCACCGGCTTTGTAGGCAGCGGCACGACGCCCACCCCAATCGACCCCGATGAAGTCCGCCAGATCCAGAAGCGGATGGGGGTGGAAGAGCCCAAGTACAAGATTGACTTCAGTATTGGAGAGACCGTTAATATTACCGACGGTCCTTTCAAGGGCTTCGACGGCTCCGTTAACGAAATTGACGAGAGCAAGGGTAAGATAAAAGTCCTGGTAAACATGTTCGGCCGGGAAACGCCGGTTGAGCTGGATAGTTTGCAGGTCAAGAAGATATAACCAACAATGATAACGTGGGAGTCGGCGGAATGGCCGACGATCGCACCACGAAGGAGGCCATATGGCAGAGCAGAAACCAGTTAAAGCAAACGTGAAATTCCGGCTAATGGCCGGCAAAGCCACGCCGGCACCGCCGGTAGGCTCCATCCTGGGTGCCCAAGGCGTAAACATGATGGAATTTGTCAACGCATTCAATGACCAAACCCGTGAACTCGGTGATACGCAGCTGGCCGTTAAAGTAACCATTTATGAAGACCGAAGCTTCACTTTCACCACCAAAGGAGAACCCACGGCCAACGTCATCCGCCGCGTGGCCGGAATCCAAAAGGGATCCGGCAACTCGGTTAAAGAAAAGGTTGGCAAGTTGACCTCAGAGCAGGTCAAGCAGATTGCCGAGCAGAAAATGCCCGACGTCAACGCCAACGATCCGGAGGCCGCCTTCAAGATGGTGGCCGGTACCGCCCGCAGCATGGGCGTAACCGTCGAAGATTAATCTATAGAAAACCTTAATGTGGGAGGCCGTATCGGCCGCCGGAACCACGGGAGACAACCATGTCAAAAGACGATAATTTGCAAGAAGCCAAAGCCGCGGCCGAGGAGCGCGACGAAGTACTAGAGGCGGTTAACGAGGAGGGGACAGGCGACATGTCAGCCGTCGCCACGCCGGTTGACGCCCAGGCATCGGGTGGAGGCCATGTGGAGCGTTCAGAAGAAGCCGCTGAAGCAGCAGCCGAGGAACTTTCCAACGATGGAGATGACTCCTACTCGGAGGAGCAGCGGACAACCAAGGCCGGACGCCACAGCGCCAAAGCCCAGCGAGAGGCGGAAGAGGAAGCGGCCCGCAAGCTCGCAGCCGCCGAACGTAAGGACACTGAAGAAGAAGCGCCCAAGCCCCGCCAGCGGCAGATGCCCAACCCGCTCAAGCGCCACGGCAAGAACTACCGCAGCGCCCAGGAGTTAATTGACCGCGATAAGCACTATGAGCTGGATGAAGCCATCGGCCTAGCCAAACAGACCGCCAAAGTCAAATTTGACGCATCCGTGGAGTTGCACATCAACCTCGGCGTCGATCCGCGCCAGGCAGACCAACAGGTCCGGTCAATGGTGGTGCTGCCCGCCGGAACTGGCAAACAGGTCCGCGTGGCAGTGTTGGCTCCGGCAGACAAGCACGACGCCGCCAAAAAGGCTGGTGCCGACATTGTCAGCGACAGCGACCTATTAGCCGAAATTGAGAAGGGGCAGCTGAATTTTGACATCTTAGTGGCTTTTCCAGATATGATGCCAAAACTCAGCAAGGTAGCCCGGGTACTTGGTCCTCGCGGCCTGATGCCTAACCCCAAGAGCGGCACCGTGACGGCCAACGTGGCGCAGGCCGTTGAGCAGGCCAAGGCTGGACGGGTTGAATTCCGTATCGACAAGCAGGCTATTGTGCATATGGCGATTGGTAAAGCCAGCTTTGACGAGGCAAAATTGGCCGACAACGCCAAGGCTGCCATTGACGCCATCCTGAAGGCCAAGCCGTCGGCAGCTAAGGGCACGTATGTGAAGTCAATTTCCATGGCCACCAGCATGGGCCCTGGCATCAAGTTGGATGTTCAAAAGGCGATTGCCGCCGCCAATCCCAAACGGTAAACACGGCGAATGCCATAGCAGAAGCCCCGGTTTAGTGCCGGGGCTTGTGTTTGGACAGGAAAAGGTCAACGGCTTCTCCAAAGCCCGGGGAACGAATCACGTTCTGCGGCAGACTGCCGCTTTGGTTCCATGGCCGGTCAAGCAGATAAACCTCGGGTACAACGCCCGCAAATGCTAGGGCGACCTCGTAGGTGTCGTCAAAAGCAGCCACGGCCCCACAAGCTAGCGCGGCTTGAACCTTAAAATCGTTACCGGAAACGCTTCCAAGCCGGCCATGAACCCGCGCTACAAAGTCAATGAAGCCGTGCATGGCCAGCCAGTCCAGCGTGACGTCGTGCAGGTCCTCTTTTCTCGAAGAGGCAATGTGGATCTGCACACCGGCGGCGTGTAGCCGTTTGACGGCGTCCAGTGCGTCTTCATACGGAACAGTCGATTTTACTACAGCTGGGTTCCGCATGACCTGCTTAACTAGCGTGTCGTAGTCATTGCCATCGACCTCGCGGGACTCCCTGGTTAGCAACTCATAAGCGTATGGCCGGGGGCTGATACGGTTGACATGCTCTAGATACGTCCGCTGGGTTTGCGAAATTGTGTCATCGATATCGACGATTACGGATAATTGGTTGCTCATATTCATTATGCTACATGTTCGCTTTTTGTTTGCATAGCCTGTGGGTAGTTGTTATGCTTAAAGCATTGGAGTTCCAATACAAAAGAGGTGAGCAAATGCCGCTACGGATAGTAGTTGGCGGTGTCAACGGGACGGGAAAGAGCACCTTTACGTGCTCGCTGTACGTCCGGCTAATGCTGGAGCAGGTGCCCGTGGGGCTGCACGAGCTGGACGTCTACTCGGACACCCACGCGCCCTTACTGGGCCTTAAGCGCTGGGAAGACCGCCATCGCCGGGCGTTTGCCAACTACCGGCGCACGATTAGGCCGGCCATCGATGCTTTTGAGTCCGACCCCCGGCAAGTGGTTCTGGGTGACCTTCCAGGCAAGCTGGCCAACCCCTGGCTGGATGAGATGATGGCCGCCGCGGACCTGGCGATCCTGGTAGGTCGCGAACGCACGGAGCGGGATCTCACGGCCCGGCATCCGCAGTCAGCCGGCGATTGGGAGTGCCGGTTCCGCCAGCAGGGCATCCCGGTGATTGCCCGGGTACATTCCATGCTGAGCGGGCAGAAGGCGTGGGAGGGCACCATTCCGGCTTTTGGCCTCAACCGAGCCATCCAGCCGTATCACCCGGCGGTAGAAGAAGTGCTGATGTGCGTCCGCAATTCGCGGCCAATGCGCCATCTGCGGGTGGCGTGAAAACGGGGCGCTCCGGTGGTATCCGGGGCGCCCCAGTGCTTAGCGTCTGGCAGCTAGATGCTTGGCGGCCTTGACGATCTTGGGAAGTCCGTCCGCTTCAAAGTCCTGATAGGTGACGGTCGCCGAGACGTTATGCATCCCCCTCACGATCCTCGATGCAGTGAAGCCCTGCGGGACTGCGTACAGGACCCGTATTCCCGCCATTTCAGCCCAGCCTTCCTCAACGGCGTTGCCATGGGCAACCGGGCTGAGGAAGTTAATGTGGAAATCGGCCACCAGGACGGCGTATAGGAAGTCGATGTCTCGGACTTCATTTGCCGTAACCTTGGGATGAGCAACCGGATCGGTGCCGTGCAAATGCGGAGCATAGCCAAACCAATCGCCCGGCTGTCCGGTTTGGGCAAGTGTCCGCGATACGGTCTCATACCGCTGCTTTACGTCATCGGCGTAACCGGTGAGGGCTCCTGCGATGTACGCGATGTGGCGATAGGAAGCCCGGACCTCCTTTGCCCTATTCAGGGCAGCGTCAACGGCCGGAGTACGGCGTCCTAAACGGCTAAGTAATTCCTCGTACTGGATTATGGAGGTAACCATGCTTGAAGCATGATTGGAGGTGAAAGCAGATTCCAGGGAAAACTGTCACCCTGGACTATCGTTTGGTATATGGTATGGTAACTTCCATATGAATCAATCTAAGCTTCATCCCGCGCAGGCCTCAATTCTTAGAATGGTGCGGCGCTCAACTGCGGCACGGTATTCCCAACTGCTACGACCTACTGGGATGGATAGCGCTGATTTCAAATTCCATGTTCGTAAGCTGATGCGGCTTGGGTATATCGAGAAAACCGCAGCCGGGGAGTACCGCTTAACTACCGTAGGCAAGGAATTTGCCAACCGGCAAAATGGGGAAACGGGCTATGTCCGCGCGCAGCCCAAGTTGTCTGTAATTGCGATGGTTGAAGCAGACAATGGCTCGGGTAAGTACCTTTTTCATCGCCGCCACCGCCAGCCATTCTGGGGGTACTGGGGATTCATGAGCGGGCCGGTGATGTGGGTGAGGAGCCGGAATCGGCCGCCAGTAGGGAGGTGGCCAAGCAATCCGGCTTGCAGTCGGTCTTTCAAATAGTGGGATTCCTGCGAAAGCGAGAGTATGTTGGCCCCAAAGTTATCGAAGATAAGCAGTTCATCATTGTTAGAACTACCGTCAAAATGAGTGAGCCTCAGGCTTGGGGCGGCGGCGAGTCCAGATGGCTTGCAGTTGAAGACCTCAAACAGCAGGATGAAGTTTTTTCCGACACTTATGTGGTGATTGACATGGTCGCCAGTGGCCAGACTTACCGGTCGGTTTCCTCGGAGCCAACAGCGTTCTGATAACCCCGCATTGAAATAATTAAGGGTAACTGCCATAATCACACCAACATGAAAAGTTTGCTGAAAAATCAGTCAAACGACCGTGGGGTTGTGCAGAACCGGGGTGTGTTCAGCTCCGGAACTAATTCCGACGAGCGCTTTATTTCCGAGTATCGCCGGCTGGAAGAAGTCGTCAAAGCCATGAAAACCATGGGCTTGAAAATCGTGCTTACCCAAGGAGTGTTTGACCTTATCCACGAAGGCCATGCCCGGTTCCTGGAAATGGCCAAAGAGCATGGCGATATTCTGATAGTCGGCATTGATTCCGACGAACTTACCCGGCAGCGTAAGGGCAAAAACCGGCCGATTGTGCCACAAAAAGAGCGCATTGAGATGCTGACGCACCTCCGCCACGTTGACGTGGTGGCATTGCGTGATGTGAAACAGGATATCGGCGACCTTATCCGTTTGGTTAAGCCTGACGTGTTGGTGACATCGCACAGCACCAAAGACTTTTCCGCCGACCTGGTGAAACAGTACAAGGAGCATTGCGGCCAAATCCTCACGCTTGAGCCGCTTTCCACTACTTCCACGACGGCGCGCATCCGCGACCTGACCATTGAGGGAGCGCAAAACTTGGCCACCGAGATCAACAAGCTGACCCAGGAATTCATCGAGAAGATACGCCAAGCGTAACTTGGCAAATGCTATACTGATTGGTGCTTCATACCAAACGTGAAAGGCGCCACATGAAGACAGCCATTGTTGGCTACGTTCCAGTGCTGCATCGCGGCTATCTGGACCTACTCAAGAAATACGGTGGGGACTTGTTCCTGCTAGGCGCCGACTACGTGGCCGACGTGCCACGATTGGAGCGCGATATCCGGGCTGTGCCCCCTGAAGCCCTAGCAGCAGCCTTTACCGGTTGCGGCGCCGTGGAAAAAGCGGTTGTCCTCAGGAAGGACAACCGGCACGTTCTGGATGGGTATGACCGGATAGTCATGCCTGATGACTTGGTTAGCCACGGTTTCGCCGATGTATATCTGAATGGCCGCATCGTGCAGTACGATAGCGTGTTCCTGCGCTGGGATCGCGCTATCTCAAGCGCCGAGCTGATTGTGTCTCCGGATCGCACCATTTCGGTAGACCGGATGCATCAGTCGCTGATGTCCAAGGCGGCGGATTTGGCTCGCCGAAGCCCAGACTGGTGGCGGCAGATCGGCGCCCTAATCGTCAAAGACGGCAAAGTTGTCCTAACTGCCTACAACCGGCCGCTAATCGACGAATCATATGTCATTGACGCGTTGGGTGATCCCAGGAGCGACTTTGACTACGGCGAGCGCATCGACCTGCAGAAGAACATCCACGGCGAGTCGTGGTTAATCGCGGAGGCCGCGCGGCTGGGGATATCGCTTGACGGCACGGAGATGTATGTCACGACGTTCCCGTGTCCCGTTTGCGCCAAGCTGATCGCAGCGGCGGGAATAAAGCGCGTTTACTACGCCAAAGGGTACTCGCTGCTGGACGCCGAATACATCCTCAAGGCCCATGGTGTCAAAATTGTGCTCGTCAGGATGGATTAAGCCAAAAAGGGCACCGCCAGCTACGGCGGTTCCCCGCAGCTCTCGGAATTATTGCGGGGAGAACCCCCGCCAACCTATGCGGCTGGCGGGGGGTCATTGGCGTCTGGCCGTGAGCTGAGGAACAGCCGGACGGGATCACCCTTCCACTGCGGGTCGGCTACCACGAGCTGCTCATGGAAGTGCACCACGGTGGCGCCCGTGAACCGAGGGTCGCCATTGCGGCTGCCTTGGCCCCAGTACGTCAGGCCAAAGTGGCGCTCCACTTGCTCCAGGATGTCCCAGTATCCCGCTTTGGCTTCGGGTGACAGGTCGGTCTTCTTGCCCACGTGTTCTCTGGGAACCAGCAGAAGATGCAGGCTGGTCCCTGGATACGGCCACCGGTTAGGCGTCACTGACCATGTCGCATTACTGAGAAGCACCGGCTTCCCGTTCTGGCGGCCGAGATGCTGCGGACAGAAAACGCAGATTCCCGCCTTTTCCAGCTGCACCATGTCTGCGTGCTGGTCGGCTTCACGGGCGTTGCCCAGGTAGTACAGGATGGCTATGTCGTCCTCCTTTGGTAAGTCAGGAATCGGAAGTGAAGGCCGGCGTCGCCATCGAACTGCAGGGCTCCGCGGAAGGTGCAATCCCACTCGCTGCCGATGGCGCCTAGCGGGAAGCGCACGTCGCCGTCAATGGCGTCCTCCACCAGCGTCAACTCCACGGCGTCTGCCAGAGGAAGGGCTTGTTGGTAAATCTGGGCTCCACCAATGACAAATGCATCATTGCCTGCAACGGACACGGCTTCTTCCAGCGACGAAGCTACAACCGCCCCGTCACCGCCTACGTTGCCGGACGCGGACACCACCACGTTGAGGCGGCCCGGGAGTGGCCTAACCTTGGCCGGGAGAGACTCGTACGTCCGCCGGCCCATGATCACGGCGTGCCCAATGGTCAGCTCCTTGAACCGTTTGAGGTCCGAGGGCAGATGCCACGGGAGCTCGCCGCCTCGCCCGATGACGCCGTTGCTGGCGGCGGCGACGACTATCGTCAGTGTCATGTCCGTACCGGGATACCCTTGATGGCGGGGTGGGGATGGTAGTCCGTTAGCTCAAAGTGCCCGCGCCGGAACGCCTTGATGTCTTTCACCTTCAGCCCCTCGGCATTCAGGCAGAGGGTTGGCAGTCGCCGTGGTTCGCGCGTGAACATCTCCAGCACGTTGGGAACCTGGTCGGCGTAGATGTGCGCGTCGGAAATCGTGTGGTAGAAATGCACGAACCGGTACCCGGTCAGGTGCTCCAACATGACGCCCAATGCGAAGTATTGGACCATGTTGGAGGGCACGCCAACCGGCATGTCGCCAGACCGCTGGAATAGGTGGAGGTGGATCTCCTTCTGGTCACCGTTATCCAGGACGCGGGCATGGACCCACCCGTGGCAGGGCGCGATGGTGGTCTTCTGCAGGCCGTCCTCCGCCCGTGAGTTCTCCTTGGCCATCCAGGGCGTGATGAAGTGGACCCGGTCGTCGGGAATCTTGAGCATCTGGGCGACCAAGTTGGGGAACTGGTCAAACGGCTCCCCGTCCAGTGTTGGGAACTTGGCAAACGCTGCGCCATACGATGCCGAGCCGATGGAGCCAGGCTGGATGCCGAGCTTATGGGTCAACTTCTCGCTAACCCACGGCCCCCACCAGTTGCAGCCAAATTCCTCCAATTCCTTCAGGGTTGTTGCGCCGTTGATGAAAGCGCAGAGCTCGCCGATGGCGCGGTCCCAGAAGGGGATGGCGCGGTAGGTCGTTACCGGGGCGCCGTTGGCAACCCGGTAGTCCATGGTGGTTTGCATGGCGGTGTAGGCGCCAATTCCCTGGCGGGTGGCACCGGCAAAATGGCCACTTTGCAGGGAACGGAACAGTGCCTCCGCGTACTGCGAATCCGGCGTGCGCCACTCATACGGGGCGTAATGGGGCATGTCGTCTCCTTGTCTTAGAAACCGTACTGCTTGCTCACAAAGCCATGCTGAATATACCAAGAGTGGTATGATGAGGGCAAATGGCCACAAATACGATATTCCGGCTTACCGCCAATGAATTTGCCCGCCAGCGTGACGCGCTTAACCTGATTGCGTCGGAAAATTACCCATCGCCTAAAGTGTTGGAGCTTCTGGGGTCGGTATGGAGCAACAAGTATGCAGAAGGCTATCCGGGGAAACGTTACTATGCCGGTAACGCCAATACCGATGAACTTGAATCTATAGTCCAAGCCAAGGCGCTCAAGGTCTTTGATGAGTCCGGCGATTACGGTGTGAACGTACAGGTTCTCTCAGGCTCGCCGGCTAACGCCATGGTCTACTTGGCAATGCTCAATGCCGGCGACTCTATCTTAAGCCTCAGTTTGGCTAACGGCGGGCACCTTTCCCACCTGCATGCGACCAGTAACTATAAGAAGTTCTTCAAGCACGATACCTACGACGTGGCCGAAGCCTCTCCAGGTACATATGAAATTGATATGGACGACTACCGTGCCAAGCTTAATGAATCCAGGCCGCAGTTGGTTATCATCGGTTTTTCGTCTTATCCGCGGGAGTTTGAGTTTGCGCATATGTGCCGCTTGGCGCACGAGTCTGGCGCGCTGGTACTGGCCGACATTGCGCATATTAGCGGTCTGGTGGCAGCTGGGCTGCACGACTCGCCATTTAAGCAGGGCATTGACGGGGCGGACTTTGTTTCGACCACCACTCACAAAACCCTGCGAGGTCCGCGTGGGGCCATGCTGTTTGCTAAGCACCGCTACATGGAAGCCATTAACAAGACTGTTTTTCCCGGTACCAGCGGCGGCCCGCACATGCAGCAGATTGCGGCCACCGGCCAGGCGCTTCTGGAGGTCCTTGGGGAAGACACCTATCCCGATGGCCGCGCGTTTAATGACTACAGTCGCAACGTTCTCAGCGCCTGTAAAGCGCTGGAGGACGGTTGCCGCGAGGGCGGTCTGGCGGTTGTAAGTCCCACGCAAAACCACCTGTGCCTGGTCAAATTGCCGCTTGACTCGGATAGCCTCCAGATCCAGCAGCGACTTGAGGCCATCGGCATAATTTCAAATCGAAACGTCATCCCCTTTGATACCAAGACAGCCTGGCGGCCATCGGGCCTGCGCCTGGGCACGGCGGCGCTAGTCAGTCGGGGGTTGGATGACGCTGGCGCTAGGCAAATTGGCCAACTGATAGCCGGTGTTTCACTGGGCCGTGTCAATGCCGCACAAGCTTCCAACCAGGTCAGCGAGATTGTAGCCGGACTAAAGTGGTACTATTGAGGCGTAATGAGGGAAAGAGATGCCGCCGCAAATGCCTGCCGACAATAATGACCAGCTCCGGACGCTCCTACGTGAAGAACTAGAGCCGCTGATGGAGGAAATCCGCAACGTCCAAGAGCAGCTTGACCGCGTTGTCCACGACATTGAAGATTTGCAGTCCGAAATGCGGGATGTTCCAAATGACCTGGACCGCATCGAGTCAGACGTAGACGATATCGCTCGGGGTTAATCGCCGTATCACTAGCGGCCAGTACCATTTAGAATGGTAAACATGGAAGCCCAAATGCTGACACTTCAAGATGAATCCCGTGTGCGTGAAATCGTGCGGGAAGAAACCGATGATTTAAGGATCGAGTTTGAGCAAGTAAGAAACGTTTTGGGTGACATTCTAGACTATGTCAAAGAAATTCCCGGTATAAAGCTCCGAATGGAGGGCCTGGAAGCGGATATTCGATACCTAAAGGGCGATGTCCGATGCCTGAAGGACGACGTCGGCCACCTGAAGGATGACGTTGGACACCTGAAGGACGACGTCGGCCACCTGAAGGATGACGTTGGCCACTTGAAGGTAGAGGTCGGTTGTATGAAGGAAGAGGTCGGTTTAATGAAAGAGGACGTCGGCCGCCTGAAAGACGACGTCCGTTTTCTGAGGGACAAAGTGGAATAATTGACATTTGGCCGCCGTAAATGTATATTTACTCCTGATTACTGAAGACAGGAGCTGCGCCTAGGCGCTTAATCCGCTCCCGAGGTAAACGGTTCATAGTTTATGTGCCAACCTATGTCTTCGGCTGATCACCGAAGTTTTTTGTTTTTTGGAGGCCTCATGGCAATTACCCGACAGCGCAAGGAAGAAAACGTCGCCACTCTGCAAGGCCAGCTGGCCGAGCTGAAGCTCATGGTGATGACGGACTACCGCGGCCTGACCGTGGCGGAAATCACCGAGCTGCGCAACAACCTGCGTGCTGAAGGTATAAGCTATACGGTTACCAAAAACACGCTGCTGAGGCTTGCAGCCAAGAATACGCCGGCATTGGAGCAAATTGATCCCAAGACCTTTACCGGTCCCATGGCTCTGGCTTTGTCCACCACGGACGAAGTTGCGCCCGCCCGCGTTGTCTTCCAGTATGCCAAGCAGCATGATGCCCTGGAGATCGTCGGGGCAGTAACCGGTGATGGCCGCGTGCTCAGCGCGTCTGACGTCAAAGCCCTGGCAACCTTGCCCACCCGTGAGCAGCTGCTCGCCCAGGTAGTCGGCACGATTGCCGCCCCGCTCAGTGGATTTGTGGGCGTCATGGGCGCCAACGTCCGCGGCATCGTCACCGTATTGAATGCAATCAAAGAAGCAAAGGAATAAGGAGTTACTACCATGGCAGAAGAAGAGAAGAACGAGTCAACCGAAGCGTCCGAAGAGAAGAAGGAAGTGCCCGCCAAGTTCAAGGACCTGGTTGAGCAGATCGATAAGCTTAGCGTGCTGGAGCTCAGTGAGCTGGTTAAGGTCCTGGAGGACCATTACGGCGTATCGGCTGCCGCGCCTATGGCCGTAGCCGCGGCTCCGGCTGGCGGTGGTGAAGAAGCCGCTGCTGAAGAAGCTCC
>CBDTXE010000029.1:0-12407 GCA_965364395.1 uncultured bacterium | reverse complement strand
ACGCCCGGCGGTCATTACGGCGCGGTATTATTCCGGGTAGAAGCCGGCGAATCGGGTCCACAAAAAAATCCCCTCGGTTTTAAGCAGGTATTGTCATCGCTGATTTTACTGAAGAAGGTTGGGGGAGAACGCTACCAGCTAGATGTCACGGGCGCTTCCGGACGCGGAGGATGGTTTTCATTACCTAAGCAATCGGGCGTTAGGTTTGCCAACGCCGGCAACGTCCACGTGGTGCCGCGCGGGACTGTGACGTTGACCGACCCTTGGGGGCGCACGGTTGCCAAAGGCAGCATCAACCAGGAGTCGGGAGCCATCTTGCCGGAAAGCCGGCGTGAATACAAAGTTGGGCTGTCGCCACTGGCGCTATCGCTGATGCCCGGATGGTATGAACTGAAAGTTGCCTACCGCTATGACGGTAGCGACAAGCTTAGGACGTACAGCCGTAAGATCATGATGATAAATGCGCCGTTAATGGCAGGGGTTCTCCTTGTGTTAGCGTTTGCCACGGCTGGAGTGGTAGTGTGGCGCCGGAGAAGGCAGGCCAAGCCCAGCGGAACACGCGCCGATGTTAACCCGGCGCTCACTTTTGAGCTTGAAGCAACCCGTAAAGCCCATACCAGAAAGTACAAAAACCGTAAATCTACCCGTCGTAAGCATAAACGTATTGACAAATAATAGAGCCTAGTTCAAGATAAGGGCAAGGCTAATCCAAAATAAAAAAGCTTTCAAAAAAAACAAAACACATGCAGATTCACAAACACAATAAAGTAGTCACGCGAGTCACCGGTTTAGCCGTGCTTGCGCTCGTAATCCAAGCGGTTACGCCCTTGTTTATGGCGCCTGCAGAAGCCGCGACTTTAACCAATACTTATCTACGCCTCAACCGCATGAAGGCGGCTACGGCAACTAGCTTCCGCGTCGTATTCAAGACGTCGGCCACTAACGGCACTGAGGACAAGCTGAATGTCAAATTTGTCCACACCAACAGTCCGACTCAAACCGATCCAAATAACCGGTTTACGATTAATACTACCCAGACGGTCAGCAGCGCAAGCTGCGCAGCCGAAACCGGCGCAACGGCTCTTCCAGGGACATTGGCGGCGACCGGTGACGATACTGACGGCATCAAATTGGTGCAAATCACGGGTGTATCCGACCTTACCGTATCAACTACATACTGCGTAGACCTGACGGCAGTAGCTGCTGTGACCAACCCGGTGAACGCTAACCAGTACCTGGCAACAATATCAACACTGACTTCCGCGGATGCTACCATCGATACCATCGACATTGGCACACGCATCATCGCCGATGACCAAATCGTTGTCAGCGGCGTTGTCCCACCAAGCTTCAATCTTGTTTTGAGTGGTTATACCGATGCCTTCACAACCTTGCTAGATCCCAGCGCTGTGGTGTCCACCGCGGGACGCACAGCAACCATCACAACCAACGCCTCCAAGGGCTGGATAGCATGGGTGCGAGATAGCGCCCAAGGCCTCAACTCTGCAACGGCACCGTACACCATCCCGACGAGCAGCGACGGTCCAATGGGCACGCCCAGCAACCTCACGCCTGGCGCTGAAGGATATGTCCTGGATGTCGACTTAACAACAGACGCGCCGAGTGGTGGCACCGTTACGGTTGCACCTGAATACAACGGTACTACGGCGACTGAGGGTGGCGAACTGAGCGGCACGTTCCAGCCAATAGCTACCGCCGACGGAACTGCCAACGGCGACGTCATTACCCTGATAGAGCGTGCAAGTATCTCAACCGCCACCCCCGCTGGTAACGACTACACCGACACCCTGACAGTGGTTGCCGCCGGTCACTTCTAAAATCGCAACCTGAAATCCAGATTGAGTTTTTCACTCAAATCCCTTATGCTTTTAAGTAAGCATAAGAGGTGTGAGAAGCCATAAAAACTGCTTCGGCAAGCCATTTTATCAGCAAATGGATCAAAGCGCTCGCTGTGGTCCTGGTGGTTTGTGTCGCAGTTTTGCAGTTTTTACCCCTTTCCGGCGCGCATTCTGCGGTAGGCATTAACCGTCAAATCAACTTCCAAGGCAAGGTCGTGAACGGCAACGGCACCAACGTTGCCAACGGCAGCTACAGCTTTGTGTTTGGTATTTACATCGGAGCCAGCGGTGGCGTGCCGGTTTGGACAGAAACCCAGACACTGACGGTTACCGACGGCGTTTTCCAAGCGAACCTAGGCGCCGTCACTTCGCTCCCCGGATCGGTAGATTTCAACACCGATAACCTCTACCTTGGAATGAATTTCAACGGCGATGGCGAGATGTCGCCGAGGATCCGGTTCTCGTCGGTGCCCCAGGCTTTCAACTCCGAGCGGCTGGGCGGGATGACGGCCAGCCAATTCGTGCAATTGTCACCCGGCTCGCAGCAGACCGGCGGCATCAACGTGTCGGGGTCGGTGCAAGGTGGAACGGCGACGTTCAGCGGTGCCAATGCCTTGACCCTTGGCTCAACTACCAACGCCGCTTCAATCATCATGCAGGACGGTACGGTCAATAACCGGACAGTGACCATGAACCTGGTCGGCTTAACGGCTTCTTATGCAATGACGCTGCCAACGTCGGGACCGGGCCTCAGCCAGTGCTTGGCGGGCGGTGCCTCTACCGCCAGTCAGTTGACCTGGGTGGCGTGTGCCACCGGAACGTACTTGGCCAAGAACGCGGTCGACACCTCGGGAGCGGCGGTCACAGCCGGAAATTACCTGTACTCGCTAAGTAACACCTCCACGGGAGTGCAAAGCGGGGTGCTATCTGTGAACAACGGGAGTAATACTGGTTCGGGCATCTACGTTACCTCCTCGGCCGACCCGGCCAGCGGCCAGGCGCTGTTACTGGCCGTGAAGACCAATAACAACGCTACCGGCAACCTGTTGGATCTGCAGTCGGGGGCCACGCCTACCAGCAAATTCAGCGTATCATCGGCTGGCAACTTGACAGTGGCTGGGACTTACAACAGCAACACGTTCACCTCGAGCCAGCTGACGTTTGGGGCGGCCAGCGGGGCTACGGTTTCTTCCGCGGCTTCCCAGTCGCTGACCGTTACGGGAGTAAACGGATTGAACTTGCAGGCCACCGCGGGTGACGTGGATATTAGCGGCGCGGCCGCCGACAGCGGGATCAGTGTAAGTGCCGGAACGGGCGGGGTGCAAATCCAGGCCGCTGCTTCCACCGCCATCGATATCGGTACCAACGATGTTGCAGCCAAAACTATCAACATCGGGTCGGTAGGCACTTCTACGCGCGGATCGTCTATCCACATCGCCGACTCCACGGGTAACATTGCCCAAAATATTGCCATAGGTAGCAGTACCAACTCGGGATCCACCCTGACGATGAAAGCCGGCGCAGCCCAGCTCCTGATGACAACCAACGGCACCATCGCCAAGACCACCATAAACAATACCACTACGTTCCAGATCCAAAATGCCGCTGGCACGCCTGATGTGCTGTTTAGGGCCGATACCACCAACAACCAAATTGTGGTTGGCAACTCCACCGCCAGTGCCGCTGCCGACACGACACTTCTGGTCGTGGACAGCTACACCGGTACCAACGTAGGGACCGGCGTCAACGGCGCAATAGCGTACGACGCTACCAACAACGCCTTCAAGTGCGGTGTCAATAATGCCTGGGTAACGTGTGCTAACTCCGGCGGACTCACGCTTCAGGGTGCATACGACGGAGGCAACACAATTGCTACGCCCACCACTGGCGCGGCTAGGGATGTGGCAATTACGCTCAGTGACTCATCGGGGACGGACTCCAGCATGACCGTCAACGCCGCGTCGGGGTCAACTGGCAAGTTTGCTACGCAATACAATGGTGCTGATACATTTAGTATTACCAACGCTACCAATGCCCAAGGTTCGGCGACCTTCCGCAACGCTACTAACAATGCAGCCGCATTCCAAATCCAAAACGCGGCCGCCCAAAGCCTGTTTACCGTTGACACTACCGATTCAAATATCACCGTCCTTGGTAATAACTCGGGTGCTACCTCCTCGTGGAGCAGCGACGCCGACACCTTGCCCGTGGCGTTAACAAACCATTCGCAGATCACCGCCAACGGTTACATTTACGTAGTTGGCGGACAAGACGCATCCTCAAATATACATAACACTGTATTCTATACAAAAGTAAACAGCGACGGCACCATTGGCGCCTGGAAGTGCCAGGGCGCCAGCAACGCAACTAGCAGCTGCGGTATGACGCCTACCAACGGCAATGCGTTACCGGCAACACGCCGGGATCCTACGCTCATGGTATATAACGGATTCCTTTACGCCGTTGCCGGCGATAGCGGAGCGCAAACAAGCACAGTCTACTACGCCAAGCTCAATGCCGACGGTTCAACCGGTGCTTGGCAGACCGACACCAACGCCCCATTGCCTGCGGTGCGGGGCGGCGCTACCGGCTTTAGCGCCAACGGCTACGCGTACGTCATTGGCGGCAAGGACACCATTGGAAACCGCACCACCGTGTTTTATACAAAGATTGGCTCTGATGGCAAATTGGGTGCATGGAAGTGCCAAGGTCCCGATGCCACGGCTTGCGGCATGACGCCAACAACCACAAGCAACGCACTACCTAACGGTAAGCTGTATCCGGGGTCCACCGTCATGAACGGGTACGTCTATGTGGTGTCTGGCAATTCGTTCGGCTCCATCCATTACGCCAAGCTCAGCACCGACGGCTCGGTTGGTACCTGGACAGCGTCGGCCAACCCCATCCCCGGCAGTAGCTGGCGCGAGGCGCCGGTGGTAACCAGTGTCAACGGTTACCTGTATGTCATGGGCGGCTTTGACGGTAATACGTCAACATACACCAACAGCGTACTGTACTCAAAGGTAGCCACTGGTACGGGAGCTCCCGGCGCATGGAGCTGCCAGGGCAGTAACTCAACCCATTGCGGCATGACACCTACTTCAACTACAAATGCTCTACCTGTAGGACGAGCCTGGGCGGGCTTGACAGGAATTTCTTTGAACGGCTACATATATATGATTGGCGGCTGGACAACAACGCCCACTAGCACGGTCTACGTTGCATCCACGTCACGCCTGCGCGTTGGAGGCAGCCTTGACCTGGTTGGCTTATCCGGGGACAACCTAAACGAGGCGGGTACCGCCGGAGGGGCATTGACGGCTGGCGACACTACTGTGGTGGGTACCCTTGACGTGCGGGGTGCGGCTAACTTCATGCAGGGGATGTCGGTAGGCCAGGAGTTGACCGTAGGTGGGTCGGCTAACTTCCGCAATGCCGTCAACTCCACATCGGCGTTTCAGGTGCAGACTGCGGCGGGGACGCCTGATGTCCTATTTCGTGCCGATACCACAAATAATCGTGTTTATGTTGGTAATTCCACCGCCAGCGCCGCGGCCGATACCACCCTACTGGTAGTGGATTCGTATACCGGGGCCAATGTTGGGAGTGCCGTTAACGGCGCCATGGTTTACGACGCCACAAATAACAAGTTTAAGTGTGGCGTCAATGGGGCATGGGTAGATTGTGACACAGGAGTGGTTGGCACGTTTCTTACTAAAAACAGCGCCGACACCTCATCTGCTGCCATTACGGCAAGCAATTACCTGTATGTCTTCAGTAACTCGTCATCGGGAGTGCAGTCGGGGGTACTCAATCTCAACAACGGCGCAAATACTGGAAACACACTATATGTCACCTCCTCGGTCGATCCTGCCAGTGGGCAGGCCCTAATCTTTGCCAGCAAAACAAATAACAACGCCGGCGGTAATTTAATTGACTTACAGTCTGGGGCAACCCCTACAAGTAAATTTAGTGTTAGCAGTGCCGGTAATATCACGGCTGCTGGCAATATCAGTGTAACGGGACAATATCAGGTTAGCGGCACGCAAATCAGTTCCGCCAATCTGTCCAACGATAGCAATCTGGCAAAGCTGAACGGGGGAGTTATTGCCACACCGCAAAGCTTTAGCGGTGTCAATCACTTCACAGGATCCGGTGACGGTACCACTTACGGCATTCTATTTAAGAATGCGTCCAACAGTGCGACAGCCTTGGCCGTCCAAACCGCCGGAGTCTCGCCGACGACGGTGTTTGGCGTGGACACATTGACAGCCCGCATCGGTATTGGCACTGCGGCTCCGGCCCGTCGGCTGGAGGTGGTTGACAGTGCCAACCCGCAACTTCGGCTGACGCACACAGCCGGCTCGGTCTATGCAGACTTGCAAGTTAATAACAGCGGCTACGTCCAACTGACGGCTACCGGCGCCCGCTTGGGTATTGGCGCCGCGCCGCAAGCGACGTTGGATGTCAATGGCGACGCCATGGTGCGCGGAGAGAACCTGTATATTGGTTCGACAGGTGACAACACCAACCAAGGCGGATTGATTGACAGCGACGTCGCGCCATATGTGATGCGGTTCAAGATTAATTCGGATGACTCCGGGTATGGATGGGGATGGACACACCAAGTAAACGGCGGTGGAGCGGAAACCCACGCCATGTTGCTACAGCAGGCTAGCGGTCGCGCTACTCTCAAGGTGGACAACCAGGTCGTTGTAGGTCCCCTCTCGGGCGCCATGGGCTCCACGCCCACGCAGACGGCGTACGTGAAGCTGGGTGGCAACAGCGCCACCGATACCAGTTACTTTAATGCCGGAAACGTGGGCGTGGGTAACAACTCTCCGGGCGCAAAGCTGGATGTCACCAACACCGGCACGTCACCGTATACTACTTTGGGCTTGCGTCTTCAATCTACGTTCTCGCCTAACGGCGTGGGCACCACACAGACCAATGCCCAGATAATCACGACAAATGCGGCATCCGTATCAAATACGATCAGGGGCCTGGCTATAACCCAACTGGACAGCGGGTCGCTGGCCAATACCAACATTGGCCTATATATAGACGCCGCCACGGGCAATGCCAATGACACTGAGATAGCGGCAATCCTGGGAGGACGCGTGCGGATAGGGGGAACCACCAATCCGGCATATCCCTTAGACGTCACCGGTGACATCAATAGCTCTACCGCTCTGCGGGTGGGCGGTACCCAAGTGTGTACGTCCACAGGCTGTACTGCCAATAACGCCGTCCTGCTGCAAACTGGCACACCGGGTACGCCGCAGACCGGCCACCTCAACGTTAACGGATCGGTAATTGGCGGCGCCCACGTTCTCAGCGCTGACTTTGACACCTCCAACGTTGGCGCGTTGACCATCGGCACCAGTACCGCCAATTCCATCACTATCGGCAAGGCAGCCAGTCCAGCGCAACTAACCATGCGGGGCAATGCTAGCTCCACATTGAAGATTGATAACGGCACCAACAACACGACGCTGGCGTTTGTTAACCCCACGGCGGATGTGACATACCAATTGGGTACCGCAGCCAACGGTACATACGGAATCTGCACCACGGCCAGCGTCTGCACCGGCTATGCCGCCGCCAGCGCCAGCGGTGCATACGTTCAATTGCAAGGCGCTACGCCTGGTACCGCCCAGACCGGCCATATCAATGTTGACGGGACGGTTATTGGAGGCACATTAACCAGCGGCGGCAGTATTTATGCCAACACCAGCATTTACACCGGAGGAAGCGCCGCCGGCAACCTGCGGCTGGATAACTCCGGCAACTTGACCAACATCGGCAATATCACCGGCACGGGCGCGGTGCAGATCAGCTCGACCGGCGGCGGCAACGCTTTGTCGCTTAGCTCCGGTAGCGGAACGATCGGCGCGGGAAGCAATAACTTTACAACCACCGGCAACCTGAATGGTGCAGTCTTAAATGCATCCTCGGAGCTGCGGTTGACTAACTCAACCGATACCGGCGGCGTAATCACCAAGACCTGGCTGGCGGCTAATGGCGGCGTGTCAGCCGGCGATGCCGTAATCATCACCCAAGACAGCGGCAGTATGCGGGTGACAACGCCTACCGTCGTGCGCGACACGCGCATTTACGGCGTGGCGGCCGCAACAGTGGCTACGGGCAACCCGGTACAGGTTGTGATCGCAGGCAATACGACCGTCACGGCGGAAGGCACCGTCAACGTGGGTGACCAGCTGGTGACGTCGGGAACAACTGCCGGAGCCGTGGTTGCGGATAACAGCGCCACGGTGGGGATCGTGGGGACCGCATTAACCTCAAGGAGCGGCGTGGGTACGTCGGCCGTCAGCGTGATGGTGCGGCCGGTGGGTGGACAGAATACGCCAAAGGTCCAGTACACTAACGCCAATGCGCTCAGCGTGCAGAATACAGGCGGCACGTCGGTTCTGAATGTCGATACAACGGGCTCCGGTACGGTGACGGTGGCGGCGCTGCTGAATGCGGGTACGGTAAACGCTTCCACGGCGATTCAAACGGGCGGCACCCAGCGTATTGACGCCAGCGGCAACCTCTCCAACATCGGCAACATCGGTCTGACCGGCGCAATTTCCGGCGGCACATCCTACAGCGGATCGGGGAACATCAACACTACCGGTGGAGTCCTTCAAACGAACTCGGTGACCCGTGTGGATAACTCCGGCAACTTGACCAACATCGGTAACATATCCGGCACGGGTGCGGTGCAAATCAGCTCCGGTGGCGGCGGGGCGCTGAGTTTGGACTCAGCCTCAAATGTCATCCAGATTGCCGCTAGCGACACCACGCTGCAGCGGGCAGCCGCCGGCAACTTTAGCGTAAATCTGAGCGATGCCTCAGGAGCGACGACCTTGGTAATCACTAACTCCGACGTTACGCAGGTGGCCAACCTGAGCGTAGAGGGCGGGGTAAATATCGGCGCCAGCCAGTCCTACTCAATCAACGGAACAAGTATCAATACTTCCGGAACCCTTTCTAACGTTGCGTATCTAAGCCAGGCCAACACATTTTCGGCGGCTAACCTCTTCAACGCCACCGACGGCGCCAACGGCATCATCCTCAAGAGCACGACCAGCACCAGCACGCAGTCGATAAACTTGGTCTTCCGCGACAACCAGGCGGTGCCGGAGTCAATCTACGTCCGCAAGCAAGGCAACCAGTTGTACTTGTCAGACAACGGCGGAACGGTCCGCACGGCAATTGGTGTTAACGCCAGCGCCGACACCTACTTTAACAGCGGCGGCAGGGTGGCTATTAACCAGGCGGCGGCTAACTACATGCTGGACGTGAACGGCGGGATCAATGTCACGACGGGCAACATCTATTCAATTAACGGTGCCAGTATCAACACTGCCGGAACGCTGAATAACGTGGCATATCTGAACCAAGCAAATGTGTTTACAGGCACTAGCAACACGTTCAATAACGTGGTCAACACCAACGGTGGTGTGGTAACTAACAACACCAATGTGGACGCTGGAACAGGTACGGTATCCGCCAGCAACCATCGCGGCACGTCATTTGACACGGCCAGCGCGGTGGCTATGACCATTGGGGCTACTAACCAAAGCCAACTAACAATTGGAAAGACGAACTCCACATTAACCTTGCAGGGTGGGGCTTCTACGTCTCTGTCAGTGACTAATGCCGCCAACAGTACCACCGTTAACTTTGCCCTGCCAACGGCAACGGTTACTTACCAGTTTGGTACCGCCGCGGCCGGAACCTACAATATCTGTACCAGCGCCGCAGTCTGCGCCGGCTACGTAGCCCTTCAGTCGGGTTCTCCGGGTACGCAGCAGTCGGGCCACATCAATGTCAACGGCAACGTCTTGGGTGCCAATATTAGCGCCAGCGGTACTCTGCAATCAACCGGTAACGCAACCCTGGCAAACAGTTTGGTACTGGCAGATGCTACCAACCGCCGGCTGGTGGTTGGTAGCGGCACTCCCACGCTGACGACTAGCACGGGCGGCTTATTTGTAACCGACACGGTAGAAGTGCTGGGGCGGTTCTTGATTGGCACAACCACCAACGGTGCTAACTTTGACGGTACTTCCAAGGAAGTAACCTTCAATGGCACGGCCAGGCACCAAAAGACTATTAAACTGACCGCCGAGTACGCAGGAGCCGTGCTGGATGCCGATGGCGCCGCCAACACCGGCACCATGACGGCCGCTTACGATGCCACGCAGAGGATGGGCTATTACCGCTGGACCACCAACCAGGCGTCGGCGCAGGATTACGACATTGTCATAACCGTACCAGTGCCGGAAGACTGGGCGGCGTGGAACGGTAACCCCTCCTTCAAGATATACGAGTCGGCCACGGCTGGGACGTTCAACGTGACGGTTACTAAGACCGATGGCACAACCGATGCCGGTTTTAACGCCCTACTCATGAACCCTGGGGCCGCGGCGGCTTGGTCAACCATCAACTCCACAGCGCTGGCGGCTTCCGGATATACGGCCGGGGGGACTATGAACATACGCATCCATTTGACGGCGCCGTCAAACCAGGACGTACGGATTGGTGACATAACACTGCCCTACTACAGCAAATGGTAAGGGGTTTATATAATACGGTTATGGTAGGTAAAGTGGCGGGGGTATTCCGCGCGCTGCCGCTCGGCCGCGGGCGGGTAGGCGACAGGCGGAGGCAATGGCTTCCCGGGCGGATGCCGCGTTTTGACGTGCGCAAGCCGGTGCACCTGGCGGTGACCGGCGCCGTGAGGGCAGGGATAGCCGCCCCTGCCCTCCTGTATGCCACAACCAACGCCAGGTACGGCATCAACGGCAAGTTGGCGACTGTCGCCACCAAGCCGGCACCCAGTTTTAAGAGCAAGCTGCGGTATGTGCCGGAGCAAAAAGCCAGTGTTTTTAACGGAGAGGGCAAGCAGGAGGCCGAAAAATCCAAGGACGTCATGCAGGTGAAGGCGGGTGCCACTGAAAAGCAGCTTTACACCGCCACCATGCCTGACGATCCGGCAAAGGGTATCACTATGGAAGACAACGTCAACCACGTTGCCGTGACCTTCAAGCCGGAGTTCCCGCTTATGCCAGGAAGGCCGCATGACGGACGCGTGGTATATCCGCTGAAGGACCAGGACGGCCAGATGGTATTTACGCCCAAGTCCAACGGCGTCAAGGAAGACATACTCCTGGAGGAGTCACCGGGAGACACGGCCAGCTACTCGTACATGATTGAGGCTCCCGATTCCGTTGACGTCCGGCTGCAGGAAACCGGCGACATTGGGTTTTACACTGCCACTCCGGAGCTGTTTGGGAATATCACTTACGGCAGCGATAAGGATAAGCAGGCCGTGGAGCTGGCGCGCAAGAATGCCCGCAAAGAGTACCTGATGTTTTCAATTCCCGCGCCAATTATTAAGGAAGCCAAGTACTACCGCGGCGAGCACCCCAAGGCCCGATTCACGTTGGAAGGCAAAAAGCTGACGGTTACGGCCACCGGGCTGGATAAGGCGGCGTATCCGTTGTCCATTGACCCGACATTCTTAATTTCCTCCACCACTGAGTTTGTCCTGGGAAGCGTAGACGACAATATTGACCAGTCCGTGGCCAACCAAGTCGGGCGCGCTGAGCTGACGGGCGGTTCAACGCCTGGGTGGACACCTGACAGTGCGCCTAATATCCCGGCTGATCCGGGTGGCCAATTTGCCGCTGGACTGGTCGCCTACAATGGTTACCTTTACCTGATTGGGGGCGGCAATGATAACGCCAACTCGGTAACCACTGCCAACGTCATGTACATCTCATTGGACCCCGTTACGGGCGCGCTGGGTACGACGGCGCCGACAACCTGGACGTTCACATCTTCTCTCCAGACAGCCCGCCAGGGCCTGACGGCTTTTGGTTTCAACGGGTACCTATACGCGGTTGGAGGGGAGAACAACAGCGCCGTGCCCATTCCCACGGCAACTTCAGTTGAGTATGCCAAGATTGCCACTAACGGGTCGGTGGGTTCGTGGAGCTACACCGGCAGCCTAAATACGGCCCGTAGCTACGCGGCCGGGGCCAACTACCAAGGCGTGCTCTATATCATGGGTGGCTCCAGCGGCACCCTCAATGCGTCGCTGGTAGCAACCATGGAATACGCCCGTATCAACGGCAACGGCACCATTTCATCGTGGACACAGTCGACGTCAACCAGCAATGGAAGCCTCACGACCGCCAGAAACCGTTTTTCAGCGGCGGCCTATAACGGCAGGCTATATGTGACCGGGGGAAGGACGGGGACGCCCAGCGTGGTGAGTACGGTGGAGTATGCCACTATCCAAAGCGACGGGTCGCTGGGGTCGTGGAGCGCGGCAACATCATTCCCAACCGCCCGGCGAGACCATGGAATGTCCGTCAACAACGGGTACTTATATGTCTATGGCGGTTGCAACTCCGCCACGTTCCCGTGTCCCGGCTTCATCACCGACACCCAGTACGCTGTAATCAACGCCGACGGCACATTGGGGCAGTGGCAAGAAACCGTCGCCTACAACAACGGCGGGTTCTCGGC
>CBDTXE010000028.1:0-12502 GCA_965364395.1 uncultured bacterium | reverse complement strand
TGTCAGGGCCAGATAGGCGTTAAAGGTCCGCAAATGCATCAGTTATGCACCCACACTGGCGTGCCGACCGTAGCCCACCCAAACAGGAAGGCCGCCGCCGCCGACGGCAAATTTACGCAGCCATGCGACCCGTTGTAATAATAATCTGCGCCGCCAAAAGCCGTGCGCCAACTCGCGTCGTGCAACCCAAAGTTACCCGAGAAAGGCATCCAATACTTCACAAAAACGTTGTAGTCATAACCAATCGCATAACCGTTCAGATTGCGGTTAGTCTGCTTTGCTTGGATGGAAAACAGGCCCTGGATGGTCGGGTAGCCGGCACCGGTAGCGCCACTGGTTATCGGTGATTCGTAGATCACTTTTTTATCCTGGTAGACCCACATCCTCTGTTTGCTAAGGTTTATCTCAACATAGCGCCCATAATCCAGCGTGACTACGCGATTGTACTCGGTTTGGAACGGCACCGGCCTGGTAGGCGCCTCCGCCAATACGGCCTTCTTGGAAGCCACGGAGGCGGCAATGAGCTTAGACAGCGCATCCTGGTCCAGTTGTAGACCCTCTTTGCCGGGGCGTTCCTCGCGGGAAACGCCGTTTTCAACCACTACCTTACGGTTGACGGGATTGACGTTGATGGCCAGCGCCACGAACTGGAGATAGTGTTTGATGCCGTCCTCGCGTATCCGGGGCACCAAGACCGGCTTGCCGCTAGTAGCCTTGTCGTAGGCTATCCATTCCCCCATGTCGGCCGGCGTCGGCCGGAAAGTGCGCCCCTGATACGTCAGCGTCACCGGCACCGCCAGTAGGATCTTGGTTTCATCAATTGCTGTTGTAACTTTGTCTGCCGTAATTTCGGCTGGCTGGCTGCTGACCTGTAGCTTTACCGGCTGCCGCTCGGCGGCTGAAGCCAAGCGATTAATAGCGGCCACCACTTCTTCCCGTGAGAGGCCTATCCCGTTGGTATCGGGTTTGACCTGGGGAACACCTTCGTTTATTACAACGCTGGCATCTACGGGCGCGCGACCTGTCTGCTTAACCACGGCCTCAACAAAACCAGCCTGGCGAGGCGCATCCACGCGGTAGGCAAAGGCCACCGGCTGCCTTGAGGCATCCAGCAGTCCCAGGGGTGCGTACCAATGGTTGCGGCCCCGCAAATAGGCGTCGTCCAGCGTGGCTGAAACGTCATAATCCACGCCCACTTGGGCAGGGCTGGCGCGGTATGTCCGGTCGCCAACCTGCAAAGTAACGGCATAGTCCCGCAAGCGCTGCTTCAAGGCGCTGCGCGCCTGGGCAAGTGAGCTCCCACCAACGTCAACGCCGGCTACCCGTACGCCCGGATACACCCGGCCGGCATATAAGGACTCCACTGTAAGCTGGGCGCCCATGCCGCCGGCCAGCACTACGCCAAGCGCCAAAATGGCGGCGCGCAAACCCGCCGGAAGCTGGCGCTTCGACGGTGGGCTGGATTCTTGGTTGTGGCTGGCTGTTTTTGTTTTCAACGCCGCTGACATGGGCGCTCCGCTACTACGCTAGCATTATAGCGGTTATGTTTTAATTTTGACTAGTCTAAATTTTGGCCGCGATATCAGTCGGTGCGCAGACGGGCCTGGAAATGCTGCTCCAGTTGCCGCACCACGTGCTGCTGCGCTGCCTCCGCATCACTGTCGGTTGGAGTACCGTCTTCCCGCTGTACGGTGATCCGCAAAGCCACAGACTTCTTCCCGGCTCCCAGATCGTCGCCATAATAATCGTTTACAAAGGCAATTTGGTAACCGCTAACGGCGGCCGCCATTTGGTCCCACGTCACTTCCCGCGCCACCACCACGGCCACGTCGCGCTCAATGGCCGGGTATTTGCTTAATGGGCGGTACCGCTTTGGCTGGGCCTGCCCCAAAAAGGCCTGCCAGTTCATCTCCAGATAGGCCGTCCCTTCCGGAAGCTTGTGGCGGCGCAGCAGCGCCGGATGTAGCTGGCCGATAACGCCCACTTTTTTGCCATGGACGGTAATCTCGCCGGAACGTGACGGATGCGCCACGACGGCGTGGAAGGCACCGGGCGCAACCTTGGCTGGAACATTGAATTGGCGGGATAGCCGATCAATCGCGGCCTTGACCAATCCGTAGCCATTCGCGGGATCAACGGCCAGCATGGCCACGTGGACGGGCTCATCAGGAAGCTCGCCTTCCTTGCCCTTAACAAAGACTTTGGATAACTCAAAAACCGCAAACTGCTTGCCGTAAGCGCGGTTTTTCTGGGCGGTAGCCAGGAAACTAGGCAAGATGGAGCTGCGCAGATGCGACTGCTCGGAAGACAGCGGGTTCTTAAGCTGCAGGTGGTCAGACGCCTCCCACCCCAAATCCTCAATTTGTTTCTGGCTGATGAATGAGTACGTGGTTAGTTCAAACATGCCGAGCGACCGGAGGGCCGCCTTGGCATCCCAGATAGCTGGCCAGCGCCGGTCAAAAACGATATTGGAAGCCCGCAGCGGCGGGATGGTGGCGGGCAACTTGGCGTGGCCGATCAGCTTCATGACTTCTTCTGCCACGTCGGCCTCTTCGGTTACGTCCGGCCGCCACCATGGCACGTCAACCGTAAGGCTGCCCGTGGCCGATGGTTCCCCCACCCCAAAGCCCAAGGTGGCCAGATGGCTCCGTACGTCCTTGGCAGTAACGTCCATTCCCAACAGGGCGCCAATGCGCGCTGGCTCAATGGTTAGCCGGCTTACGGAAGCCGGCCCTTCTTGGGTGTCGGCGGCGGGACCGGCCACGGTTGCGCCGGCGTGGCTGGCCAGCAGCTCCGCTGCGGCGGCCAGCGCCTGCGGACATAGCTGCGGTGGCAGTCCGCGCTCAAACCGGGCCGAGGCATCGGTACGCAGCCCATAACGAACCGCGGTTTTGCGCAGCCGGGCGGGGTTAAAACTGGCCGATTCCAAAAATATCCGCTGGGTATCGTCATCAATCTCGGTATTCTCGCCGCCCATGACCCCGGCCACGCCGATGGCGCCCGACTCATCAGCAATCACGATGTCCGTAGGCGCCAAAGTGCGGCTTACGCCGTCCAAGGTTACCAGCGTCTCGCCGGGAGTAGCATCGCGGACCGATACGCGGCCCTTTACCTTGTCGGCGTCAAAGGCATGCAGCGGTTGCCCAAAAAGCAACATAACGTAGTTAGTGATATCCACGACCACGCTGATTGGCCGGACGCCGCTGGCCCGTAAGCGGCGGACGATGAAGCCAGGCGTGGGCTGCCTAGCGTCCACGCTCAGTTCCTGAAGTAAATAGCGGTGCGTCCCGGTGGCCGGATCAACGCTCACGTTGGGCGCCGCGGCCGGTCCACCCGCCAGGGCGACCTCCGGCTCCTGTAACTTACGGGTGCTCTGCGCGGCGACTTCCCGTGTAATTCCTACAATGCCGTTAAGATCCCACCTGTTTGCAGCAGTTTTTACATCAATTATGTCTTCTGTTGTTAATAACTCCCTAACAGGAGTGCCCAGCCTTACATCGGTATCCAGAACCAAAATACCTTCGTGGTTTTGACCCAGGCCAAGCTCTTGTTCGCTGCAAATCATGCCGTGCGACTCTTCACCGCGGATGGTGGCTGACTTTATCTGCATCCCCCCAGGCAATACCGCACCCGGCAGCGCCACGGCGACGGTCTGCCCCGCTCCCACGTTGGGGGCGCCGCAAACTATCTGGGCCTCGCCGCTACCGGTGTCAACGCTTGTCAGCTTGAGCTTGTCGGCGTTGGGATGGTGCTGGGCGTGGAGGACCTTGCCGACCACGATCTTTTCATCTAGCGGACTACCCTCGGCCAGTTCTTCCACCTCAATGCCGGCCAGCTCCAGCGCGTCGGCCATGGCGCGCGGCGACAGCGGCTTATCCAGTAGGCCGTTAACCCATTCCACAGACACTTTCATTAAAACTGCTCCAAGAACTTCAAATTTGGTCGCCAGAACTCGCGCAAGTCCCCAACGTCGTGCTTTATCATGGCTATGCGTTCGGCACCAAAACCAAACGCAAACCCGGTGAACTCAGTTGGGTCAATCCCGACGTTGCGCAGCACTTGCGGGTGTACCATGCCGGCGCCGCCCATCTCCAGCCAACCGGTACCGGAGCAGGTTTTGCACTCGGCGTCGCCGGATCGGCCGCTGCCGCCGCAAATAATACAACTGGCGTCCATCTCCACTCCCGGCTCAACATACGGGAAGTAACTGGGACGCAGGCGCACCTGTGTCCCCTCGCCCAGTACGCCGCGCATCATGGCCAGCAGCGTGCCCTTGAGGTCGGCCAGGGTTATGCCTTTGTCTACCACCAGGCCTTCAATCTGATTGAACATCCAGGCGTGGCGGGCGTCCTCATCCTCGTTGCGATAGACTTTGCCCACCGAGATGATCCTGATGGGCGGCTGGTTCTCTTCCATGTGCCTGATTTGCATGTTGGACGTGTGCGTCCGCGGCAGATTGCCGCCTTCCAAATAGAACGTGTCCTGCATGTCCCGCGCGGGGTGGTCTTTGCCTACCAGCAAGGCGTCAAAGTTGTACCACTCGGTATCCACCTCCGGACCGTCGATGACGGTATAGCCCATCTGCCAAAACACGCGCACGATGTCGTCAATGACCGCCGTCACCGGATGCGCGTGCCCATAAGCCCCGCCAACTTCTACCGGAGCAGTCAGGTCCAGGTTAATTTCCTGGGCTTGGCGGGCAATTTCCGAGTCTTCAATCCGTTTTCTTGCCTCTGCCAAGGCGTTTTCAACATCCTGGCGGGCTTTGTTGTAAATTTGCCCTTTCTCTTTGCGTTCGGCCGCTGGCGCCGCCCCCAACGAGCGTAGGTCCCTAGTTATCAAGCCTTCCCGCCCCAGATAGCGCACTCTCAGTTCTTCAAGGGCGCGCAAGTCCTTGGTGTCAGCCACGTCTGCCAATGCTTGCTCCAGCGTCTGGTAGCGGTCAGTGCTCATGCCTTGGCCACCACGTAGAATTCAATAAGGCCCAGTAGCAGCGCCAGTAGGCCGGCATCGCGCAGGTTCAGTTGCTGCAGGCTGCTCAATGCTAGCAAGATTGTCACATAGCCGCCCACTAGCAGTCCGCGCCGCAACGCCGCCGGCACCAAGTCACCGGTTTCAGCATTGGGGCGCAAGTTGCGCGACACCGCAAAGGCCGCCAGCCCCAGCGCGCCGCTTACCGCCACCAGCAGCAGCACAAACCACAGCGTCACTCCAACCGGGCCGGCTTCCACGGGCGACAGCGCCAGCATGGCCAGCAAGCAGCCCAAAGCGGCTGCGGCAGCCGTGGTTCCAGTGGTGGTTATGAATCGTCGCGACGTCATGCTTGGCCTCAATATTCCCTTTAGTATCGCAAAAGCGGCATTAATCCGCAACGCGCAAGAGCGCTCAAGGCACGAAAACAGCGGCCCGGAGGCCGCTGTAATAATAAGTCCACTGAACGGGGCGAGAAGGAATCTACCATAACGTTGTTACTTAGTTGGCGCCTGTCGCCCCGTTGGGAGCATCCTTAAGCCCAAACTAAAGTAGTGTTAGTTTTGGTGAGCCCAAAGATACTGGGAAGATGTGCCGCGGTGGTAAGGGGTGCGGCTAGAGGTGCAATCCTACCAGACTGGGGTATCTGAAGTAGTTTCTGATCACAACACGTGATTGTGACCAGGATCTACTTCAGATCCAGCGGGAAACGCTGATTGCAGTGCAAGGTCGTTTCCCTATTCGTGCAGTAGGACTAGTCCGGAATTAGAAAGTAAGGGGGATACTTCTAAGTCCGGGCTGGTCCTACCGACGATGTCTGGCCTAAGGATCGGAGAGGAAGGAGGAGGGGTGGGGGTGGGTCCGAGTTTTCAATTTGCCAAGCCACTTGCTTAACTTGAACACATACTAGCATAAGCACCTTCCCTACGTCAAGACTCTTACGCTATTTTCTGTTGTGATATTCACATTTCTATCTGTTTTTATGAGTAAACTGTGGATAACTTGTCACAACGATGTGGCTATGCGCCTTCAATTACAACAGACCCAGGACCTGTTTGACCTGGGATAATTTCTCTTCAGCGATGGTGGCGGCTCGCTCGCGGCCGGTATTAAGGATCGCCAATAGCTCACGCTCCTCCCCCATCAGCTGGGCGTGGCGGAACTGGATGGGCGCCAGGTGCCGGGTGACTGCCTGGGCTAAGTCGGCTTTGAACTGTCCGTAGCCTTGCCCGGCGTAATCGCTCTCAATGGCTGCCACTGGCCGGCCGGTTACCGCGCTATAGATATGCAGCAAGTTGGTGACGGCTGGCTTGTCGTCTGCCGCCCGCACTTCGCTACCCGAGTCAGTCACGGCGCGCATGATTTTGCGCTCCATTACATCGGTGCTGTCGGCCAGCATAATGTTGCCGCTCTGGTCATCGTCACTCTTGCTCATTTTGGCATGGGGATTCTGGAGATTCATGATACGCGAACCCACCTCGGGAATCGTGGGCACGGGAACCTTGAAGACGGGCCCGTACACATTATTAAACCGCTCGGCGATATCGCGGGTCAGCTCCACGTGCTGCTTCTGGTCTTCTCCTACGGGCACTTCGTCGGCGTCGTAGAGCAGGATGTCCGCGGCCATCAGCGCCGGATAGGTGAACATGCCAACCACCTGCCCTTCTGGGCCGGTCTTCTGCGACTTGTCCTTAAACTGGGTCATCCGCCCCAGCTCCCCCATCGTGACGTAATTATTAAAGATCCAAGCCAGCTCGCTGTGGGCCGGGATCTGCGACTGGACAAACAGTGTCACGCGCGACGGATCAAGGCCGGCGGCAATCAGCCAGGCGGCATTTGACAGCGTGTCGCGCCGAAGCGCCGACGGTTCCGTCCGCGCAGTGAGGGCGTGGAGGTTAGGAATAAAGAAGAAATGCTCGGCCTCCGCCTGGGCGGGCTCGGCCGGCTGCAGCTCCACCCAGCGCTTAATGGCACCGAGATAATTACCCAATGTTGCGTCACCTGATGATTTGAGGCCTGAGAGTATGCGTTTCATACGATAAATGCTAGCACACTGCGCGCGGCGGCGCGGCAGATGCCGTGCAAAGCCATAAGAGTATTGCCTTTATCTTATATTCATGACATAATGTCGTGACTCAGTCCCTTCACATGAGGAGTCGCAATGAACTTGTGGCATGAAGCGCGCGGCCATGCCAGATTGCTGGAGCTGCGTCTGCAGGACATACCTGAGAGTGCCCTGTACGCCGTCATGAATTGGCGGCGGCGGCGCTACATCTTCCCGGATGGTTCTGCCGAAAAGGCCCAAGCGCTCAACCAGCGCTTTGCGTCCGGGCAGTTGGTCACCATCATTGAGGAACGAGGCAACTGGACCGACTGCCTGGGCCTTGGCCGGCGGCGGCAGGTCCGCTTCATCGGCGCAGCTGGCGGCGGTGTAACAGTCCCCGGCTACGAGCGTTGGACCGAAGGCTTGGTCCTTGCCCAGGAAGATGGCATCCTGTGCCAGGGCGCCGAAGACGTCATCGACATCCGTCCCGTCTAACCTACGAGGAGTACTGCATGCGCAAGCAAGCTGTTGGCTTTCTGGTGGCACTCGTGGCCTCCTTGGCCATACCGGCGGCCGCCATGGCCGACAACATCCCCGGCTACGGAGAGTTCCAGTTCCGCGCCGAGCAGTTGACCGAGGTGTGGTGCCGCGACGACCCGATGCCCGCAGAAAAGCAGTGCGTCACTCTGGACGAATGGGACACCTGGTGGGTGGAGAAGGCGGTGAAGGTTGCTTCCGGCTGGTACCGCTACACCGCAACCATCAGCGGCGCCTGGTCCATCTGGAACTTCGGCAAGCGTGACTGCGAAATCTTGTCGCACTGGAGGAAGCAGCGAGAGATCACCGTCAGGTGGGCCTACAACTCCAAGGAGCGCAAGTGGGAGTACAGGCATACCCTGGGGCCCGTCCGCATGCTGCGGAAAAGGTACAAAGGTCCGCCGCCGATTCGCGGCTATGAGTCGCCCCATACCCCCAGGGGCGAATAGTTGCACGAGGGGGCCCGGCTTCACGCCGGGCCCCCTCCAACGGAATTATTTTATTTCAACCGGTATTTCTTTCTGGGGACGGTCAACAATCACCGGCTCGATGGCCGGTGTGGTCTCGGCGATGCGCACGACATCCTTATCAACCTTGGCTAGTTCCTTATGGGCGGCATTGAAGTGGTTGACCGTGGTGCCAAGCGATGAACCGAGCTTCTGCATGTACGTCTCATGGGCCACCAGGTGCCTCCCTAGCTCGCCAACTCGCTTTTCAATGTCCTTGGCCCGCTCCTCAATCTGCAGGCTTCTCAGGCCCTGCAGGACCGTCTGGAGATAAGCCATGAACGACGTAGGGCTAACTATGATCACCCGCTTGTCACGGAAGGCGTACTCAATCAGGTCGCGCGAGTTAGTTTTTATGGTTCCAACCTTATTAATAAGCAGGTCGTAATAAACAGCTTCCGAAGGAATAAACATAAAGGCAAAATCCATAGTGCCTTCTGATGGACGGATGTACTTGGAAGTCTCATCAATGCGCAGCTTAAGGTCAGCCTTGATGGCGCGGATCAACACCTCTTGTCGGCCCCTATCTTGCTCCTCTAGCAAACGATTGTAGTTCTCCAGGCTGAACTTAGAGTCAATCGGTAGCAGCTTGCCCCGGTCCAGCTTGATGACGGCGTCGACAGCCTCGCCGTTGGAAAAGCGGTGTTGTAGGGAAAACCTGGCAGGCGGAAGGACGTTTTCCAGCACCGATTGTAAAAAATACTCTCCGAGAACACCACGCTGTTTGGGGTTTTGGAGGGTATTTTGCAGCAACTTAAGCTCATCGGTAACGCTCAGTACCTGTTTGTTGCTTTCTTTTAGCTCCGACAGGTCGCGGGTGACCTCGCTTATTAGGCGCGAGGACGCCGCGAACTGGCTGCGCAACGCCGTCTGCATCTGCATATGGGTATTGTCCAGCCGGTCATCCAGGCGGTCGGTCAGCTTACCGAGCTGGTCTTGGATAAGCATTAGATCCGGCGCCGCCTTGGGGCTATTTGCCGTATTGGACTTACGAATGACAGATGCAAGGTATACGGCGATGGCGGCAAGCCCTGCGATAACGATGATAGCGGCAACAATTGATTCCATATTCAGAGTGTACGGTTTTCGTTCGGTTTATGCAAGCGTTTTATATGGCTCCGGCGCAGCAGCCGGAGGGTTAATGGCGATAGGTGTTTGTTGTAGCCGTTACTACAGCTGTATCTGTTAGTCCGTTCGCACACCATTTGCATGCAACTCATCTACCAGAGCCTCGATTCCGGCATAGCGGATGCCATGAAGCCCGGCGGCGTCGGCTCCGGCGACGTTGGCCGGCATGTCATCGACGTAAACCGTAGCGTCGGGTTGGGCTGCCAGCTGCTGCGATAAGTGCAGATATGCACGGGTATCGGGTTTGGCCGCCCCTATCTCGCCCGAGAGAACCACGGCGTCAAAGGACAGGTCCAGGCCGTGGTAGCGCTCCCGGAACCGCCGCAGCGATTCGGAATTGGAAAGCAAGCCCACTCTGTAGCCGTGACGACGCAAGCGGCCGATCAGCGCCAGCATCGCGGGGTCTGGCCCTTGCACGCCGTGGACGACAACGCCGTACAGGTCAAATCCGATGGCGGTTATTGCGTGTTTCATGCACCTATCATAGCAAATTGCTTTTGTTTAGCTTTTATGGTACAATATGCGCTAGTTCGTTCACAGCTACAGACTGCGAGACCATGCCCGACGACTTGCCGTTCTATCGCTGCCCCTGCGGGTACGCCGACCAGAGTTCCCACCTGGTTCCCTGCCCCTGTGGCAGGCAGCCGCCTGAAGGCCTTCAAGGCCGCCTCAGCCAGCTGGGCACCGTCAGCCCGCACCCATATGGCGACATCAGCGACCAAGAAGTGCATCGCTTGATCGCGAAAGCCAAGGAAGCCCGTGAGGCCGCCAAGGCCACACGCCGCCGTCCCCCGCCCCCGCGGTGGCGCCGAGCTGGTGCCACTTGGAAGTGGGACGACCGGGGCAAGTTCTGGTACCTGCATCGCCCGGGAAAGCCGCGGCCATGACCCAAACCAACGCCAAACCGCCACCCCGGTGGCAGGCGTACCTGGACTTGGTGGTCGGCCTTGCACTGGCGCTAGCTCTTGGCTACCTGCTTGGCAAGGAATTGGCCGACCTGATCCTCGGCCTGTCCCCCAAGTTCATGGACGCCATCGGCGAGATGCTGGTCCGCGCCCTCCAACCCGAATCGGACGCTTGAAAGCGCCCTGTCGCCCCTCGCGGGGCTGCAGGGCGCTTCCTCTATGAACCGGCTATGATTTAAACCCAAAATGCGCTATTATTCTGCCGTTGTCGGGGTGTGGCGCAGTTGGCTAGCGCGCAGCATTCGGGTTGCTGAGGCCGGAGGTTCAAGTCCTCTCACCCCGACCAGTACTTATTGCTTTTTATTACCATTAGTTGTATAATTGTTCGGTTGTCCTACGACCCGCGGAGGTCTTGTGAGACGCCGTACCTTGATGGCGCTACTGCTGGCGCTGGCCTCGCTCTGTCTGGCGGCTCCCGCCCAAGCAGACGTTACTGCTGCGACGGCCACCAAGGCCGTGAAGTGGGCGGTGCCCAAGTTCGTGAATGACCTGTCGGGTCAGGGGCGGGTTCATATCCACCCCGCCGACCGAGGCAAGAAGCCGCCCAAGCTATGGCGCACTTTCAGCGGCGCCATGACCGGCTCGCTGACGATCATGTACAAGCGCACGGCGCGGTGGACTTCCTACCGCAAGTGCCGCTTTGACCTGATCGTCGACGGCATCGACCGCCAGTACGCGCTGGTCAGCTTCCAGGAGGGCGTCCTGATAGAAGGCGAAGACGCCGAGGGATGCCCAAGCGCGGCCAAAAAGAACTACAGGTTCAAGGCGCGCTAGATGTTGGCTTGCCCCTTTGCGGGGGCAGGCGTTCGCAGTATAGTATCTGTCGTCCGACACCCCACACTGGAGGGTTCCATGAAGCACCTCTTGCGCCTGTCGCTGGCGCTTTGCCTGCTGGCGGCCTTTGTGCCGGCCGCGCAAGCGGCCACCAAGCGGCCCACGGCCGCCCAGATGGACAAGGCCGTGAGCTTGGTCAATGACCGGATCCTGCAGGACGCCCGCGAGGGCGTCTTCAAGAAGCCGGTCACCGGCTACCTGCACATCAGCTCGCTGGCCAACCCCCGGATCCGCGACTGGACCGTGAAGACGGCCCTCAGCGGCGCGCTGAACTGCAAGTGGCGGTTCCGGGCGCTGCGCTATGGCAGCAACCCGCGCCACGTGTTGACGTTCCGACCCACCCAGCAGCCGCGTTCGCGCCGCTGCTGGCCGTATCCGGAGATCACCGTCGACCTCAAGTCCGGCCTAGCCGTCTACCCCCTGCCCCGGCCGGAGGCCGTGGCCAGCACGGCGAGCGCCGTGACCCGGATGACGCTGGACCGCGCCAAGGAGTCGGCGCACCGCTGGCAGCTCTTTGCGGACCAGCGGTTCCAAGAGATCGGCCTGCGCCGCGACTGGAAGGACTACCCCGTGCCGGGCCCTATCGGGCGCAGCTACACCACGTCGATGCGAGTCAATCTGACCGGCGGCCAGAAAACCCGTTGGGTGAAGTGCCGCTACACGATCACCATGACCGGGCTGAGCAGCCCTCCGGGCAAGCTGCTCGTGCGCATCACGTCGCGGACCAGCCGCAACTGCCCGAAGGTTTCCAAGTTGGTGACCGACCTCCGCCAAGAGGGCTAACCCCCGCGCAACCAAGCGCCGTCCCGACACCCGTCGGGGCGGCGCTTCTGCCTTTTTGAGATAGTCGAATTTGTGTTTTGTATAATATGGTGTTATAATAATAAGGCTATCCAAACAACTTTGGAGGTTGTCCCGGATGAAGTTCCCCCGTATCATCGTCGCCCTGCTGGTGGCCATCGGCACGATGCTGGTGGCGCAGCCCGCGGCGGCCGCGTCCAAGCCCTCGACGGCCCAGATGGCACCGGCCATGCAAGGGCTGAAGTACCACATCGAGGCCAAGGCCAGCAAGATACGCCGGCCGCTGGTGGTCATCATGCTCGCCAACGAGCGCAAGACCGACTGGCGCGTCACCGTCGAGGACACGGCCGGCCGTTGCCGCTGGATCGTCGACGCCGTCACCAAGGGCCGCCTCACGGTCAGGTTCAAGCGGGTGCGCCAGGCGAAGGGCGGCTGCCCGAGGCTGGGCAAGAACACCGACATCACGCTGCCCACGGGCACGCCGTCCTAGGGCACTCCAAGCGCCGTCCCGACAACCGTCGGGGCGGCGCTTTCCCTATCGTGGACGAACATATTGCGTTTTGTGCGCCATATGCCACAATGACGCCCACGGAACGCAAAACGCCACACCAAGCGGAGCAGCTCCGCACCCGCTGCAGGCAATGTCCCCTGACCCCTTAGGAGGTCAACCCATGCAGTACCTTTACCGGGCGGCCATCGTGGCCAGCTCGATCTCC
>CBDTXE010000027.1:0-12507 GCA_965364395.1 uncultured bacterium | reverse complement strand
GGCTACTTCCTGCCGATGGTCACCGGCGCTGTTTGTGGCGGTAGGCGCGTTCCTTCACGAATCGTACGTGCTGGCTCCATGGCGGCGATTGGTGTACTGCAGCTACATAGCCATCACCGGCTTTGTCGTGGTGTTTGGCACGTCGCTCATCATGATCGCGCTGGGCTACTAGCCCGCAACCCAACCTCTACAAGGCGGCGGGACCAACCCAGGTCCCGCCGCCGTTTTGCTACATATGAATTCAATTATTTCGGATTGACCAGTTTTATCGTCATGGTCAGGACGTACTAGCGGTAGCGCCGCTCGAGCCGGTCAAGCAACGCACCTACTTGGCGCCAGGCTTCATCGCGTGGCATTTCACGCTCAATCGGCGTCTCAAGATCGGCCACCAAATCAAACAACTGCACGATATCCGGGTCTCCGGATCCCTCTGCATAGGCGATGTGAAATGCTTCCATTGCCGTCACGTTGGCCATGTAGCCGGCGACTCGCTTCTCGTCTTCTTGATCAAGAAACCCGAGGCAGCCTCGCCAGTAGCGCACCAAACCCTCAACATCGCGTACTTGGTGAATGTTCATTTCAGCTCGGATATTCAGCCCTTCGACGCGCTCGTTGTGGATCTCGTTGCCGCTGTCGTCAATCACGACGTGTTGATGACCCGAACCATCACGATCCGCAATGATGATATCGGTGGCCGCCACGTCGTGATCTCGGCTGTAACCAGCCTTGACTGACGTGTGTGTGTCATCACTATGGTCCTGTGTGAACCATCCCATTTATTCCTAATCACCCCCTCGATGGGTCTAGACTCGGCCAAAGCAAGTCATGTGGTGACTGCATGTTCAAAATACGCTATGAGGATCAAAACGCAAGGTCCCGCCGCCGTTTTGCTATAATCACTCCACCCTCTATTGAAGGAGTACCATGGAGTTCACAAAGCTGGTTGTCACCGTCATGCGCACCCGCACGCAGCACGACCCGCCCCTCACCGTCTACGAGGCGTTGGTGACGGATGGCGACAGGGAATGGCGCGAGACCTACGGGTCGCTGGAAAAGCTTCAGGGCTTCCTGACCGGAATACAGCTGACGCTGTCAATGGCCGGCATCCCGGCCCACCTCAGCTGGCACATCCCGGAAAGCTGGGGTGAGCCCTGCGGCATGCGCTGGACCATCGCGCCGGGCATGCTCACCAAAATGGAAGAGCTGAGCTCCAGCGGCAAGGTGATCGAGGTCTAGGCGCGGGGGAGGCAAAGCCATGCACATCTATCTGGTGGCTCAGGACGAGAAGGGCGTACTTACCCATGCCGCCGAGGTTTTCCCGATGTTTGGCACCGCCGACCAGACGGGCAGGAACGACTTAAGCAAAGCAGTGGAAGTTTTGGGTTCTACCGGCGATTGGGAATACACGGAGGTCGCTCCTTCAGGGCTACCCTTAGTGGGCACAACGGCGCCCGTCGCTCCCATGGAGGACGGCCGCCTGCGCTTCACCGCCTCCCTCAAGGAAGGGCCGTACCCGGTGCACGGCCGCCCGGATGCCCTCCACGTCGATATGTCGCGGATCAGCGGCGCCCGGGTGGTAGACAGCGAGGGCTTGGACGTACCCTTGGAGCAGGACGGCATCCGGTTGACCGCTGGCAACTACTACGTCGTGCGCTCGTACATCCGGGAAACTAGGACGGCCGTGGTCTCCGCATTTGCCATCGTGCATGGCCATAGCGGCCTGGAATACCGGGAGCGGCCTGGACTGGCCGCCGAGTTCCGGCAAGGCGAGGACGCCGACGAGGTAATCCGCAGCCTCAACCTGCGCACCTACCCGCCGCGGCTGGCGCTCAACCTGGTGATGTTCACGCGGGGAGTCATCAGCGAGCCGTAGGCATGTGCGGCGGCGCCATGGCGCCGGTTCCCTAAGAGGGGAGCCGGCGCCGTTTACTTAGCGTATACTAGCACGCATGAAATCATTTGAAGAAGCACTTGATGAAACCAACCAGCTTGCGGATCGGCTGGGGCTGGGCATTGATGATGGCATCAAGGAAACGGTGGCCGCCCTGCGCATGCATGGCTTTGACACCACCGGCTCGTGCGAGGGCCACTTAGACCATGGCCTGGCTTACCCTTGGATCGATATCGGGCTTTCACCTGGGTATGTTGACGTTGATCAGCCAGATGATCCGGAAGTAACCGAACTGGTTTGCAGCCTGCAGGAGCTTGGCGCAAAACACAAAAACTATCATCTGTTTATAAATGCATACGACGCTAAAAAAGACCGGCGCTTCTACTTTGATGCCCATTCCCAGGACGGCAAATACCGAACAGACGGGGAAGTTAAAGACGCGGGCGCGCTTATCCGCCAGAATGCAACCACGCGGCAGAGGATCGTCGCCTTACTGGAGCAGTACTACCGTGGCCACTCCGCTCCAACTTCAACCCGCATCCACCCCAACCCAATGGGAATATACGGTGCGTTCAGGCTAAATAGCGTCGATGCCAGTTTCACGAAGTCTATGGCTCCTGGCGAAAAGGCTGCGGCTCTTGGTACATACCAGGCTGAGATGAGATGCTTGGGGGAGTGGCTAAAGGGGCGGAATTGAACTGGCGGTCCGTGCCCTTTGTAGTGGTGGACGCGGAAGGCAGCGGCCATCGTCCGCCGGAACTAATAGAGTTTGCCGCCATGCAGGGTCAAGGAACCGGCATCCACCCTGTCCATAGCTGGCTCATCCGCCCAAAGCAGCCCATATCACCATTTGCCGCGCGCGTGCACGGCATTACTGACAGCGACGTTACAGGCGCCCCGACGCTTGATAACGTAAGCCGCGACATCCTCGAAATTATCAACGATAGGCACTTGGTAGCCCACAATGCATCGGTCGAGAAAAACATACTCTCGAGAGAGTTGCCAGGATGGCGGCCAACAGGAATTGTCGATACCATCGCACTATCCAAAAAGGCATTTCCCGGGCTGCCGAGCTACGGATTGGACGCGCTAGCCGAACACTTACACATTCAGGCGCCCGGCTCGCGCCACCGGGCCAGTCACGACGTACTGCTCACAGCGGCAATACTGCGCCTAACGATCAGCAAACTGATAATCACGGGACGTGAGGGCGATGTAGGCGCTGCCTTTGGCATAACAAACCAGGAATCCATGTTTTAGCGCCAAGAGGGCCCGGACACAATTGTCCGGGCCCAGGCTGCTTCCTACAGGAACACCCGTGAAGGTGGCCGATCTATGTAATTCTGCAACGACGCCAGCAGCTCGGGCGTGGACGTGGCCACAATCGCCGCAGTGGCCTCGTCGCCAGACATCCAAGGATTGCCCAGTTCGGCCGAGTGATCGTTGCTGAACGCCAGGCCATCGGTCAGGGCCTGCTTCACCCGCCCGGCAATCTCAGGGTACGGCGCCAGGGATTGGGTGTGCTGGGGCGAATGAACCAGCCCGTAGACGAAGCCTTTGAGCAGGATCCACGCCACATCCATCCTAAACAGCGCGGGCGCGCCGGCCATCTTGTCGGGCGCCTGGTGGTAGTCGTGAATGCCGTCGGCCACGGCGCGGGCCAATAGGTCGGCGATGGCCTCGGGATGCCGATCCGCGGCATACACCGGCGGATCGGCCAGTTGGGCGCCCATGGCGAAGTAAGAGCCAAACCAGACCCGTCCCAGCCGACTTCTAACCTCGGCGATGACGTCGCCGGGCAGTTGGTCGGCAATTTCGACGTGGGAAAGGTCTCCTTGGCCGGAGCACGCGTGCTCCAACTGCGCCAGGACATCGGACGCCCATGGCAAGCGACTGGTGCCAAAGAGCTCGTCGGCCTCAAGGTCGAGGGGCGTGAGCGGTGACACCAGGCTTACTAACAGAGCATCGAGCGCTGTCCAAATCTTCTGCTGCTCCTCCCGCACGGGGTCCAGCCACTCGCCGTCGTCGGACGATTCGACTGCGGCGCTGATGTGATGCAGCTTCAGCAGCAACTGCCAGACCTCGCCCGCGCTGACCGAGCCGTTACGATAGCCCCTCACCAGGGCAGACGCAAGGGCACGATGAATGAACGTGGGGAACTGCATGCCGCAAAGCTTCTCGACGACGGCCATGATACGGTCATCCTGAGGGATGACCACAAATGCTTCGTCATTGAGTGGCAAAACCATCCATACTCCTTTTGATAGGAAGCGGGTAGGGAGAGTTATACCACGTGGCAGTACGTTGCGCTAGCAATGCATATTGACATATTGTAGTTCTTATGTTAATGTATTGAATCGCACGATTCCCAGCGAAGAACCCCTTCCAGAAAGATGGACACCGACGCCCCCGCCGCCTTCACGGCGCGCACGGTCGCCGCCCTGGCCTACCTCGCCGCGCTCCCGCCGGACACCCCCGTGGTCATCCGCTGGGGCTAGGTTTCCAGAAGCGCCGGCTCTCCAATGGAGGGCCGGCGCTTATCGCGCTTGGCCGGTGCCGGGTACGATAACCCGGGCTCAGTTTTGAATTATAAGTACTCGATATTTGCGTCAGATTCTGCATTGCCTCTGCCATGCAAGAAGGCAAAGCCATGAACAAAGTCGTCATCGGCCGGTTGGTCCGGGTCGCCCCAAAACACCTCGCTGACATCGGGCCGCAAGGCATCAAGCCGGTCTTCTTTTAGGTTGTCGGCCTTGAACATGTGAACCAACATATGTCTCACCACTTCACCTTTGGCGTTTCTTACTCTAATGTATGCGTCGCGCTGATGCGACAGATCGGCGGACATACCGGCTTTTTCGGCCAACTCGGCCGCGGCGCGCTCGTGCAGTGACTCGCCCCAGTGCATCATACCGTGGGGCAAACTAACCAGGCCGGCATTGGGCTGGCGCTTCCAGCGGACCATTAACTGCTCGCCTTGAGCGTTAGTCGCCATGATTGCTACCAAAATTTGCGGTTGCCGGCGCTGCTGGCCAGTGTCCAGGCTAAGCGTACTGACGTACTCTCTGCCGCCATCGGTCAAGCCATATCCACCCTCCACCTTTGCGACTTTGCCGGCCTTGATTAGGCCATCAAGATGGTAGAGAAACAGGTTGCCCTCAACTCCGTCCGGGCGCAGCTGCGAATACCGGCGGACCGGATGCTTGGTGAGCTCAATAAGTACGTGTTGCTGGATCCAGTTCATAGTTCAAGAAAATTTGAGCCAATTCTTCCTGCTTATTCGCGCGGCGGCATTGCTCCATTATAGCCATGTTCCTTGACAGCGCGACAATGGAGAAGCCATGAAGGTCGTCAAAATGTCAGAAAAAACTCCTTGGGCACTGCGGTTTGCCTGTTACAGCTGCCGCAGCGATCTGGAAGCCGAGAGCGGCGACGTCAAGAAGGGTGGCTTTGGCGGCTACTGCGAGACCGACATCCGGTTGTACGTGGCTTGCCCGGTCTGCGGCGCCGCACGCATCCTGACCTATAAGGAAGTGAGCGACCGCCAACTGGCCGACACGGTTCAGCGGGCAAAGGAGAAGGTGCAATGAAGATCCTCAAAGAGGAGCCGTTCTGGAAGCTCTCCTGTCGCGGCTGCGGCAGTGAGCTGGAGGCCGACGTGACGGACGTGCGACAGGGACGATTTGATGGAAACTACCTGGAGAGCGGCGAGCTGCGCTACTACGTGGAGTGCCCCGTCTGCGGCCAGGCCAACTGCCTGCCCTGGAGCAAGGTGACGCGGAAAGTGACTGATGGATGCAAGTCGCGCTAGCAAGGGACAAGGCCCCGGCCGGAGAAATCTGGCCGGGGCAGCTTCGTGCCACTATTGCCTTTGTATATCTCTTATGTTATAATACGGTTTATCCCTTGAAATTGCCCCCCCCAGAGAGGAGTACCACTTGCTGCACCGCATCACCGAGACCCACCCCGAGCGCGAGCCCGTGGTAGTCTACCAGGGTGCCCGCCCCGACTTTACCGATCTCCCCACGGAGATCGTGTTCTGCGAAGAGCTGAACCCGGGCAGCCGGCTCATCTTCCACACCAGCGCCGACGGCGGTGCCACGTGGGAGCAGGCGCCCGACCCGCGCACGCCCGACCCTTGGGTCAGGCGCCCGGGCGAGACCACCGATCCGCCTGCGCGCGGCGAGATACCCACGTGGGATGAGGTTATGGCGGAGGAGCTTATCCCCGCCGTCCGCGTGGACTAGTTTCAAGGGGCCGGGGCGCCCAAGCGCCCCGATTCCCGCACTAATCTCGATTCGAAATGTATACTCCTAATTAACTAGTAGGAGCTTTTGCCATGCCTAATCCCACGGCCACGGGCCTGACCGCCCTGTACATCAACTGCACGCTGAAAAAGTCGCCGGAGACCAGCAACACGGATGGCTTAATCACCAAATCCCGCACTATGTTTGAAAACGCCGGCGGGACAACCTACCTGATACGCGCCATCGACCACGACATCGCTTCCGGGGTATATCCCGACATGACCGAGCACGGCTGGCAGTCCGACGAATGGCCAAAACTGTACAAAAAAGTTATGCAAGCAGACATACTCGTGCTGGCCGGGCCAATCTGGCTGGGCGATAACAGCTCGGTGATGAAACAAATAATTGAGCGCTTGTACGCCTGCAGCGCTGAGCTAAACGACAAGGGCCAGTATGCCTACTACGGCAAGGCCGGCGGCTGCATCATCACCGGCAATGAAGACGGCTATAAGCACTGCGCCATGAACGTGCTGTACAGCTTGCAGCACATCGGTTTTACCATTCCGCCGCAAGCCGATGCCGCCTGGGTAGGGGAGGCGGGACCGGGGCCGTCCTATCTGGACAAGGGCTCGCACGGGCCGCAGAACGACTTCACTAACCGCAACGCCACCTTCATGACCTGGAACCTGATCCACATGGCCACGATGTTGAAAGCGGCCGGCGGGCTGCCGGCCTACGGCAACCAGCGCAGTGAATGGGACGCCGGCAACCGTTGGGGCGACAAAAACCCGGAGCACCGCTAATGTCGGTCGTAATACCTGATTCGCAGCCTATCCCGGCCCACACCGACGTCAATGACCCGCCTGCCCAAGTGCGGCAATAACCGCTTTGTGAAGGAAGTGCTGCGGGGAAAGCCAGACATGGGTTGGCTAATGGAGCATGACCCGGCCGGCGACCGCTACCATCTAGGGGGCTGCGTCATCCGGCACGAGTGGGAGTGGGGCTGCGACTTATGCCAGCATTACTTTGACTTGGAGGATCAAGTGACCGACAAATAGCTTGCTGCTGCGCCGGTTCTCTTTTGATGACCGGCGCCAGTTGTTATCAGGTTACGCAGGCTTGACTTTTATCAGCATTGGATGTATGATTGGCGTCAATTGACGGCTTTGGCCGATCACGGCTTTTGACAACCAGGTTTTTAGTATTTTCGAGTTGGGTACAGGACATGGCCGCACTACCCGTTAGCGCATCCATATCCTGTACCCAACGAAAGGAACCAGAATGGCGGCCCTTCGCCAAAAGGTCCTGCTTCCTCACGAGGGAGCAGCCGCCACCCACACCCCGCGCGTGCGCGGAGGCAAGGGTGCGCACCTGGCGGAGATGGCTAGCCTTGGGCTGCCCGTTCCGCCGTTCTTCACCGTTCCAACTGGAGTCTGCCGTGCTTACCAAGAGCACCGGCGGCTTCCCAACAACTTCTGGTGGCACCTCCGGCGCGGCATCGCCGCGCTGGAAAAGGCCACTGGCCGCGGCTTTGGCTGCCCCCTGAACCCGCTTCTGGTCTCCGTGCGCTCCGGCGCTCCCGAGTCCATGCCCGGCATGATGGATACGATCCTGAATGTCGGCATCACCTCGGAGACACGGTATGCGTTGGCGCGAATCGCGGGAAAGCGGTTCTCGCGCAACGTACACCAGCGGTTCCGTGAGCAGTACGGCCGTGAGATTGACCCGTCGCAGTTCAGCCACCAGGCGCCCGCCGGCTTTCCGGATACCGAGCCCTGGCAGCAGCTGGTCAATTCCATCGTCGCCGTGATGAACTCGTGGTGCAGCGACCGGGCGATTGCCTACCGCGACGCCCGAGACATCCCGCACTGGACCGGCACTGCCGTGAACGTGCAGGCGATGGTGTTTGGCAACATTGACGACCACTCCGGAACCGGCGTGGTTTTCAGTTCCGACCCGTCAACCGGCCTCCCCGGCATGACAGGCGAGTGGCTGCAACGCGCCCAGGGCGAAGATATCGTCTCGGGCAGTTGCACGCCTGAGCCCGTCAGCAAGCTGCGGGACCAGATGCCGGACGCCTACGCGGAGCTTAAGGCCCACGCCGACACATTGGCAGGGCACTTGGGCGCCGTCGCGGACGTGGAGTTCACCGTTGAATCGGGACAACTCTACATCTTGCAATGCCGCCGCGCCAAGCTGACACCGCTGGCCGCAGCCACCCAGGCTGTGCGTGCGGTGTGGGCCAAGCGCCTCACCAAGGAGCAGGCCATAACCAGCCTGACCACCTCCGAGACGGCGGCCTTGAAGTCTACGGCCTTCTCGGAGGAAGACGTTTACCGCGCCATAGGCCACCGCCAGCTGGTCGCTACCGGCCTGTCGGCGTCCCCGGGCGCCGTCACGGGCTACGCCGCCTTCTCATCGGCGGCGGCGCTCGACATGGCAGCTGAGGGCAAAACGCCAGTTCTGCTGCGCCCCGATACCTCTCCGGAGGACCTTCGGGGCATGCTGGCCTCGGTGGCGGTTGTCACCCAGGTTGGCGGAGCCACCTGCCATGCGGCCGTTGTGGCCAGGAGCGAGGGCATCCCGACCATCGTCGGCACCGGGCGCCACGCGGTAACCATCCGCGAGGGCGACCCAGTGTCGGTAGATGCAAACCGGGGGCTTCTGCTTCTTGGGTCACTTCCCGTACACCAGACGCATCTGCCAAAGGAAGCCAACATCTTCCTGCGGTGGGTCGCCAAACAGCCCCACGCCCCAAGGGTGGATTTCTCCCTTCTCAAGAGGCGCTACAACGTCAACCGGGTCCTGAACGATTTCTATCTGACGGACCGGATGGCACTGTCCGCCGCTAGAACCAGCCTGGAATGCGATGCCGTGAGGCTCCGCCGTGAGGTCCATGACCATGCGGCGGTACTGATGGCAACGTACCTGGCTATCTGCGTCGGCCGCGAACTCCGCCACTACAAGTGGGGATGGGAACGGCTTGACCTTGGTGAAGGCGCGGCGGATGATTTTATCCGCGCCATCACCGTGGGAGGGTTCAGCCGTAATGAGGCGATGCGCTTCACCGCTGAAAAGTTGGAGGCCTTCTCGCATGACGAGCTGGTAAGGTTTGTCACCCTCGCGGTGACTGCCTTCCTGGACAGCGTCTGGGCGTCTAACTACGGCGGCTTCGGCGGCAAGCCCTGGGCAAGCATTGCCTCGGCGCTGCTTGGATACCTTGACGGAAGCATGGGTCCCACGACCTTTGCCGATCACGCTTTTGACCTTCGCCATCATGGCGGCGTGCTCTTCAACAAGCACGACATGGTCAGTGATCTCACCAACGAGGAGTTCCTGCAGTTGCAGCTGGACGTCAAGAAGACGGCCAAGGATATCGGCTTCCTGTACCAGGGACTGATGCAGCTGCACCAAGAACGCCTGCGCTTCACAAGCAATCCGGAGTTGGCGCAGGCGTTGAGCCCGGAAGTAGCCAACGTATGGGAGACCGGAAAGGCCCAGGGGCTCTGGTAGCCCCTGGGGAACCGGCCACACGACCGAAAGTGAGCAGCATGACAAAGAGCCAACCGCCCCCGCGGCGCTGCTCCCACACCGGGGAGCAGCCCGTCCAGGTGGGTGCTTTCACCATCCACGCCTCGGGAACCGACTACCTTAAGGATCCGGCGCTCCTGGCGGGATACGACCTGCTGATGCCGCTGGACGCCTTCAGATTGCCGGCGTACGGGTTTGGCCAGCGCTACAACGTGCTGGCCGCGCCCATCCCGGACTTCCAGCCCCCGCCGCCGGCATTCCGCTGGTTGCTGGAGCAGGAGGTGATCCCGGCTCTCGCGGACGGCCAGAAGGTGCTGATGTTCTGCATCGGCTCCCACGGCCGCACGGGTACGGCACTGGCATCGCTCATCGCGTTGCTGGAGCCCAATGCCAAGGATCCCATCGCGATCACGAGGTCGCGCCACTGCCACCGCGCCGTGGAAACGCGGGAGCAGGCCGAGTACGTCTTTGGACTGCTCGGCAAGCCGTTGCCCAAGCAGTGGCGACGGCTGCGGTCACACCCGTGAGGGTTGACCATCCAGCCGGTCCGTTCCACAATCACAACACGGAAGGAAGTGCCATGAAGACCCTCAAGGACTTCATCGAGCCGGACTCCGCCTCGGACTGGTACGTCGCCGGGACGGAGCGGACCGGGCAGTACGCCTGCCTGGTCATGACCGATCTCGGGCTGGTGGCCGTCCGGCCGCTGCTGAGCTCCGTGCGCGTGCGCGTGGAGCCGTCTGACCCGCAGGCGGCAGCCCAGCTGGCCAAGTACCTCACGCGGGCCAAGGGCTGGACACAGCCCGGCGACGGCGGCGAGAACCGCTTCTCGCGCGTGCTGTCCACGGACAGCGAGGCCATCGACGCCATCGCCACCGCCATCCGGCGGTTGGGTCGGGGCGGCAAGCTGGCCCGCAAGGGCACGCGCCTGTGGCGGCGGATGGTGAAGAACCACCTGGCCGCCGCCTAGTCGGCCGAACTTCGGCCGGTTCACCGGCCAAGACGCAGTGGGGTGCGGATCAGTACCGGGGCCGGCTCCCCCGCAGCAACAGCCGGCCCCAGCCTTTCCCAAAGAGGCTAGAGTTTACACCAGGTGCAATGTGAACCTATTTTGGTTTGCATATCAAAAGCATATTGAATAAGTAACAATATCAATGGTAAGCACACCTGGCAGTAGGCACTTTGGGCGGCAGCCTAGGCCGTAAAAACGGGGTGGCGCCGGCGTGGGATCGCATACCATGCGCGGCGGCATATACCAGCAGTATGGCGGCGCCCCCGGTGGCTCGCCACTACAAGAAGCTTCCTTGGCAAAGAAGCGCGGATGCGAGTTACGTCTCTTTCCTCTTGATCCGGGACGGCAATGAGGAGAGCCCACAAGGACGAGGCGCCAGCCTCTAATCGGCGGCAAGCATTATGCGGCTGCCGGGACCAGTCCGGAAAAACCAGCCACGTCCCGCGTATTGTAAAATACCGAACCCCTTTGACTTCGAGAGAGGACCAAAAATGCGATTATAGTCGCACCCCTTGCCTGAAGAAGTAAGCCCTACCGGCGGGCAAAGACCGGACATTACATTTTGGTAGTACCCCTGGGATACGCCCTGGCAGCAAGCCGTGGCGTGGCCAAACTCCCAGTCGGCCCACCAGCCCAGAATGCAGACTGAGCGGCTGCATGGTGAATCTGGGATGCCCCGGCGGCCTCCCATAAGAATTACGGCGTGGCACCCGTAAGCGACCCTCAGACACCGTTTACCCTTCCGGCCGAAGCGTGGAAGGGGATGCCCACAAGGACAGAGCTGAGCTCTAGCCGGTGGCCAGCCGCTGATGGCGGCTGCCGGGACAATGTCCGGAAACAATGCGCTTCGCGAGAAGTTTGCAACCCCGCCCGACACCGTCGGGCGGGGTTTTTGCTTTGTACGCGCAAAGTGAAAGGTTTTCAAGACTCTGCGTATTGACTTGCTATCGTGCTTATGTTATTATATAGTGATTGGCTGATCCGTCAGCCAAACGGTTTTCAGTTGAAATCCTGCTACCAAGGGAGTGATGAATGTCTCACTCAGTTGTCCGCGTAGGTGTGACGTACGCCGTCACCCTCAGTGCAGCGCTCGCGCTCCTTTGGATGGTGGAGACGCTGTCTTTGAGGGAGGGGCTGATTGTCCTGGCCTTGGCCGGCTTTGCCTACATGCTTCACGGCTTCTGGCTGCTGTGCAAAGGCTGGAAGATGAGCCAAGCGTCCCTCCGTCAGTCGGTCACGCCAAACACCACCAGTGAAACGTCCGACGGCGTGGTCATGGAGAAGGGCCGAACCTTGTGGACGGCGCCCGAGTTTGCCGGTAACACGGCCACCCCCTTGTTGTTCCGCGATCAAGACGGTACTCTGCTCCTAATGAGCGCGCAGTCCGCAACCGACGCGCGCATTACCGGCACCCGAGCCAGCTTCAACTGAAAACACCCCCGACGCACCCGCGCCCCGGCTTCCACCGGGGCGCATTTCGCAATTATTTACTTGTCATGTGGTTTATTGTGTAATAATGCCATTCTTCTCCTGCAATCTTCGCATGAAAGGAAGCACGTGGGCAAGAAACCCGACAAGAACCACAAGAAAGACATCGGCCAGCGCAAGCAAGGCAAGGCGCCAAAGCGCCACCTGCGCACCCGGGTACTTGGCCTATTCAATCACGGCCGTCCCTGCCTTACCGACGCGCGTAGAGGCAAGCGGCTCGCCGTGCGCATCGCCAGATTCCTAGTCATCAGCCCAAACGCCGTGGGGAACATTGACGCCGTACTGCATTCGCTGGCACTCAGCGGGTCGATAATTCTGGAAGGCAAGTCGGGCCCGCC
>CBDTXE010000026.1:0-12598 GCA_965364395.1 uncultured bacterium | reverse complement strand
GCGGACGGTGTTGAAACCACTGCGCGAAATCTGGTTGAAATCGCGCTGAGTGACGTAGAAACGCCGGACATCTTCCCGGAACTGCTGCGCGCGCTCAGGGCCGACGACGGAGCCGATCTTGTCCAGCAGCTGCGTCTCGCTCTCGTCGCCGCCGCCCCAGATCCAGCCTTCCCACAGCAACCAGCCGCCCAGGTTGACGCCTACCAACTTGACCGGCGCGCCTTCACCGTTCACCAATCGAGTGCCGTCCTGACGGACGTACCCGGAAGCCGCCGAAGCGGGGGAAGCAAAGGCGGCCACGGCTGCCAAAGCGCAAAGTACAACCACCATGCGTCGCATGGGATCCTCCAATGTGGGGGTAAGGATCGGCAACGGGTGCCAGTTACATAATAAACTCCGTGCCACCGCAAGCAAGCATAGCCGCATTTGGTATGCTTAGTGTAAAGCTCATGAAAGGCGCCCCATGAAACAGTGTAAAGCGTGCATGACACCAATTGACGATGCGGCCACCAAGTGCCCGCAATGCCGGGCCGACCAACGGAACTGGTTTGCCAGGCATAAATTTTTGAGCGCGATCCTGGGGCTTATCCTGTTGTTGGTTGTCACGGGCATGTTCAGCCAGCCTCAAACCAAGACTGCCAGCAACCAGGCACCGGCGGCCGTCAAAACGCCGGCTACCACACCGGTTCCGGACTCAAAGCAGCCTCCATATTTTGATACGGTCTGGCGGAATTTGGACCACATCTCAAAGGCCTCACAACCGATGAACCAGAGCTGCTCCAAGCCCTTTCCCGCGCCCGAGCCTTGCCACAGTGACGTGGCAGCCTACCGCAACGCCCTCCTGGGCACCGAGAGGGAACTGCGGGCGGTAACCGCACCGGCATCCTTTGCCCAGGCCGACGCTACCCTGCGCGGGGCCTTGCAGAAAGACCTGGAAGCCAGCTCTAAAGCGCTGGTATCCCTTGAGACCAAGAACTTGGCGGGTTGGTTGGATGCTCTGGCTAAACATGGCCAGGCTGGCGCCGACCTTAACCGGGCGGGCGCCCAGGCATGGGAGGTGATGCAGTAGCATCTGCTACCGCAGCTTGATCCACCAAGCATCAATAACCTTTGCATTGGGATCGGGCGTTACGCCTGCCAGCACCCGGCTACTGTCTGTGGGGTCAGTAACTACTCCTCCCACCACGTGGTACTTGGGCGACGGATACCCATTAACTGCCTGGTTCTGGTTTCCGTTGAAATAGGTTAGGCGCTGCCGGCCGGTGCCGTCCGGACGCATCCGCCACATGTCCATGCCGTTGAACGGCTGCGTATCGCGGACGATGCTAGTTAAAATCCAAGGCCCTTCGTCTGAAAATGCCCCTGGATCGGCCAGGGTCATGAACTCATGGTACTCATTGGCGCCCTCAAAAGGAGGTGATACCCGGGTTGGCAAGGCACCAGCTGCAAGGGAGTCGTCAATTAACCACAGTTGGGACGCGTACCAGTGCCCCATCCAGGGATTGGTAGCATTTACGCCAGAATCAGATGCAAACATCACCTTGTCACCCAGCCACCCGTAAGATTCGATGAACCCAGGCTGGGATGGGTGCTGCCAGCTGCGCTCGTTGGCAAGTTGTCCGGCTGGGGTAATATCAGCAACGTGCAATGACCACACACCCAACAGGTTATTCCAGGTATCAGCTTCAAACTGCGTTTTTACCAGCTCCGTCCAAGCAACCTTGTTGGCAGCGGCATTGAACCTTGCCCAGATAGTACCCTTGCGGCCGGATGTCAGGCGGGTGAGCCGACCCGTCTGGCGGTCATAAAGCTCCAGGTCGTTGGCAAATCCCTTGCCAGGCTCAGCATAATCCTGGCCCCGAGGAGTACCAAAGTCGGTTTCTAGCAGAACCCAACGCCCATCCGCTGAAACGTCACTAGCGCCGCGATGGCCTTGGTGCGGCGCCAAAAGCGGCTGCGCACCACCACATGACCGGTCTCCCGTCAGCACATCCCAGTGGCCGCTAACCTGCCGCCGGTTGAAGACCATACTGTCTGTTCCCAGCCATACCGGACTACAATTTTGCATCACCAACGCGGCACCCGAGCCGATTGCCACAGATTTACCGTAGTTGACCAACAAGGCACTTAAGTCCAAAACGTTCACCGTTCCATCGCGGTTTATGTCCGCAATGGCGGATGCAGAACCGTAATGCGACAAAAGGATACTGAGGTCTAATATACTGACGGCGGCGTCTCCATTCAGGTCACCCACAGGACCTGCGGCTTGCCCGCGCCTAGGACCTTCAATAAATAACCCCACGGCTAACGAGATGCCCGCCAAAACACCCACGGCTACTGTTACCCGTGCGCGCCGTCCAAAAAGCCGGGCTGCCTGTGCCAAGTTGTTGCACCATCAATTGGCACGATTATAACATAAGCGCATAGTTTGGTAATTGCTTCGTTGACCGGTACAATCGTGTAATGAAATCGTTCTACAACGTCCTCGTTAACACATTGATTGCCAACGTCACATCCAGCTTCCTCTGGTTTGCACTGACGTTTTGGATTTACCTTGAGACCAAGTCTGTGCTGGCGACCGGCATCATTGGCGGCTCTTACATGCTACTGGTGGCCGCGGGCAGCCTGTTCTTTGGAACCATCGTCGACCACAACAAGAAGAAAAACGTCATGGTGGCGTCGTCCGTACTGACGCTGCTAGCGTATGTTGCGGCCGCCATAATCTACGTCCTGTCACCGCACCGCGAGCTGGTTGACCTCTCCTCGCTATACTTTTGGGCATTCAGCGCCGTCATTCTTATTGGCGGCGTCGTAGAGAACATGCGGAACATCGCCCTGTCTACCACCGTCACCCTGCTAGTTCCAGATGGCGCCCGAGATAAAGCTAACGGGCTGATTGGGTCGGTCCAGGGCATGGCATTTTTGGTGACATCGGTATTTAGTGGCCTATCCATAGGATTGCTAGGCATAGGCTACACCTTGCTCATTGCCGTATTGATGACCGGCGTCGCCTTGCTGCACCTCTTAACCGTCAGTATTCCTGAAAAGGACATCCTTCACGACCCGGCCCTGGCCGGTAAGAAGATCGACCTTAAGGGCAGTATTGCAGCCATTCGCGCCGTACCAGGCCTGGCGGCGCTGCTGTTCTTTGCCATGTTTAATAACTTCATCGGAGGCGCCTACATGGCGTTAATGGATCCCTACGGCCTGACGCTGTTCTCGGTGGAGATGTGGGGCATCGTCCTGGGCTTTACCAGTACGGGCTTCATTGTGGGCGGCCTGATTGTGGGTAAGAAAGGGCTAGGCAAGAAGCCTTTGCGGACGCTACTGCTGGTCAACCTGATCGCGGCCGTCGTGGGCATGATATTTGTGCTGCGCGAGTTCTGGTGGCTGTACGCGGCTGGCATTTTTGCTTACATGTGCCTAATGCCGGCGGCCGAAGCGGCCGAGCAGACGGTTATTCAGCGCGTCGTGCCCTATGCCCGGCAGGGCAGGGTCTTTGGCTTTGCCCATAGCCTGGAGGCGGCGGCTTCGCCCATAACGGCCTTTCTGGTAGCGCCGATTGCCCAATTTTGGCTGATTCCTTACGCCGCCAGTAGCGAAGGTAAGGCATCGCTAGGCTGGCTGCTGGGAAGCGGGGAGGCCAGGGGCATTGCCCTGGTGCTGCTGCTTGCCGGCGCCATCATGCTGGTGGCGGCACTCCTTGCGTTTGCCTCCAGGTCATACAAGCTCCTTACGGAGTCCTACGCCAACGCCAAGAGCGATTCACCCTCGGAAGCTACCCCCGCCGAAGCCTAAATATCTCTGTGGCCGACATCCGGGTGTCATAGCGGAGCGACCCCGTCTTGAAAATCCGGACAGCCAGCACAAGCGCCAGGACGCTAGACAATGCCAATACCAGCAGGCCGGCTGCGATCTCCGTTCCACTCAGGTTATCAACCGCGTTCCTAAGCATGAGGGTTATTGGCGCCGTCAGCGGGAAGAAGCTAAAGACTTTCACCATCAGTTGCTCAGGCGAGCTGACAATGGCCGCCAAGGCATACAGCGGGGCGAACATCAGAATCATCGCAAACCCAAAGAAACCACCGGCCTCCTTGGCGGTAGGCATGGCGGAGCCGATCGCTACCAGCATGCCGGTAAACAACATGAAACCCAAAGTAAAAACACTGCCTCCAACCAGCATCCTAACCGGGTCCAGTACGATTTGTGAGAAATCTATTGCGGGAATATTAAGGCTGTCCTTAAAGAACACGTAGGCAATTATTAGCGGCACGACGATAGTAATCACCTGGATCACCCCCAGTAGCATCATCGTGACGATTTTGCCGATAATCAGCGACCTGGCGGAGACGGTAGTCAGTACCATCTCGATCACCCGGTTTTCTTTTTCCTCAGTGGTGGAAGTGAGCATCTGGTTGCCCAGTAGCACTATTAATACATAGAACAAGACCAGGAAGATGCCCGGTGCAATCGCACGCTCAATGCCCTTTACTTCCTTGCCGCCAACGTATGTCGTGACCGATACGTCGGGCTCGCTAGTGAGTAAGGCTACTTTCCGGGGTGACCCAATACTGGACGTAACGCTCGCTTGCAGCAGCTGCGTGGCGACGCTGGGATACTTGCCGTTCTTGGTTAGCCCAGCGTCCTTAGCATAGATGCGCACGGCTTCATCGGCAGGATTGGAGGGGTAAATGATAACGGCATCAAGCCGTCCTTCCTTGACGTCCTGGATTGCCCGGCGATCATTCGTTACTACGCGGCCCTGCGCGGCAGTGACTAGCGCCGGCGATACCAACATTGACCGGTCAACCACCGCAAAACTAAACTTGTCCTGATTGAGCTTGTCGCTGGCGTCTTCTGCAGACTTGTTTGAAAAATACGATAGCCCCACGATGGCTGCCAGCAATAGGGGAAACGCCAACACCGACAACCAGAACGTCTTCTTTTTTAAGGTTCTGACGAGTTCAAAGCTGACGACCGTACCCAAGTTATGCAACGGATGGCTCCTTTTGGGAATACATACTGACAAAGATTTCATCCAGGGACTGACGCCTCACCCGAAAGTCTGTTACTTCCAAGCCGGTCTGGCTGCCAAGCTCTGAAAATACCTGGGCGACGGTAGTACCGTTATTCGGATTTAGTACCGACTGCCCGCCGGACTGGCCGGCCACAGTATAGGTTTTGGCCTGGGCAGGCAATTGCCCTCGGTACTTGATAGCAACCTGGCTATTGCCATAGCTGTCCAGAATGTCATCTACCGTGCCATAAAGCCGGCGTTTACTATCTTTAAGCATCATAACCCGGTCACAGAGGCGTTCTGCCTCTTCCATTTGATGGGTGACAAGCACTGTGGTGGTGCCTGCGACGGACAACTCCTCGATAATTTCCATTAGCAGGCGACGGTTGACTGGGTCAAACCCCTTGGTGGGCTCGTCCAATATCAACAGGTTCGGGCGGTTCATTATCGTGACGCCCAGCTGGACCTTTTGCTGCTGGCCGCCCGACAGCTTATCAATCCGGATGCCGCTCTTGTCAGCCAAGCCAACGCGATCCAAGTACTCCATTGACCACCTTTTGGCCTCCGCGGCGCCCATGCCTTTAAGCCGCCCAAAGTAAACCATGGTGTCTATGACGGGCTCCTTTTTGTACAAGCCCCTCTCCTCCGGCAAATACCCCAGTTTAGCGCCGGAATCCGGGGCAAACCGACGGCCTTCAACCAGCAGCGAGCCTGACGTAGGCTCGTAGATGGATAGTAGGGCGCGGATAGTCGTAGTTTTGCCCGAGCCATTGGAGCCCAAAAACCCAAATGTCTCGCCGCGCCGGACTTCAAAAGAGAGGTCCTCTATTACCGTTGTATCGCCAAAACGCATCACAAAGTTTCTTACCTCTATTGGTAATGCATCAGACCCGGCCTTCATAAGGCCATTGTAGCACCATGGACAATCTCTGGAGTTGCAGGCATAACCGATGGACTGCTGCTAAAATTACTCCCAGGAGGGCTTATGAAAGCAGCAATTTTCAAAGGCAAAGGACTAATAGAAATAGAGGATCGGCCCAAGCCATCCATTCAGGCTCCAACTGACGCGGTGGTTCGCGTTGTGCTGGCCTGCGTCTGCGGATCTGACCTTTGGTACTACCGCGGCCTGTCCGACCACCAAGTGGGGCCAATTGGCCACGAGTTCATCGGCGTCGTTGAAGACACCGGCAGCGCAGTCCATGAGGTCAAAGTGGGGGACGTGGTCATTGCCCCGTTTGCATACAGTGATGGCACCTGCCCCAACTGCCTTGCCGGATTCCAAACGGCTTGCATGCACGGCGGCTTCTTTGGCCATGGCCAGGAGCACGATGGAGGGCAGGCCGAATTTGTCCGAGTGCCGCATGCCGATGGCACACTGGTAGCCGTGCCCCGCCAGGGCTACTCGGACGCGATGATGGCCTCACTGCTAACCCTAAGTGACGTAATGGGCACCGGCTACCACGCGGCCGTCAGTGCCGGCGTAAAACAAGGCGACACCGTCGCGGTAGTGGGTGACGGAGCAGTTGGCCTATGCGGAACCCTGGCGGCTAAGTTGCTGGGGGCGGAGCGCATTATCGCGCTATGCCGGCACCAGGCGCGCCAAGCCCTGGCCCGGGAGTTTGGCGCGACAGACTTTGTGGAGGAGCGGGGAGACCAAGCAGTTACAGCGGTCATGAAAATGACTGGCGCAGTTGGCGCTGATGCCGTCTTGGAATGCGTGGGCACCGATCTTGCCAACCAGACCGCCTTTGCGATTGCCCGCGCCGGAGCCGTCGTGGGCCGCGTAGGCGTACCGCACGACGTAAAGATTGATGCCCAGGCAACCTTCTTCCGCAACGTCGGCATGCGCGGCGGCCCCGCTCCCGTACGGTCCTACATGAACGTACTACTGCCGGCTGTGCTGGAAGGACGCATTAACCCCGGCCGGGTGTTTGATTTTGCGACAGACCTTGGCCACATTGCCGACGCCTACGCCGCGATGGATGAGCGGCGGGCGATCAAGGCGCTGCTGAAAGTCGGCGATATATAGCGATATATAAAGGCTGAATTGGTTGCTATAGTAATCTAATGCAAGAATTCATCACCATCGGCGGCGCCCGCGAAAACAACCTTAAAGACGTTTCGCTAAAAATACCGAAGCGCAAAATCACCATCTTTACCGGCGTTTCGGGGTCTGGCAAATCGTCCATCGTGTTTGACACCATCGCCACCGAGGCCCAGCGGCTGCTAACAGAAAACTTCAGTATGTTCCTGCGCAACTTCATGCCCCGCTGGCCGCAGCCTGATGCCGACCTCATTGAAAACCTGAGCATGGCCGTTGTAGTAGACCAAAAGAAGATGGGTGGCGGCTCCACCTCCACCGTGGGCACGATCACCGATATCGCGCCGGTACTAAGGATGTTGTTCTCGAGGGCAGGGAAGCCTCATATCGGAGCCTCCAACTATTTTTCCTTTAATGACCCCGCCGGCATGTGCCCGGAATGCAATGGCCTAGGCCGCAAAATGACAATCATTACCGATACGTTCCTGGACTTGGACAAGAGTCTCAACGAGGGGGCGGTGCAAGTCCCTTTCTGGAGCAACTGGGAGTTGCAGGCATATAAAAGTTCCGGCTTCTTTGACAACGACAAAAAACTGCGCGATTTCAGCGATGAAGAGATGGAGCTGCTAATGCGCGGCAAAGACCGCAAGTTCAAATTGGACATTGGCAGTGGTAGCATGAACGCCACATATCTGGGCATTGTAGAAAAGATTGAACGCAGCTACATCAGGCGGGACATTAAAACCCTAAGCGAGCGCACCCAGAAAATGGTGGCGCCATACATTGGCATGGGACCCTGCACTCTATGCCACGGCGCCCGCCTGAGCCAGGCGGCACTGTCCTGCAAGATTGACGGCCGCAACATCGCCGACTATTCCAGCATGCAGATAGACGAGCTCATCGGCATACTCAAGACCATTGACGATGCCGGATCGGCTTCGGCGATTAAGACGCTGGTGGAGCAGCTGGGGCACCTGGTAGATATTGGTCTTCCCTATTTAACCCTGGATCGTGCAACTGACACGCTCAGCGGCGGGGAGTCGCAGCGCGTCAAAATCGTTAAACACCTCACTTCTAGCCTAGTTGACGTCATGTATATTTTTGATGAGCCAAGCGTCGGCCTGCACCCGCGCGACGTCCACCGCATGAATGACCTACTCCGTAAACTCCGAGACAAGGGCAATACGGTTATTGTGGTTGAGCATGACCCAGACGTGATCAAAGCCGCCGACCATATCGTGGATGTTGGGCCCCATGCCGGCAGCCACGGCGGACAGATCATGTACGAGGGTTCCTACAATGACTTACTTAAGTCGGACACTTTGACCGGGCGACATCTCAATACAAATCTGCCTCTCAAGGAAAAAGTGCGCACGGCCACCGGACAGCTGCCCATTGAGCACGCCAAAGCCAACAATCTGCAGGACGTCAGTGTAAATATTCCCGTGGGAGTACTGACGGTTGTAACCGGCGTTGCCGGCAGCGGCAAGAGCTCCCTCATAAATGACGTGTTTTTGAAACAGCATACTGATGCCGTGGTAGTAGACCAAAGCGCAGTCGGCGTATCCACCCGCAGCAACCCGGCCACTTACACCGGGATGATGGACGACGTCCGCAAAGCCTTTGCGGCGGCCAACAAGGTTAATGCGGGTCTGTTCAGCTTCAATTCCAAAGGCGCCTGCGAGAACTGCCAAGGCCTGGGTGTGCTCTACCAGGACATGGGATTTTTGGAAGGAGTAAAGACCCCCTGCGACGTCTGCGAGGGGCGGCGGTTTAAGGAAGAAGTTCTGGCATACAAGCTCGGCGGCAAGTCGATAGCCGAGGTACTGGATATGCGCGTCAGCGAGGCGCTAGAGTTTTTTAAGCAGCAAGAGATGCGGGGGACCGTCAAGATTCTGCAGGCAATGAGCGACGTGGGGCTGGACTACCTGACGCTGGGCCAACCCCTCAGCACGCTGAGCGGCGGCGAGTGCCAACGCATTAAGCTGGCGGGACAGCTGCATAAGAAAGGTAGCATCTACGTGATGGATGAGCCCACCACGGGACTGCACCGCTCGGACACCGGCCACTTAGTGGAGATAATGAACCGGCTGGTTGATGAAGGAAATACCGTCGTGGTGATTGAACATAACACCGACGTCATGCGCAACGCCGACTGGATCATCGACATGGGTCCGGAAGGTGGCACGCGCGGCGGGCGAGTGATTTTTGAAGGTACGCCGCAGGACTTGCTGGAGTGTGACGAATCACTGACCAGTAAGTATATGCGGGATTAGGCGGAAGCTCGGAACATGCTGAAAATATATCTCGCCAGACATGGTCAGAACCTAGATAACGCTAATGGAATCCTGAACGGACATCGTGATGAGCCCTTAACGGATATTGGCATAGGCCAGGCACAAGAAGTTGCGTCTAAGATCAAAGCGGCGGGCTTGTCATTCGACCACATCTACTCGTCTCCGCTGCAGCGTGCCTCAAAGACCGCCCAGATAATTGCCGATGCCATATCTGGGCCTGCACCCATAGTCTTGAAAGGCCTTATAGAGCGAGACTTTGGATCAATGACCGGCATCGAGCAGTCCAAGATTGAAGAGATGTGCGCGCCAGACATCATCAAGACCGATACAATAACCTACTTTTTGAAGCCGCCCGCAGCCGAAACCTTTCCCAATTTACTTGTCAGGGCAGGTAAGCTACTTGAGGACGTCCAACGCCGACACCATGAAGGCAACATCCTGCTGGTTACGCATGGAGACTTTGGCAAGATGATATACGCAAAATACTACGACTTGGACTGGAAAGATGTCCTGATGCTGTTTCATTTTGGCAACTCCGAGTTATTGCTACTGTCGCCGGATTCACAAGCGGGCGAAGCTCACGTATTTACGATAATTCAGCATAACCTTTAGCTTGATAGACCGCATGGTCATAATCTGTCAATAGACGCCGAAAACAACTAAAGTGTTAACAGCCTAAAAGTTAGGACACAGATGGCAAACACTCCAGAACTGAATAGCTTTCCGCTTGATACTCGCGAAGACTTAGTGATTAACGCGATAGAGATTTTTGACACGATTAAACAATCGCTAATGATCTTGGATAGCGACCTTAAAGTAATAATGGCCAATTCTGCCTTCTATGCGAATTTCCAAGTATCACGCCGTGAAACTGAAAACACATGCATTTATGATATCGGCAACGGGCAGTGGAACATTGACAAGCTCAGAATCATGTTTGAGCAAATCATCCCCAACAAGAAGGCTGTGGACGATTACGAGGTCAGCCACAACTTTGAGTATATTGGCGAAAAAGTCATGCTGCTGAACGCAAGGGAAATTATTCGTCAAGAAAATCGGAAGAAAGTCATTTTGCTAGCCATTGAAGACATTACCGCTAGCAAAGTTATAGAGAAGCAAGCTAAAGATGCGGAAACACACATCAACGCCATCTTAGAAAACCTCGTAGGTTCCGCGGAACGATACTCTGGAGGCACGGCGCCTCAAAACCGCAGCATCGGCAATAATAAAGGCAGTAAATAACTAATATGGGCGTGATTGCTTAACACTGCGACTGCCCCTCGGCATCCTCGCCGGCAATGTGTGCGAGTTGGGCGGTAAGTCGACCACTCGGCCGGCGTAATACGCTTATGTTATTCTTGATTTATGCAGGAGCATAGCTCGCAGATTGAAGCGCCTATACCACCCAAGGAGTTCCTTCTAGCCTGGGCCCTGTCTAACTTCTTAGGCGCCCTAGGCTTCGACCGACTCTACCTTGGATATCGCTGGTCAGCACTGTTCAAATTCCTTACCTTTGGTGGTTTAGGAATATGGGCGCTGATAGACGTGTTGCGTATTCTGACTGGAAATTTGAGGTCCAAGGATGGGCAGCAGCTGAATAACCTTGATACCTATAAATGGTTCCGATATATCGTGCTGACCCTGAACATCCTGGTGTTGTTATACTTTTTGTTCTCCGCCTCCGGTTTACGCTCGTCGGTTAAAAGCGGACAAATGGAGGTCTCCCTGAGTCAAAATGAAGTAACGCGTGAAGCTGCCGCAATCGACCTCGGCAACAGGGTATATCGGGATGAGGGCAAACTGGAGTGCGACCGAGTGACTAACTATGACAAAGCCGGCAAAGCTTCCTCCGCCGTGAAATGCGAGCGCATCCATGACCAAATCTTCGGAACGGATGAATCCCCGACGGCGGCCGCAACACGGGCATATGATTTGTTAGCTGCAATGGGCTGGCAATCAGTAAATGACAAAGCTACAGTCCTTCAAAAAATAGCGCTTGATGCGCAGGACGGAAGACTGGAAGGATCGGGTGGCAATTTTACCAAAGGTGACATGCAGGCTTACATGAAACTAGCTTCCCAGGGCATCAGCAGACTATCCAACTACTCGTTCTGCGACTTTCTCTGTGAATCCGCGAAGTCGAACAAGTACGACCTTTACGTCCAGATCAGCGTGACACTAGAACGAAGTGAGCAGGTGCGGTAGTACTGCATGAAATGGTACGCCATAGTCATGAATGTTCGCACTATAAACATGACGAGAGCCCTGGAAGTTCCAGGGCTCTGAAAAGGCAGTCGGCGGATTTCGTACCGCTCACTCACATCCTTGCGAGCCTGCCGCGCTAGGTATAGAAGTTAGCTGCTCTTGATGCCGAGAGCTTTTTCGTACAGAAGACTGATACCGATTAGTACCGCAACTGTTACGGCCGCTCCCATAATAGTTACGATCACGACGAAAATTTTTGATGCATCTAGACCCGGTGTTCTTCCGGCGGCTATCCATGCCAGCATCCCTATGATCAGAGCCGTGCCCATAACCCCCGCGACGTGACAAATTTCCCTAGGCTTCTTGAAAAATTCTTCCCAAAAGCCCATGGAGATTGCCGACATGCCGATCATGCCGAGTGGAAGCACTACAACAACAAGGGACGAACCGATGACGACGCCCATCAAAATTGCTTGAAGCATTACGAAACACTTTCTCTCAAGGTGAAAAGGGATATATTACTATAACATTTAGTAATTATTATTGCAATTCATGGTACCGCTGGTCGGGCTCGAACCGACACGCTATTGCTAGCACGGGATTTTGAGTCCCGCGTGTCTACCAATTCCACCACAGCGGCATATGTATCTTGTTATGGTTAATTATTTGTGGTATACTTTCTAATTCGTCTGCCTGAAGCAGTTTGGATAAAGAACGTAAAAAGACTATCATAAAATTACGCGTATTTAAACGATAGCAATTTATGAACCCATCTGATATCGCCCGGTTCAATACTCCCGCCACACCGCCCACGGAATATGACCCGGAGGCGGCTAAAGAGGCGCGCCGGCTGATCGCCAGTATTCCCGACCCGTACCATGAAGGCGTGTCACTGAGTAAAGCCGATTTGGTAGGGGAGGTGCAGCCCGTCAGCCCCGCCGCGCAGCCATCATCACTTCCTTCTGCCTCGCTGAGCATCAGTTCATTTGGTGCGCAGCCCGGCCAGCCGGCCACCCAGGCTCCGGTTGCGGTTGAGGC
>CBDTXE010000025.1:0-12851 GCA_965364395.1 uncultured bacterium | reverse complement strand
TGGCTGCCCGGCTGCCCGTTGACGGTGACCTTGCCTTCCGACACCAGCGTATCGGCCTGCCGCCGGGACACGCCTGTAGATGCCGCCACGAAGCGGTTTAGTCGCATCTTGGTGGCGGAAGATGTTGTGCGAGGCACGCTTGCTCCAGGCTTATTGGTTCGACGCTGGCTGGCTGGGCTCGGTTGGCTGCGGCGTGGCAGGGTTGTCAACCGGGACAACTGGCTGCGCTGCTGGGGGTGCGGGCGGCGTGGGAGCCGGCGGCAGAACCGGGGCTACCGGTGCAGGTTCAGTTGGCGCTGTGGGTTCAGACGTTACCGGCGCGGGTGCGGACGGCTGCGGCTCGGCTGTCACAACTGGCGCGGCAGCAACCTCGCCGCTGAGCACGCTCTTTACCGATTGCATGACGTCTTCCAGGGTAACCTGGGATTTAACCAAGTACTTATTTACACCTAGCGCCTCGCCGCGTTTGCGGTCAGTATCCTGGCTGAGGGCAGTCATCATAATTACCTTGGTAGTCTTGGTTTCAGGTGTGGACCTGAGGATATCTAGGACGTCAAAACCGCTGATCTTAGGCATCATTACATCAAGAATGATCAATTCTGGGTGTTCGCGCATGGCAACGGCCAGCGCCTCCTCGCCATCGGACGCCGTTACTACGGTGTGGCCGTCAGCTTGGATCCGGGCACTATATATGTCCCGCAGGCTGAAATCATCCTCTACTAACAGAATTTTGGACATGGTAGCTCCCTTTCCTCTTAAGCATATCAGTTGGCCTTGTCACTGACAATTTATTTGACGACTGTGGGCCGCTTGATATCCGTCATAATTTTACCATCAGGTGAAACTTTGATTTCATAAGGGTCGGCCGGTTCACCTTCGGCATCGTCCGGCGCATTATCGGTCTGTTCCGTCTCTTCCCACAAATCCGTGCCGCTATCGGCGGCTTGGTCTGCGCCGCCTGTTTCAGGCTCCTGGGTGGGCTCCGGTTCGGCTTCTGGTTCCGGCGTGGAAGTCGGCTCAGGTTGAGGATCTGTTTTGGGTTCAGGCTCGGATACCGGCTCCGGTTCAGGATCAACCGGCGCCACCGGTGCTTTGGGCTGCGGATACTCGGGCTCGCCTAGTGATTGGGCGGGCGCGGGGGCTGGTTGAGTCGGCGCTGGCGCAGCCGGTTCGGGAACAGGTGCCGGTGCCGGCGTGGTCGTGGGTTGGGTGGCTGCCGCGGCGTTAGCGGCTGGCGCTGCGGCAGCCGCTAACGCCTGTTGGTTGGCGGTCAGCAAATCGCTGGACAAACGGGGCAATGAAAACTTAAAGCTGCTGCCCTGACCCATCTGGCTCTCCACCCAAATTCGACCGCCGCCGCGCTCAATGATGCTGCGGCAGAGGTATAGCCCCAGTCCGGTGCCGCCGATGGTCCGTGTCCGGCTGTTATCAATGCGGTAAAACTTTTGGAACAAGTGCGGAATGTCTTCCGGGGCGATGCCAATGCCGGTGTCAGTCACCGATACGCTGACGGCGTCGTTGGCGCCGCTGATGTTAACTGAAATGTGCCCCTCACCTGTGAATTTAATGGCATTCTCGATCAGATTCATCACAACTTCACGTACGCGCTGGGGGTTGGCGCGGACCGCAAATACCGGCAAAACCTGGGACTCCCGGCGGACTTGGTCCTGGCTGGCACCAAAGTAAAGCTCCAGGCCCTTTTTGTCGGCCTCAAACTTCATGTCGCTGACGGCGTCCTTCACGACGGCGGTCAGGTCAAAGACCTCGTCGGCGCCCGCCCGGTTGTCTTCCATTTTGGTAATCGACAATAGGTCTCGGAAAAGCTCGCCTAGATGCCGCGTCGATTGGTGGGCCTTGTCCAAATATTGCTTGGCGCGCTCGTCAATGGTTGCCACCGCCGGGTTCATGGCCAGCGACAAGTACCCCTCGATAGCGGCCACGGGCGTGCGCATCTCGTGCGAAGCCGTAGAAATAAACTCGTTCCGCTGCCGTTCCACTTCTTTTTCCGCGCTGATGTCGCGGAACAGCGCGATACTGCCGCTAACGGCGTGTTCGGCATCAAATATTGGCGACAGCGACAGGGTGATATCGGCTTTGCGGCCACCCTTGGTCTCCATGGTCAGGTCGTTGCGGACCAAGGCCTTGCCGCTTTTGAACATGGCATGGACGGGGTCCTGGTCATCTGACAATTTGTTGCCGCCGACGTCGCGCAAATTAAGGACGAGCCGGTAATCAATCCCCTTGGCGCTCTCGGCGTCCCAACCGGTCATGCGGGCAGCCGACGGGTTAAAGAGCTGGATCTGGCCATCCGAGTTGATAACCATAACGCCTTCGCCGACGCTGGCCATAATGGCTTCCGACTTAAGGGATTCCTCATTGAGCTTGCCGGAAAGCCGCACAACCTGCTCCTGGGCGCCGCCGCGGCCCAGATTGACGTGGATCCACTCGGCCATGACGGCCGTGGCTATGCTCAGGATCAGCTCCGCCACGTGGGCCATGGCATATGTCTTGGACATGCCATGAACCAGGATAATTTCATAGGCGAAATACAGAATGGTGATGCCAAGTACCACCAGGGTGGCGCGCTGCCCAAAGAAGCCGGCCGTGACAATTGCGAGTAGCCACAAGGCGTAGTACGGAGAATCGATGCCGCCGGTGGCCTGGATCAGCAGGAAAACGTTCAGCGCGGTCAAACAGCTGAGAATGATCGTCGACAGCTGGGCGCGCTTCTTTTTGAGGATCTGGTGAATGCTCAGGTAGTACGCAACAACCGCGGCGCCCGACCCTGCCATGGCCACGGTCAGGCTGGCATTCTGCAAAGCTTGCGGCGCAACAAAGTAAACCAACGCCGTAATGGCGGCAACTCCTGCCCCTACCAGGGCTTGCAGTGCGGCGAGGACCGCGAAGCGACGCTGAATCTGACTCATTAAACCCCTTATGTTTTACACAAATTATGCGCCGTCTTGCCCAAAATGCCAAGCCCTCTCGAAGTAAATGAGGCCAAGATCTGGACTTTGTCCGCTGATTTTGGTAATGTATGCGAGTTCAAGTACTGCGGGCTTACCCAGCCCGCTTTTTGGCCCCATCGTCTAGTGGCCTAGGACGCCGGGTTCTCAGTCCGGTAACAGGGGTTCGACTCCCCTTGGGGCTACCAGGAATTATTGGCTTATTTAAGCCATATATTTGATTATTATTCTCTAGACCCTAAGGGTATTTGGAACTAATCGTCCAAAGCCTGCTCGAGTTTATCAGCAGGAAGATAGCTATTTTTTATCGCTTCTACGAGGAGTTCATTTCCTCCGGAAGTGTCGGCGTGTGTTTCATGTGGAGCCACATTAAAGCCGCGAAGTTTGTCGGTGAGATTCTTATGAGAACTTCCGACTGTCATGAACACCGACAGATTTCCTTCAGACAGTTTCTTCAGCAGGTCGGGCTTATTCTGGCATTGAAGGCCTATTTGATGGCCAAGCTGGCCCACTATAAACCACTCACGCATAGACTCAACTGCAACAGCATTCAACCACTCCCATCGTTCGCGGTCTCGCTTTGGGATGTCTTCATTGCTTCTTACTTCATGGATTAGGTCACTGGCAGCGATAAGCGTACTTCGCAAAGGGTCTTCTTCGTCGTGGTCAATGTCAAAGAAGCCGACCTTTACGCCACTTTCTGCTATTGCCTCCAATTCCCTCATTCTCAATTCAGGGTTTCCCTCATGAACATACTGCTGGACGGCATCATCAGCCTTACCGGTTTGGGATAAGTGATTTAATCCGGCTGCCAGTTTTTCGTCCCACCCTATGCCTTCAAGTAGGTAGATGTCGGCCGAAGCCACACGAGCTTCATACTCTGTAGAACCCCAATCGTCCGGTATCGAATGCTTAGCGTACTGTATGTCCAGATTCATAAGATGTCCAAACTCAAGTAGAAATTGATAACCCTTACCCAGCTTTTCATCCTTCAACAAGGATTCAGCAGGGTACTCAGGCCGTAATTTTTCGCCAGTAGCCGGGTCGTAGAAACTGTATCTGTCACCCTCCTTTTTGAAGGAGGCGTTATGCCAATCCATGGCCAAGCGTCGATAATCAGGCTTACCGGTTTGCTCGGGCTCATCCGGCAATTCATTGGGTTCGCTACCGCCGCTAGGAGATTCTGGTGAAGGCATATTGAGTCGCAGTAATATTCATGCTTAAACTTTACACCAGTGTTTCATGGAGGGAGTACATTTCCCTTAGCTGGTTCCATACGACTCCCCTTGGGGCTACCAGGAATGATTGGCTTAGTTAAGCCGTTTTATCATAATGACCCTAAGGGTATTTGGTACCAATTGCCAAACAGACGCAGTTGACAAAACATAACTATAATGCTAATATATATGCGTTTTGATGTCACAAGCGCATTGAAAATGGCGTGGCTTTCGCAATCGGTATACTTGCTTAAAAGCGTATCGGTTCCGGGAGCCACAAGCTCCAAACTCTACCCTGAGGAGGGGTTTGTATGAGCTGGGACCACGGAACGTTCGGGTGGGAGTCGTACGAGGCCGTCACGAACGCGCTCACGGCCATGGGCCTCTCCTTCGAGGAGACGCTCCAGGACATGAGCCGTTCGCGGGGTCACGACCGCTCCGCCGAGCCGCAGCGCCTCCGCGTCGCCACGTTCACCGGGCCCAACGGCAAGGTGATGGTGGCCGAGGAGTACCTGGCGGTGGACGACGGGGACTGCGACGGCCAGTCGCGCGTGGACGTCTCGGTGTATGAGCAGGGCAACCGCCCGCAGCTCTTCACCAAGGTCTACGACGGCGGCCATGAGCAATACTCGGACGCCCTTCGCGACGGCCAGAGCTACCCGCTGCCCTTCCTCTACTGCCTCAACGACGGGATTGTGCAGCCGCTGCCGGACCCCGACGACGAGTTGGACGAGGACGACTTCTGCTGCGAGAACTGCGACCAGGGGCTCGACCCCTGCGAACGCACCGTCTCTCTCGTGAGCGCTCCCGACGAGTTCCCTCGTTGGGAGTAGCGAAGTCTGCGGCCTTGTGACGAGGCCAAGAATACTAAGGTAGCGAAAGCTATCACGTCACATCGCCCTCACGAGCGGGCTTAGCGCCCTATTCGTGGGGGCGCTTTGCTATTCGGTAAGATAAATTTCCCTTAGCTGGTTCCAAATGATTCCCCTTGGGGCTACCAATTGGACTTATTAATACAGTTATGGTATAATAGTGCGGTCATCAAACGATGGCCCGCATCGCGGTACTACGAACCTTGAGGTGACAATGCCCGACGTCCGCGTCGACTACGACCCCAGCGTCTTCCTGGCAGGAGCCGCTTGGGAAGCAGACTTGCGATCCGAGATCGCCCACTTCGTCGCACGTGAGCTCAGCTGCCTCGATGACGATGGCGGCAAGGTGGAGATGAACGGCGTCGAGCACATCGACATCTTCATGCGCCCCTTCGGCGAGTCCGTGCACAGCACGACCGCTGACGTCATCATCACCATCACCGGCTACGACTACGCCGACCGGATGCGTGACATCGATGAGCGCTTGAAGCGCATCGGCATCGCCGTGAAGGGCACGATGCGCTCCCCGGTCGGGAAGCGTGTCAGCCTGATGTTCGTCCCTATCCCGGCGAAGTGCTGGGTCGCGGTATGAGTCGCAAACTCAGCGCCTTCGTCGCCTACCGGCACACTGGTGAGGACCCCGCTGTCCTTCGACCGATGCTGGAAGCCGTCTGTAGCGCACTGCGTGAGCGGGGCGTCGACGTCTACTGCACCTTCTTCTCGGAGGAGCAGTTCCAGCAGAAGTCCCTCGGTGCTCGCGACATCATGGAGCACGCCTTCGACGAACTCGATCGGCGCAATTTCCTCTTCGTCGTACAGGCGTCGCCGAGCAAGAGCGAGGGCATGATCATGGAGGTCGGATACTGCCGTCGGGCCACCAGGCACGGCGACAAGAAGCTGATCGTCGTCGCGATCAAGGAAGGTGTCGATGGCACCTACCTGCCCGACATGGCGGACCGCAAGATCACCTGGGTCGATGACGAATCGCTGTACCAGGAGATCCTCGCCCTCGATCTCGACGCGCTTCTCACGTGAAATACGGGAAGCCGTACGCTCCGGCGCGACCACAACGGCCGCGTCGGGGCAATCCCGCAATTATTCAGTACTTAAAGCAGGATTCCAATCCCTTATCGTAGTGACATTAAGCTGGCCTTCGGATAAGATTTCATAAATCCTTACCAGCTCAGTCTTGATTTGGTTCCATGTACCGGTTGCTTGGGCTACCATTAAGGAATTATTCATACGAGACCGTGACCCTGCATCGCCCTCACCCTTGCCGGGAAACCCTAATCCCGGCGCAGTTCAACAAATGCGTATTTGTTCTGATGAGTCCAAATGGACGAAAACTGATAATAATTCCTGTACTCTTAAAGGGTTGAGCCCCGGCTCCGGATCTCTCCGGAGCCGAGTGCCCACCTACATCTTGCACTACGCCTGCAGGCGCATCTCCTGTATCGCCGGTGCGACGACCTTGGTCAGGAAGAACGCCGTCAGCGCCGCGTCCAGGACGTTCGCGACGCCGAAGACGAACTCGCGCGTCGGCGTGCTCGTGCAGTGGTAGACGTCGCTGACCGGCACGGTGGAGCGGTCAAGCTCCTCCCGGTGCTGCCGGTACAGCTCCGACGGCACGATGTTGAGCAGCGAGACCGGCACCAGCGACGGCCCGCGGTGGCCAAAGTGGCTCCGCAGCGGCCCATCGTCGTCACCGCCGGCGACGTTGATCAGCGTGTCGTCGACGTTGACGTAGAGGGTGTTGCGCGGGAGCGGCATGGGCGGGAGGTAGGTCCCTTCCGCCAGCCACAGTCGGACAGCGCTCCGCGAGTTCACGGGCCCCTCGTAGAGGCTCACCATGATGCCGTCGAAGACATCTTGGTCGATCTCGGCGACCGAGGGCTGGTACGGGGTCTTGTCGACCCTGAGGCCGAGAGCCTGGAACAACAGCTTCTTATCGATCGCGTTGGCGTCGACCTCGTCACGCGCGCCGTAGCGCGTATTGCCGAAGCAGACGTCCATGATGCGGTCGATGTCGAGCCTGGAGAGCTCGCGCAGGTACCGGATCACGAGGGCGGCGCTGAAGCCATCGCCCGTGTCGGTACCGAACCGATCGAGCTCCTTTTTGCCATAGTAGGCGGTCAGGAAGTCGACCGGCGGCGCGACCGTGGTGTTCACGTGCCCGGAGAGGGCGTAGTGGCCGAAGACCGACGAGATCGGATACATCAGCGTCGCCGGAAGCGGACGCCGCAGGGTCAGGCCGAGGAAGTGGGAGTGGTAGTTGTAGCCGAACCACGTGACCTCGACGTTGTCCGTCGGATCGCTGGACGCCAGGATTGGCAGCCTTTGCGACTTGGATGTGTGCTCCGAGACGCGGTTGAACTCCACTTCGCGACCGAAGCCGAGACGCAGCCACTGGTAGAGGGCCGAGGTGGCTCCGTCCATGATGCGGCTCTGCCGCTCACGCATGAGCTGCTCCCGGTTGATGGGCCGACCGCGACGCGGATGCGCCACGACCACCGGGTATACCGGGTCGGCGTCGCCGGAGCTGATGCCGATGGCCGAGCGATCGAGATCGTCGGCGACCACCAGTGTCATCCGGCCGCAGTCGCTGCAGTTGAACTGAGCGGTGCCGCCGCCCGAGATGGGCGATGTGCCGTAGATGCCCCCGCAGCCGGGGCAGCCGAACTGATCGAACTCGCTTGCGGGAACCGCCAGCGGTCCTTGAGGTACTTCGACCTGCTGTGTCATCGCGATCGTCTCCATCTGCGTAGAAGGTGGGCAAGTTGTCAAATCAGCGCAATGCTGAGTGCATTACAATACCATATTTCAAAGGCGTTGGCAATGGCACGAAATGACACGAGGTGTGCTCCCCTACAAGTGTGGGACAATTTGTGTTATAACAACTCCACTATCAATCCGTTTCTGCGGGCGTGCCCAAGGAAACCCATGGAAAGGGAGTGACGTAGGCATGCCTACTGACCTCGGACAAGTAGTTGGAACAAGCGCGTACAACCCGGAGTTGACGCCCAAGCAGCGGGTTGCGGCCCTGGGCGCCATCCTGCGCCAGTGCGCCCACAAGTTGAAGGAAATGCCGCGTGCCAGGCCTATCGCCGACTTGGTGGCTGAGGGCGATACGGTCAGCCTGCCGGATGGCCGCTTTACGCTCAAGACGCGTCTCTTTGACTTTTACCGCATTAGCGTCAAGGAGGGGCGCGACCACCGCAGCCACGTCTTGTGTCTCAGCACCGACGGTGTCTGGGGCCGCTGGACACGCAGTCACTTGGTTAACGGCAAAAAGCTGCACGAGTTCGCGCCCATGGCAAAGGACGAGCTTGAGTTTGTCCTGCGGGACGAAACCGTGTTGTACGTTGTCATCCGCGACCTTCTCAAGGCTGTGCAAGAGGGAGAGAAGCGCACCCGCAAGAGCAACCGCGAGTATGTGATAGCCGAGTACGAGCTCGCGTCAATCCAGAGCCAGCTGGGCTACGGCGATTAGCCACCCGCCGCCCCGCCCGGGCTTGAAGCGCGTACTGTATGCGTGCATCAGGATCGGGCGGGGCTTTCTTGTTGTATTCATCGCTAGACATAGTAATGCAGAGGTGGCATAATATGTAGGTTCTTGTCATCTTTGCGTCCGCCAAGGAGCAACATTGGCCAGTATGAGAATATACATCGGCGTTGGTTTCATTGAGAATGGAGCACCGTTTGTTGCGCTGGAGCCGCTAAGTTTGCCTTTCCGTTTCTCTCGATTGGCAGATGAACTGTCTGAGATTCGGCGTGGGTCTTGGAGAAAATTCCTCCGTCGCGTTCCGGTTTCCCATGAGCAAATTACCTACACTTTAAATGGGAAATATTCTTCAGACCGTCTGATTAATCCCTCGCGGTATGGCCGAAATGAGTACGACGCCGTGCTTTTGCGCGTTGACGTCTTGCATTGGGGAAAAACCGCAACGCTATACGTGGCGGACAATCCATTTGCCGAAGCCCTCAGTGAAGCAAAGGCGCATAGGGAACTTATGGACGATGGCGTCGGTACGGCCATGGCTTTGGCGCGAGAGTAGCTGGATGCGGAGATTAATGAGCTTTGCAAGGGGCCGCTGGTAGTGGCTTCCCAGTATTCGGATGAAGTACTTGTTCTGATGCGAGAAGGGCTGGAGACGTTTCACCAGCTTGCGGCGGCTAGGAGGAAAGCGCTAGACGCCGTTCACAGACGTAGCCTTCAATACCAGCAAACCGTACCCACAATCAGCGAGAGGTAGGCATCCAATGCTAGGTCTGCTGCAGTCCCTCCACCCCTGGGCCTACGAACGGCGGCAGCGCCGCCGCCGGCGCCGTGAGGAGCACCGGAACAGGCGCATGATGTACCGCGGGTCACGGAGCTCGAGCCGATCCAAGGGCTCGTTCTGGGATGACATCACCGACTTCTTTGACTGAGCAACTGGGCGAGGGCTAACCCCCTCGCCCCGCAGTTCAACAAATGAGTATTTGTTCTGATGAGTCCAAAAGGACGAAAACTGCAATACAAAACACCTCAGCACAATATTGGAGGCGTTCAGTGTATTATGCGGCGATGCCAGCCGTATTTTCGGTAGTAATTGCGCCTACAACCTTTGCGGCCAGCGGCTTTGACAATTCATGGCCGGAAGTAGCGGCCACACGCACGGATATCTGAGGGTTGTTTTTAGCTAAATACACAAGGTTGGCGATATTAATCAACGGATCTAGCCGCCCGTAAACCAAATGCACCGGTACATCGATATTTGCAATTAGGGGTGACAACTCCTGGCTTTCAATTGTGTTGTGCAAGCTTTGGTAGAAGGGGTACCAGGTTTCATCGGAAAGCTCAAATGCAATCAATCCGGGAACTGCCCGCTTCAGCATCGTGGCTGCTTTGAGAGTCAGCTCCTTGTTGCCTCGGAAGCGTTCGTAGGCGGATAGCAGGGTCTTGTCGCCTTGCTGCGCCCACATGGCTGCCAGTCGGTTGCTTATCTTGGCGTATCGATACAACGGCAAACTGCAAAGGACCAGCCGGCTGACATTGTCCCTATATCGGTTGGCGTAGTGGACGGCTAAGATTGCGCCCATAGAATGGCCAACCAGGATGAATGGCTTTCTGACCCGCAACTTATGGAGTGTGTAGTGAATACTGGCGATATGGTCATCCGGGGTGTAGTTGATATTGTCGGGCTTTGGCGACTTTCCAAAACCCAACAAGTCAATAGAGATAACCCGATACTTGTCGGCCAGGCTTGGCGTAACATTCTTCCAGTTTGAGCTATTGGTTCCAAGTCCGTGCAGTAATACGATTGCCGTCCCCGAGCCACCCGAATCAGCGGCATATAATCTATATGGAAAGCCAAAAAGCCTATGCAGTCGAAAGCGTAAATTGCGTGTCATGTTTTTAGGCGGGTGGTGTGGCAGTCGCTACGAGAATTGCATATGTAACAAATAACAGCAAATCAGCCAGTAGTAGTACTAGGCTGAGTTGGCGGAGCTTGGCGCTCCGCGCGAGCAGTGCGGAAACCAGCGCTACGCAAGCAACTGGAAACGCGCAGATGGCACCAAATAGGCTAAAGACTATCAGTGGAGCGGAAGCAATTGTGAGCACGCCGGATATCCCGACAAGCATCAATAAGGTGCTTAGCGTCCATCCAATAGTCCCCGCTATTAATGCCAGTTTAGAAATAAGAGGCGCGGCTTGCGCGGCTTTTGCATGCCATGATTGTACTATATGCGGCTTGGTGGCGGCATTTCTGTAGATAAGTGCAGTTATGATATGCCCGCCCTCAAGCGGGCATATCTGTTACCGGACCAATTGCCGCCTAAGGGCAAAAAGCTGCCCAAAGTAGTTCAGGCCTTCGGCCAAAGTCCCTTTGCTGGTGCCGGAATGCCGGTCGGTGAACCGGTATCCGATCTCCGCCACAAGGACAGGAGCCGACTTGACCAGAATCTCCAGGAGAATCTTGAATCCCCGCGGCTTCAAGGCGGCCAAGCGGACGGCGTCGCGCTTGACCAAAAAGAAACCACTCATGGGGTCGGAAACGCCGGCCAGTTCGCGTCCAAACATCAGGCGCGCGGCCATTGTGCAGGCCACTGAAATTGCCTTGCGGGGGATGTTCAGGCCGCCTGTGTGTCCCTCAAGGCAGTAACGGCTCGCTACCACCAGTTGGGCACTGCACTCACTCGCCCGTTGAACCAATCGTGGGATGGCTTCCGGGGGGTGCTGAAGGTCTCCGTCCATGACGCAAACCCAGTTACCACCCGCGGCAATGATGCCGTCTACCACGGCGCCTGCCAGTCCGGGGTGCGAGACCGGGCCGCCGTTGCGGTGGATGAGCCGGACGGGCAGCCCGCCGTTCCGGCGCGGTACCAGCGATGCGATGACATCGGGGGTTGCATCGGTGCTGTCATCGACAAACAGGACCTCGGCATCCATGCCTGAAAGCGCCGCATCCAACCTGTCTATTAGCTGCACGACATTGGTGGATTCGTTCTTGGTTGGAACTACAACGGTCAGTTCACGCATCGTCTGACGCGTCCTTTCAAAAAGGGAATGGGCTCCGGCCAGGCCGGCCTGATGACCATAGAATAGTAAACAGTGGCGGTCAAGGTGCACAAACCTGATGCTTGTCCTTGCCGTAGCCATGCCGTAGTATTACAACGCCTTGACAACTCAATAAATCAGGAGCGTAGATGTCAGCGACCCAACGGGAAGCCAAACATCGGCGCCCTTTAACCTTTGGCGCCGTGGGGATTACCAGCATGCTGGTGGGCAGCTACGGTACGTTGTTTGCCTGTGTAGAGCTGCTGGGAATCAATCCCGTCCTGGCCTATGCCTTCCAGGCAGTGGTGGCAATTGAGCTGAACTTTTTACTCAACCACCTCATAACTTGGCGTGACCGTCCGGCTCGCGGGCGGGCGCTGTGGCAAAGGTGGCTCAAGTTCAACGGAACCAGGTTCCTTGTGACGGTGCCGCTTAACCAGGTGCTCTTCACGCTGCTGGTTGGAGTTTTTGGTGCCGGTTACTTGGTAGCCAACACGGCCTGCATCATCGTGACGACCGTATTCAACTATGTCGTGGGTGAAAAGTACGTATTTGTACCCGAGCCCATCAACTCCACTGAAAGGACGGCATGAAAACTCCAGTTAGCGTAGTTGTCCCAGTTAAGGACAGCCAGCGGACAATCCGGCGGACCGTCGAGTCCCTCCTGTCTCAGAGCTACGAGGGTCACGTGGAAGTCATACTGGTGGGCGACTACGGTGATACCACCTGGGAGCCCATTGGCGACCTGATTGCGACTGGCCGCGTCGTTAAGGTCGAGGCCGACGTGCGTGTCCGTGGCCGCGACGCCAATGCCAAGCGCAATATCGGCTTGCAGTTGGCGACCTCGCCTATCCTGGCGCTGACCGACAGCGACATGGTCCTGCCCGCCGACTGGCTGGCGGTGGCAGTGGGACTCATCCGCCAAGGCCACCAAAGCGTGGCCGGACCGATGTCAAGCGTCCACGGCGACTTCTGGGGTAGGTATGTGGACCGCAACATGCTGGGCAGCAAGACGCCTCGCATGCAGCGCGGTTACACGCTCACCAGGGAAAACTACGGCAAGGCTGGCTTTAAGCCGCCCGTTACCGCCAATTACGTCTTCCCTCGTGAGTTGTGGGAGCGGGTCGGCGGCTTTGACGCCGACTTTGTGTACACCTATGAGGACTATGAGTGGTTCCGCCGTGTGGTTGACTCCGGTTACGCCATCTACTGCACGCCCCAGTTGGTGGCGGCGCACTACCACCGCCAGGGCTTCAAG
>CBDTXE010000024.1:0-13198 GCA_965364395.1 uncultured bacterium | reverse complement strand
AAGGGCCGTTTCCACTCATCTCGTTGAGCGTCTTGTAGAGGTCGTTCATCGTGGGCGGGATTGCCCCGTGCGTCAACGGGTCGTTGGTGATTCCCGCCTTGGCGTAGGTGTTAATGATGGCCACGTCTAGGTCGGCGTCTTCCGCGGGAGTCAGGCCGCCAACCGCTATCGGCTGACCGCCTTGGTTTTGGATGGTTGCGCCGCCCATCATCAGCCGCAGTAGGCCATGGAGCGTAATGATGTTGGCGCGCAGCGCGTTGTCTGCCTCTTCACTATCTAGGACGTGTGGCAAATCAAATGGATTTAGCCGGTTGGCAGATGCCAGGCTTAGCCTTAGGTAGCTACCCCCAACGGCTTCCGCCAAGGCGCGGTATTCGTCTTCCGGGTCGATAACAATGACTTCCGTGCCCAGCATCAGACTACGTAGCGCTTCAAGTTTGACCGCAAAGCTTTTTCCGGCACCGGACTTGGCAAATACCACCTGGTTGGCATTTTCCAGGCTGAACCGGTCAAACAATACCAGTCCGTTGTTGTGGCGGTTTATTCCGTATAGAACACCTTCGTTCCGGCTTAGTTCGGCTGATGTGAACGGAAAGCTGGTCGATAGCGCGCCGGTGTTCATGTTGCGCGCAACTTGCAGTTGGTCGTGGGCCAGCGGCAGGGTTGAATTAAAAGCCGGCTCCATTTGCATGCTGGCGGCCTTGGTATAGATCAGCGACTGCCCAAAAATTCCCTCAACCTTCCGCTGGATGTTTTTTAACTGGTCCAGGCTGTCGGCGTAAAGGGTTACATACAGGCCAAAACGGAAAAACCGCTCCTCCCCCACCTGTAGCTTATCGCGCAGTTCTTCGGCATCCATAATGGCGGCTTCCAGTGCGGGATCGCGTACGCGCCCCTTCTCTTGGTTGATGGTATAGGAAGCCTCTAATTGCCCCACCTTGCGGCGCAGGTTATTCAGGACTACCTGGCTCTCCACCGGATAGATGAACAGGCTTAGGTCCATGACTTCGTCCATATTGATGATGGGGCTCAGCCACCCGGTAAAGATTTGCCGCGGATACCCATAAACGTACAGGGTGCGCGCAAAGCGGGTGCCAATGCGGACGTGGTCGGCGGTAATCTCAATTGACGGCGGCGCAATCAAGTCCCGCAGCGACACGATGCCCTGGCGGTAAATAGCCTCGGCGTCCTGGTTTTCGCGCTGCCGCTGGGAATCGGCCAGTGCAATTGGGTCATTGCCTTGCGTCTGCTTTTTCTTTCCAAACAAACCCATTAGAACGGCCCTCCTTGTGCTAGGTGTTGCGGCGCCTGTCCCTCTCCCTTAGTGACGGCCGGGGTCTGGAGCTGGGCGGCATCAATCAGCTTCTGGTTTTGCGCGACGTCGGGGTTGTAGGACATATAGTAAAGATCAATTAACTCTTGGGTATTCAGCGGAATATTGCGCACCCCCATCTGGCTCAGTCCGGAAGAAACTAACTGTACCCGTTGGCTCAGTTCCGTCTTGAACTGGTTGAAATCGGGCTCGCTGAGCGTGGTTACTGCCTGCTGCTTGACCACGCTGGCAATGCCCGTGGCCACATTTTTGGATTTAAGGCTGGCGGCGGCCGGTGGGAAATAAGGAATAGTCACGTAAAACTGTTTGTCCATAATGTTGACTTCATCAATCAGCGCTTTGATATTGGCGATGTAGTCATCCATCAGCAGTGCCAGCAGCTCGTTATCCTGCTCTTGGCGGAGCTGCCCTAATCTGGCAATGTAGTTCTCCAGGTCGATCTTTTGGGACTTGATAGTCACCTGTATGGGAAAATGCAATGAGTTGAGGAAGCTCTGGTAGGCGTATTCAACGGCGTCGCGCTCAGTTGGGCTCATGAGGTCAAAGTTGATGGCGCTGGCAATGATAACGGCGCGCAGCGAGCCGTCGCGCATGACCACCACGCCGTCACGGATTTCCGCGATAAGCAGCGTATCCTGGGTGCTATTCCGCTTAGGCTGTTGTTGTGGTTGTTGTTTCGCCATTGCGTAAACTGACCGTTTGGCCCTCCTTTAGAGTCTGTTCGCGGTGTGCTTGTGATGCAATTTGCGCCACCGTCATGTCCCCACCTTCCGTTGCTAGCCTGAGTATAGCATCGGAGGGTAAGGCGGGACTAGTAGCGCTTATGCTTGAGCCGGCTGGTGCCGGGGCTGCCACTGGAATGTAACTGGCGGCGGCGGTAGGTTGTGCGGCTGGAGCTGGCTGCGGAGCTGGTACTGGCCGGACGGGCACCGCCACAGGCGCCGGCTGAGCCGAAGATGGCGTATACATCTTGGCGATCGCCTCTTCACGCATACTACGGCCGGTGGTTTCCAGTAAGGAGTTAAGGTTTTGGACTCCTGGGTTTTGGGCTGCCATGATGTCGTCGGCCTGGCTAACTTCGGCTTGGCCCACGTTGCGGTCCAGTATTTCGCTGCCAATGCGGTCCCGCAAGTCAATTGGGGGCGCCGCTTCTGGATCCTGTAGCTCTGGCTCCTTAATTGACCAGCCCCGCGTGTCAACCAGGTCGGCCAGCTGCGCCAACTGGCTTCTGACCTCTCGCGGGTCGCGCTGGTGTGCCTCTACCTTGACCTTGGGCGGCTCGACCCGGAACACTTCCGTAATGGGTTCTTTTTCCCAGATCCGTTGCTTGGGCCGCACGATGAATTGGAATACTGCGACCACAAAGGTTTCCAGCGGTTGGTCCTCGCGTTGGTATAGGCCCAGCGCTAGCATGAACAGCATTGGGGGCAGGCCAAGAAAAATCCAAATGACAATTACGGACTTAAACATGAGGAACATCAGCGCCCCGTAGCCAATGCCAATGACGGCATAGATAAACTGCTTGAGGCTCAATGGCCCCAAGATCTTATCTTCTGCCTCCACGTTTTGTGGAACCTTATATGTTCCCATCACCCTCTCTTTTCCTATATTTTATACCAGTTATGCTTCCCAATCCAAATCGGACTACTTCATCTCACCATTGGCATCAATCTTAGTCTGCAGGTACTGTCCAATTTCCTGGTAGCGCCTGATAGCGTCATTCATTTGCCGGACACGGTCATCGGCTTTTTGCCGGGCAATGCTGCCCAGAGCCAATGCCTGCGCGTCCCTCCATGCTTGGTCTCGTTTGGTGGTGGCGTCTGCCACCCTGCTTTGCGCGGTCGAACCGGTATATGCCTGCAAAATCGTCCGCCGGCCCTCGGCGGTGGTGTTGGCTACCAGTCGGGGTGAATTAAGGGCGTTCTTGATTTGCGACGGGTCTAGGTGGAAGGCCGTACCGCCCCGCATATTAAATAGCTCGTCCTGGCGGGCATTGGGGACGTCGCCCACCAGCATGTTGGTGCCCAGGCTACTGCGCAGCGTCTTGGAAATGATCTCAGATCGGATTCGCAGGGAGCCGTCCACATCCATGGTCTTGTCCGCCTTAAAGCCGGTTTTGGAAAGCCAGGGGGCTTCAGGATAGGCTTTGCCGCCCTCTCCCCGCAAGTCCTGCCCAAACACCCGGTTGGCCGCGCGTTCATTAAGGACGTGGCTAAACTCAGGGTTAGCGATAGCGCTACGGCCGTTAGTGGAAGCCAATTGGGTGTTGTACTTCTGGCGGACCTTTTCATAATCCTCATAAAAGCCGCCCTTCATTAATTGGCGCCCAGCGGCCGCGATGCCGATTTCCGTGCCGGCAAAGTTGCGCAGCTCGGGCCGGTCACGCAGCGCTTTGGCGTCGGCGGTCATTATGGCCGACAAAGCGCCGATGTCGCCGCCGATTCCCATGTCCTCAAACTCCTTCATAGTAGAAGATATTTGCTTTTGCACGGCACGCTCCCGCGCCAGTGTGCCGGCCAGCTGCGGATTTCCCTGTGCTGCGGCCCGGGCGCCAATAAAGGCGCCGGCGTGGTTGGCTCGGAAGCGCTGGAACCCAGTTGCCGACTGAGGGTTCTTGCGCCATTCAGCGTAGCGCTCCCCCATGCTGGAAAGCGCTGCGTTGCGCTTGGATAGCCGGGTTTCCTTGTAGTCTTCCATCCATTTGGAGTCACGGATGCGGTCCGCCGTTCCCTTGGATGCCCGTCCGGCGGCACGCAGCAAGATATTGCGGCTGCCGCGGAAGAGGCTACCGGCGATGTTGAACGCCATCGGTATCAGAAACAGCGGCGCAACTAAGCCGATGAGCGCGAATAATGGACCGATTCCATATGTTTCTCCGGCGGCACTGGCTGCCACTGAAAACAGCTTTCCGGCTGCGAAGAAAAGCATGATAAGCGGGTACATCAAGAGTAGTCGTATGAAAAGCTGCGCCCATTCTTCAAAGAACTCCTCGGTGCTTGGCAGTACCCAGGCAACAAAGGCCAGCGGTGATAGGATTACAAGCAGCGTAATTATTATTTGGCGTAGGACCAAAGTGAGGAAAGTCAGCACTACCCCAAAAAGGGCACCTATCAGCACGATGAATATTCCGCCACTAAACGCGGCTGCGCCCATGGTGAGAACACTGCCAATGGCCACGGTCAGCCCTAATGTGAAAGCTTCATCAGCGCCGATATTGCCGGTGTACTCTGGCAGCACGCCGTCTATCAGTTCAAAAATACCCCCTCCCAGCACATTGGTTATATCGATAGCCGCAGCCGCAAGAAAGTAAGAACCCTGTACCGCCAATGCGGCAATGACTAGCCGAGGCAGCATGCGCTTGACATGGTAGGCCTGGATGTTCATAGACAGAGTATTAGCAATTATCAGTACCAGGAAAGCGACCAGAAACATGACGTTAGCAAACCCTCGCATCACCTGCCAAACCTGGTAAAGATCATTGTCACGGTCAAATGACAGCGGCGGCGTGTCAAGAAACGGCTCTATAACTTTGCGCTCAATAAACGCTGCCGTGTCGTGGATCCATTCCATTGCTGGACATACAAACCATCCAAACGCGTTTCCTCCGCAATCTGACACGTCGTCCTTGGTTGAGTTATCTTTATCATTGCCTTCTGTTGCCGGCCGGTTACCAGCGGGCAGGAAGCCCTGGTAGCCGCGGTTGCAGGCGTCTAGGCCGTCGTTATCGCCGTTATCTCTGTATATGGAACAGGCTTCGCCGCTATCTTTTTTTTCTTGGGCCGCAACATATCCGTTTTCGCAGGCAATCGGTCTGGAAGAGTCCTTGCATGCTTCGGCCATCGATTGGTTCGCCAAAACGCTCCCGCTGATAATTTGCGATGCGGGAGCTTGACTGCCAAGCGGCGCGGCAGCTATAGTGGCCGTCACGTATAAGGTCACCGCCGCTATAGCTGCTTTGAAACTGCGTGCCAAACGCATAATTTGCGTAGTCTACCTCTTAAGACGAATAGACTAGCGTATCAGGTTATGGGGTGGTGATCAAGATGCGGGCAGTGGCTGGGAACTGTTATTTGACGGTTCCATCGGGATTAAGCTTGTTGCCAACTGTAACTTGCGTTGCCTTAAACCTATTAATCGCCGAGTCCATAGCCTCTTCTTGCGGTGTGGCGGTACCGGTAGTGTTTGCGGCTCTAAGCTGGGCTAGTTGATTTTCTGCCGCCTGCAACCTGCTTTGCCCGTAGCTTCCATTGAATGCATCAAACAAAACCTTCCGGCCGTCAAGAGTACTGTTGCGCAATAGCTGCGGTCCGTTAAGAACTTGGTGAACTGCCGACGAATCTACGTGGAAAGCGGCACCGCCTTCCCATCCAAACACATCGTCTTTTCTGGCGGCAACGTCCTCGCCTTTTGAGTTCTTGCCGGTAGCGGTGCCAAACATGCGCGCGGCGCTGTCTTCGCTCTTAAGCATTATTGAAAGGCGCTCTGGTCTAATGGACGTTGCCGAACCGGCAGAAATTGCATCATCACCAAGGAAACCACCAGCTGCCAAGGCCTTGTCTTCCACATTTACCTTGCCCCCCACTCCTCGCATGCTTTCTTCAAAAATAATTCGTTGCTCGGCAGACTTTACTGGGTCACTTGCCCCGTTGCCCGCTTCCTTGACCAAGGATTTGCGAACTTTTTCAGTCTTGTCGTAGTAGCCAGCTGCATTTAGAGCTCTAAGGGCAGCGGCGCGCCCCTCGGCAGTTTGTGTGTATTTTTTGTACCTTGGATCCTGCGTCGACTTATCTGCGATTGATGCAAGTACGTCAGGGTCTTGGTCAATACCCAAATCCGAAAACTCCTTCATGGACATGCCAATTCGTTTTTGCCTTAGCTGCTCCTGCTGAAGGTGTGAACCCGCAAATGATGCTCCAGTGGCCACGCCGTAGGTGCCGCCGTAAATTGTGCGCCCAATGCCTCTAAGCTTGCTTTTTGCAAACCCATCTTGCTTGGATTGACCTTGTGCGTCAACGCTGCTTAAAAAGCCTGGCTGCCGGTTGGCAAAGGTCTGAGCAGCAGTCAACCGGCGACTGTCGGACATGCCCTTTCGATGCTTATACCATTCGGAGTCTTCGAGGTTGTCGATGCCCTTGTTCCTGAGACGCCCAATTTGGTTGCCAGCTTGGGACATGAAGCCACCCGCCCATTTGAACGTCATCGGTATCGCCATGAAACATGCAATGAATATCAACATTTTCATCACGCTTGTTGTAGCGCTCTGCAGGAAAAAACTGCCAGATGATGAAGCGTCTGGGACTAGTGACCCAACACTAGCCGCTGCGGCCAAAAGGATAACAATTATTGGGTACATCATTATTAAGCGTGTAAGCGTGGTATACCACTTTTTAAACCACTGCTCTGTGCCGGGCAGGGTCCAAGCCACGAATGCCAGCGGTGAAAAGATGATGAGTGCTCCTATCAAAAAGTAGCGGAAAGCTATCGTCAGGAAAAATGCCAGTACCGCAATCAGTAGGAGCGCTGCAATGGGGATTGCCAATGGGAAAAATATCTGAGCTAAACCAGCAATGGCCGCCGCACCCAGTGCTGCTGAAAAAATATTAAGAATGATGTTTGAGTCATTGGATGTTGTGCCACTGCCCCCAATATTCTTGAACAGTTCCCATAGTCCGTCGCCAACTATATTGCCAATGTCTACCAGTAGTGCGCTGACAAAATAGGATCCTTGCACAAGTAGCGCCGCCGCTATCAGCCGCGGCAACATCTTCTTTACGGTGTACGCATTTGTATTAATAGAAAGTGTATTCATGACAATTAGGTACAAAAAGACGGCTACAAAAGCTAAGTTAGCCAGTGTCCTCATGTCGTCCCATGATTGGTAAAGCGTTCCACTAAATTTAAGAGGCTCAATCTTAAAAAGGGGGCCAATTGCCGCTTTGCCAAAATCTGCTAAAGATTCGGCAATCTTGTCAAATAGTGGACACACAAGCCAAGAACTTACACCTTGGATTTCTTCACACTCGTCGCTTTTTGGGTCTTTTACTTTTGTGACGTTGTCTTTAGCAGTAACCCCGTTGGCCTTGTCGGTCTCGCCCGTCGCCACTGCACTTTGGCAGGCGGCTTTATCAACGTCATCCGTATAAGGGTTACATACCGTATCCTTGCCTACGTTGCGGTAACCAGCAGAATAGCCGGCTTCGCAAGCTGCGCGTGCGCTCTCTTTCTCAACTCCCGCACACGCTTCTTTGGCCAATACAGCCGGAGAATCCGCGGCCGCAGCGGTCTGCACGTCCAAGACGGTCCAGACGATACCTAAGGCTAATGCACCAAGGATAATGCGCGTTAAGGCCACTCTCATAAGCATAAGTTTAATGTAATTTTGTGGAATGTACATCGCCACACACAAAATTGGACAGGTACGCCAGCGGGTGTATAAAATGCAAGTAATGATAAAGAAGCTTACGGTTTATGCAGGAACGGCGGCCACTGGTGTGGCTCTATTGCCTGGCTGGGTGCTGGCCGATTGTGCGCGGGGAGTGAAGGTTAGTACTATTTTTTCTCGCCCAGGCAGTGTTCCAGGCGATGAATGCATAGGCAACGATCGAAATCCGATATTTGATTTTGTCGGGGGCTATGTGTTGCCCATTTTTGCAGGGGTTATTGGGCTACTGTTAGTGCTGGTTATAGTTGTTTCAGGTATCCAGTACATTATTGCTGGAGGTAGTTCAGATAACACCAGGGAAGCTAAAAACCGACTCAAGGGCGCAGTCACCGGTTTGCTTCTGTATATAATGATGTTTGGCATCTTGCAGGTTCTTTTGCCACCCGATGCGAGGATATTCCGTTAAATGAAGCCGTTCATCGCGGATGCCTGTGCGCCCGAATTTCTACCCAGCCTCTATAAGGGCTTAACACAAGGCGCCGGATGTGAAGTAAAAATCGACAGCATTTATGACATCAGCCAGATCATTGCAAACATAATCCAGATACTACTTGCCGTGGCGGGCGTGCTAGCGGTGGTGTTTATAGTGTGGGGCGGGATCACTTATATCATGTCCGGTGGCGAGTCATCAAAGACTAGCGAAGCCAAAAGTACGCTAAGAAATGCAATATTGGGGCTGATTCTCACCGGCTCAGCCTACTTGATCGTTGAATTCCTGGCACGCAACCTGAGTAAAGCGCCATGAAGCTTCATAAAGTTAAGCATTTATCCTACGTGGCATTGTTCTATGCCGGCGATGCCATAGCGAGCATTGAGGGCTGTACGGGCCGCAACTGCTTGCCCAGGGCGAATGATTCTAAGGTACCTAAAGTTCCTCTAGAGAATGCGGCCACAAATGTAGTGAATATTCTCACGATCGTTGCGGCTGCGGTCGCTGTGCTTTTTATAGTGATCGGCGGCATCAAGTACATAACTTCTTCTGGAGATTCCTCAAAGGCCGCCAGTGGCAAAAACACCATCCTCTACGCGGTTATTGGATTGGCACTGGCCATTCTCGCCCGTGCGATAGTTGGCTTTATCTTGGGCAATACGCCCAATTGAGCATAATTTTGACACGGCCTTCTGATGTCAGATACAATTCAGATATGAAAAGTCTTATGCTTAAGCTAGGCATCACATGCCAGTTGGCGTTTCTTGCAGTGCCTAGTAAGGTGTTTGCTAATGCTGACTTTATTACTGGACCCGCCTGCGACAAGTTGGGTGCGGACACCCCGGGATGCTCGGGAAGCAAGAGACTCGATTCAGCGGATGGTTACTGGTCAATGATTGTAGACGTTTTCATATACGCCGCGGGAGCATTGGCGGTTGTTTTCCTAATAATTGGCGGCATCCGGTACATAACTGCCGTAGGCGATCCCCAGAAGATATCGTCTGCCAAAAATACGGTGATATACTCTGTTATTGGTCTGGTCGTGGTCATCCTCGCTAGGCTGATCGTTGGATATGTAATCGGGAACTTGTGATGAAACGTATAAGCATGTATTTGCTAAGTGCAGCTACTACCCTGCTACCCGCAGCGGTGTTTGCGGCGGAATCCGCCCAATGCACCGGAGCAAGAGCTGCCGGTGGGGTATGTGGAGGCACCGACTTGGAAGGCAAAATTACCAGCGTCGTAGATGTATTGTTTTATATCGCCGGCGCACTCGCTGTGCTAGTTCTAGTTTATGGTGGCATCAGGTACATCACTTCAACGGGCGACCCCAGGCGGATTCAGGCGGCAAAGGATACGATTATCTACGGAATTATTGGGCTGGTTGTAGTCATCCTGGCGCGTATGATCGTGGCATTTGTAATTTCAAAGGTGGCTTAAATGAAAAGACTTAGATTTCTTGCGCTAGCTTGGGTACTCTACCCTTTTGCAGCATTTGCCACGGACGCTAGAGACAAGCTTTGCGCCGGAGCCGGTAAGGCTGGGGTTGATTGCGACAAGGGTGCCGCGCCGCTGGAGGCAAAGATCACGGACTTTGTTAACATCGGTCTGTTTCTGGCCGGTGCTTTAGCAGTACTGGCGTTGGTTTATGGAGGAATCCGATACGTAACATCCACCGGAGACGCCTCGCGTATAAAGGCGGCAAAAGAAACAATCATTTACGCCATTATTGGGCTGGTAGTAACAATTATGTCGTATGCGATTATCCGCTTTGTGGCAACGGCGGTAGGAGTATAACGGAATGCAGCATATGAAAAGTGGACTTCAATATATTGCAACTTCAATGCTAATGACAATGTTTTTAGTTCAGTCGGTTTCAGCGGGAGTACTTGACGGAGTTGGCAAGGCTAAAGGCTCCGGACAGCCTGAGTGTTTGGCAAAGGTGGATTCGGATTCCAACTGTAAGAATACCAACGCCTCGGTGTTCCAAATTATTGCCAACATCCTGATTTATCTCACTGGTGCTCTGGCAGTGCTCGCTATTCTGTACGGCGGTTTCCGGTATGTCACGTCAACTGGAGACTCTGGCCGCATCAAGCAGGCTAAAGATACCATTATGTATGGTGTCGGGGGCCTGGTGATTGCGCTTATTGCCTTTGCCATTGTCAACTTTGTGTTAGGCGCGTTTTAAAAGGAAGCATAGGAACCTTATGAGTAAAAAGAAACAGCTACAAGTACTTCTTATCCCGGCCTTGACGGCGTTATACCACCGGCCGGCTTTTGCGGCATTTGACCAGGGAGCTGGCGCAGGTGCGGGATCTGCCAAGCCCAAGGAAACTCCATCAGATTTATTTACCGGCACGAACGCGGTTTTCCAGACCATCGCCAATATCTTGATATTTCTCACCGGCGCCATCGCCGTGATCATGCTTATTTACGGCGGATTGCGCTACGTTACATCCGGAGGCAACGCCTCGAGCACTAAGGCGGCAAAGGATACCATCCTGTATGGCATTATAGGGTTGGTTGTGGCGATTCTCGCCTTTGCCATTGTCAACTTTGTCGTAAGTTCATTAAAGCCATAGGTGTACAGATGAAAAAGATAAACACTGACTGGTTTAAATCAGCCGCAGTGCTGGGTGCCACCACGCTTTATGCGCCAAATGCTTTCGCTGCCTTCAATCTGGGGGCCGGTGACGGAGCCAACAAAGCCCAGCCAACTCAAACTCCCACCTGTTTATTTAAAAGCACAGTCCCCGGCGATCCTTGTACCGGTTCAGGAGTGACTCCCCTGTTCACTACTATTGCCAACATCCTGATATTTCTCACCGGCGCCATCGCCGTGATCATGCTGATATTTGGCGGTCTGCGCTACGTCACATCCGGAGGCAACCCTTCCAGTACCAAAGCGGCCAAAGATACAATTATGTATGGCATCATTGGATTGGTGGTTGCCATTTTGGCATATGCAATAGTCAACTTCGTAGTGGGCGCCTTAAAGCCGGCAACTCCCTAGGTGACACAATGCAGATTCTGCGTTACGCTTTAACATTGGTGACGCGTATGGTATGCTAAGCTCAAAATAACCATAAGCACTAAATAAGTAATTAAGGAAAAATAAGTGAAAGCAATCACTCCCAAGATAGTTCTGCGGAAAGTCGCCGAAGCGGGTGTGTTCTACACCACCTTCATTCCGGCAGCCGCGTTTGCTGCTCCAGGTACGGAGCCAGCGGTTGATTGTGATGCCAGGACAAACAGCATTACTGACGGCGCCAAGTGCGCGCAGGCGTCAAACAGCCAGCCGGACAGCCTTTTCGGCTCTAATGGTATCTTCAAGACCATTGCCAACATCCTGATCTTCTTGGTCGGCGCCGTGGCCGTAATCATGTTGATTTACGGTGGGCTGCAGTATGTCATCTCCAGTGGTGACTCCAAGCGCGTAGAATCGGCTAAGAACACGATTCTCTACTCGATCATCGGTATCGTTATTGCCATCCTGGCCTACGCCATCGTCGGTTTTGTTACTGGGACCTTGGCCGGAACCGCCGCCTAAGTCTCTCGCAAACACACAAAAAGCCCGCTTCGGCGGGTTTTTTTGGTTACCAAGGTAACAAAAAAGGCCCCGATTGGAGCCTCTCCTGCATTTTGTCGCCGAGATTAGCTGGCGACGACTTTGATTTTCTTGACCTTGTCCTGGATAACCTTAGGAATGGCAATGGTTAGCACGCCGTTCTTCAGGCTCGCCTCTGCCTTGTCGGCATTTACGCTTACGGGCATGATGATACTGCGGCTAAATGCTCCCCAGTAGCACTCGGCAACGTAATAGTCTTCACGGTTTACCGTCGTCTCCTCTACCCGCTCTCCGCGGATAGTCACGACGTCCTCGGCAATCGCAACTTCCAAATTGCGCGGATCTACGCCGGCAATGGGAGCCTTGATTACCACGCTTTCTTTGGTTTGGTAAACGTCGACCGCCAGCTGGCCTTCAACGGCCGCTTCCTGGTCTTCATCGTCGTTTAGCCAGTTGGTGCTGGTTTCTTCATCCTGCAGAAACTCGTCCTGCAGCACGCTTTCATCATTGGTCGGATTCTTCTTGGCCACCGTCATCTCCTTAACTTATGGCAGGCGGATGCGTCAAACCCTAGGCTTATCCACCCGTCTTGCGCTTATTATAGCCATAATCTCCTATCTGACGCAACTAGCATAAACAGATTGTTCAGATAAGCAAATATTAATTGTGTTCAGGCATAGTGTACTTATGCTGTATCGACTCGCGCGGTTACTCGCTCCCCCGCATTGCGTAGGGTGTGGTTCCCCAAATGGTCTACTCTGCCGCGCCTGTGGTCACGTCTGCTACGCACGTGACACGGCGCAATCGCTGAAACCCAAGCATTGGAGTTTTTACAACGACGAGCTAAGGCGGTTGACTGCCCTAGGGCCTCTAGACGGGCCATTACGCGAGCTCATCCATGCCATGAAGTACCGGCATTCGCGTGAAGCCGCTGCCGTACTGGCCGGCATGATGGTTCCCTGGTTCCCTGCTAATGTCGCAAGCTGTATCGTGCCGGTGCCCACCGCCACCATCAGAATCCGCCAACGCGGCTTTGATCATACCTGGATGATGGCTAAGGCGCTTAGCCGGCTTACCGGTGTGCCTGCCAAGCGGCTTCTATTGCGGCAGTCCAATGTTAGGCAGGTAGGCCAAAATCGCCAAACAAGGCTTACGCAAGCCAAAAACCAATACTTTGCCCTTTCTGTGCCGCCGAATGCGAGCGTTGTACTAATTGATGATGTCGTGACCACCGGAGCCACAATTATGGCATGCGCCACCCTCCTGTCGCGGCAGGGCTGCGAGGTGTATGCGCTCGTTGCGGCGTATGAAGAATAAGTCCTTGGCGGAGAGGGAGAGATTCGAACTCTCGCGGGAGCTTGCGCCCCCCTACAGGTTTAGCAAACCCGCCCCTTCAGCCACTTGGGTACCTCTCCGTATTGG
>CBDTXE010000023.1:0-13692 GCA_965364395.1 uncultured bacterium | reverse complement strand
TGGTCATCGCCCTGACCTTACCGAAGGCGCCCATCAGCCACCCGCCGGCTGCCACCGACGCAAACAATCCCACCGGAAGCAGCAGCCGCTGCATGGCCATAACCAATACCGTAAGGTTATAGCCCGACGCCGCCACTAGATGCGTCAGCCCAACCGCCGACATGTCATTCTGGAAATCGTCCGGAATCAGCGACCGTGCTCCAACCAGGAGCCCTAGCCCAAAACCGCCCATCGGCGATGGTATTAAAGAGCGGATACTGGCAAAGTAACGTTGCCGCAACTGCTCCAAGGGGCTGAGGTCTTCCGACAATACGGCCACCTGGGCATAACTGATCTGAGCAGGCACAAATCCGCGCGCCGGTCGCAGCTTGCCACTGGCCCGGACGCGGTATCCCCTAACCAGCCCTGAAGAAAGCGTCTTAATCTTCACCGGGTAGCCCGCGGTCCCGCCCCGCATTGTCCCTTCTGTCAGTACGAACACATTACTGCCATAGCCGTCCGGACCAGGATCGTCGCTAATAACGCCTTCAATTTCCACGTTTGCGTCCATTAACGAAGCCAAGTACGACCGGCTAAAGTCGGTTTCAAACCCGCGCCATACGCCAAACAGGGTGAAGGCTGACAATAGCATCACGAAAGCCAGGCGGGACTTGCGCATGATCGCAATCAGCGCCGCACACCCGGCTGTAACTACGCCCTCCGGCGGCATCTCCGCGCCCATCCGGCCGGCCATCACGCCGGCCAGCAAGCCCAAAGTTAGTCCGCATATCTGCGCCGCCCGTCCCATGCCGCCATGTTAGCGGGGCCACATGAACGCGTCCTTATCGGCTACTTCTTCAGCGATATCGCTCCCAGTACTAAAGAAACGACAATAAATGCGACTACCACCAGTACGTCAACGGTCAGATCGCTAGTCCAAGTGCTACTGGTCCGCACCGTTTCAATTGCATCAAACGCATACGTTATTGGCATCAGGCTGGCAAAGCCCTGTAAGACTTCGTGCATCTGCTCGCGCGGGACTACCAGCCCGCAGGTCAGGAACTGCGGCAGCACAAAAGCCGGCATAAACTGCACGGCCTGAAACTCGTTTTTGGCAAAGGCGCTAAATAAGAGACCCAGCGACATCCCTAGAACGCCCGCCAGCACTGCCACCGCCAGTAGCGACGTCAGGCTCCCAGCGATACTAACGTCAAAAAGTCCCTGAAGAACCCACGTCGCCAACGACGCTTGAATCAGCGCCAAGAATGAGAAGGCGATTGCGTAACCCAGAATCACATCTAAGCGTGACGCGGGCGACACCAGCAGCCGCTCCAGCGTCCCCGTCGTCCGCTCGCGCAGCACCGCCACTGACGTAACGATAAACATCAACGTAAATGGAATGATTCCTAACAGTCGCGGGGCTACAATACCAAACAACATGGAGTTGTTTTCAAACACGTAATACAGGACAGAAAGCAGAACCGACGGCATGAAAAGGATCAGCGCGATTGTCCGCCGGTCGTGCCGCAGCTGGCGCAGGACCCTAGATGTAGTGCTGAGCGTTCGCCGCGGATTCATGTCGCCCTCCCGTTGCCAACTGCAAAAACGCATTTTCCATTGTCCGTGTCCCCGTATTCTTCAAAACCGCTTCATTGGTATCGGATACCAGCAGTTTGCCGTCACGCAGGAACACGATGTGCTGGCACTGGTCCGCCTCATCCATGACATGGCTGGAAACAACAATGGTGATTCCCTTTTTAACCAGCAAATTGAATATCCGCCATAGCTTCTGCCGAAGAACCGGATCAAGTCCGACGGTAGGTTCGTCGAGGAGCAAGAGCTTTGGATTACCCACCAATGCTACGGCTAATGAAACGCGCGCCCACTGCCCGCCCGAAAGCCGGCCAACCATGCTTTGCGCAAAGCCGTCCATCTCTACGTCTTTCAGTATCCGCTGTGTCTGGGCTTTGCTGCCTCCCACCAAGGAAGCAAAGTAGCGCATATTCTCGGCCACCGTTAAATCCGCATATACCGCCGGGGACTGGGTAACGTATCCGATTTTTGAGTGTAGTTGTGGCGACCCGGCTGGACTGCCAAGAACTGTCACCGAGCCGGCGGTGGGCTTCACCAGGCCGAGCATCGTCCGGATAAGCGTCGTCTTACCGGCACCGGACGGACCAAGCAGCCCAATCACCTTTTTAGCAGGCAAGGCCGTATTGATATTTGAAAGAATAGTGCTGCCGTCAAGCTCCACCGTCACGCCATCAAGTTTTACCGCGTCAGCCATCGTACTTACATCATACTGGAAACAGCGCGACCCCAATACAGCCGGGGCCGCATTGGGGTCACTTGATGAGGATGATGTCCTTGGTTGGGTCGGCGGGGCGAAGGCCAACCAGCAGCGCCGACAGGTGAGGTAGCGGGCCATTCTCTCGGTCGCTCGGCGGGACATCCCACGAGGATTCGTCAGCCGCGAGCGCGTCCGCCCACTCGCACACCGCACTCTCCAGAAGTTCCATGAGCCGAGACAGGCGCACCGCGTACAGTGAGCCGGACGGGCCAAAGTCGAAGTGCTCCACTCCGACCACTGAGGAATCGATCAGCGCTGCTACTAGGTCTTCCAGCTCCTGCGAGTGCGACTCGGCTTCCTTGATCAGGGCTATCTCGTGGTGCCAGTCAAGGACATGTGCGATGTCGACCGGTTCAACCAGAGTCCATTCGCGCTCGATGGTGCCGTGCAACTGGCCTAGAAGGTCGTCGCCTTGACGCCCTTTCATCTTGGCGCCAAGCTCCTCCAGTGAGCCTTGGTAGAGGTTATACGCGTACGACATACTCGCCTCCTGTCACAGATAGGACGTAACAGGGTTATACAACAGCAAGTGCTAATTGTAAATACATCTAAATGTAATTCATCAGATTAAGGAATGTGTTTCAATATTGCGCGCAAGTCCTTTTGATCTACGTTAAAGGTTGCAGCTTTAGCAAGTTCACTCGATGTACTGTTGAACGCAATTGAGATGCCCGCAACAGCGGCAGCATGCACATCGTTATCGTTGTCTCCAACAAAAACTGCTTCGGAGATGGGCACGCCATACTTTTTGCAAGTATCAGCGATACACAAAGCCTTGCCTTCCATATCGTAAGGAGTCGGTTTAACGCCCACCAACATATCTTCTGTATCAAATATAAGCTGATTGATGAACACATCATCAAAATGCGTTTTCAGGCTGGGGTCAACCGCATCCATAGCGACATCCACGCTACCTGAAACTACGAACAGTTGATACCCCCTTGCCTTCAATTCACTTAAGACCAAACTTGCCCCATCGTGAAGCTTGACGTTCTCAAAGCATCGAGCCAGTGAGCTACGATCAGCCCCAGCTGCAACTAGCAATTCCACGCACGCCTTCGTCCACTCTGAATAGGTCAGCTCATTAGACATGTACATGCCGAAGAGCTGCTTCGTAGTTTCTCGATCGATGTTGTAGTACTCATACATATGGATCCACGAGTACTCGAGGCCGTCTATCAAAGTCCCATCTAGATCAAAGAACACTAAGTGGCGCTGTTTCATGGGGTAATGATATCAAAGCTTATGTATATAATTCCTGGAGGGCCCACTGGGGTTCGAACCCAGGACGCAGAGCTTAAAAGGCTCTCGCTCTAACCAACTGAGCTATGGGCCCAAATAACCAGGTTACTATACCTAAAAAGCTTGCCCTGGTCAATGAACCGGTTTTGGCTTGACCACGTTCGTCGGCGCACCGCTACGGAAGGCTTTGATGTTGTCGGCTGTCGTCTGGCGGATACGCTGCAGGGCCTCCACAGTATTGAACGCGTTATGGCTGGTCAGTACGACGTTGGGCAGGCTTTTCAAAATTTCCACCCGCAGGGCAGCCTGCTCGTCCCGGTTGCGGCGCGGCTTGGTCAACAAGTGCAGCTCCTCTTCTATCTCCATGAATTGCTCGCCTTCAACCACGTCAATGCCCGCGCCCGCCAGCCGGCCGGTCCGCAGCGCGCTGATCAGCGCCGCCGTATCGACCAGTGATCCGCGGGCAGTATTTATTAATATTGCGCCCGGCTTCACCGTTCCAAGCAACTTATCGTTTATTAGATGCTCATTATCGGCTGTCGCCGGAGCATGCAGGGTAATGACATCAGCCTCGCGCATTAGCTGGGTCAGCGGCAAGTACTCAAATTTCATGTCTTTGGCGGCTTGCTCGTTAGGAAACGGATCAAAGGCAACCACCTCCATGCCAAACCCCTTGGCAATTTCTATCGTCCGCCGGCCTATCCGGCCGGTTCCCACCACGCCAAGCTTCTTTCCGTAGAGGTCATGGCCGGTTAGTTCGCGCGGATGGATAACGCCCTCATCAACCGCCGCCATTGCCCGCGGCAGACCGCGCGTGACGGCCAGCATCAAGGTAAAGGCAAATTCAGCCACGGTGTGCTCGCCGTACGATGGCACGTTGGTTACCGTCACGCCGCGCCGGGCGGCCGCATCGTGGTCCACATTGTCAAAACCCGTTGACCGCAGCGCCACGTGTTTCAACCCAGGTATTGCCGCCATGTCCTTATCGCTCAGCTTGCTGGAAACGTGCATGGAGACCACTTCCGCATCGACTGCGGCGGGCAGCGACTCAGGAGAAACCCCCTCGTTTAAGCAGACTACGTCGTCATCCTTAAGCACATCGTGAAAAAACTGTGTGTCTTCCGGCTCACTATCAAAAAATACCAATTTAGCCATGGCTCACCTCCAGTTCAATTGCTAACAGCCGATTATACTTGGCAACCCTTTCGCCCCTGCACGGCGCGCCGATCTTACAGCCAAAGGCTCCCGTGCCGTAGGCCAGATCAGATACAAAGTCATCTGTGGTCTCGCCGCTGCGGTGGCTAATGATGGTTTTGACACCGTTGTCGTGGGCTGACTTGATAGCCCGCAAGGTCTCAGTCACCGTTCCAATTTGGTTTGGCTTAATGATGACGCCATTTATTTGTCCAGCCTTGGCCGCGACCTCAATCCGCGAGGCATCTGTCACCGTCAGGTCATCGCCAACTACTAGGCCGTCGCCCATGATAGTAGCAAAGTCGTCGCCCGCGTCTTCCGTGAAGGGGTCCTCAATTGAAAACAGCCCGTATTCTTCCCTCCAAGACCGGTAGTGGCCGGCCAGTTCGCTGGCCGTAATACTGCCGCCTTCAAACGCATACTTGCCATCGTGGTAGAAAGAGCTGGCCGCCGCGTCGATTGCCAAGTCAAACCCATCTGCAGGCGCCAGTTTGCGCAATGTCGCCAGCGCGGCATCATGGTTGGCTCCCGAGGGGGCGTATCCGCCCTCGTCACCTGCCAGGCGCGCCGACGGCCCATACGCTTTGGCCAGCTCGTCCCCAAGGGCATGGAAGATTTGGGCGATCGCTGGCACGGCGTCCGACGGCTTGTCGGCATGCGGCACAACCATCATCTCTTGGACATCTAAACCGGGCGCATGCTTGCCGCCGTTGATCAGGTTGGCAAATATCCGGGGAAAGGCCGGTGCGGCGCCAATCCGTTCACCCAGGAACTGCCATAGCGGCTTGTCTTGCGTCAGGGCCATCAGCCGCACAAACGCCCCGCTGAGCCCCAGCAAAGTGTTGCCGCCTAGCCGCGACTTGTTGGGCGTGCCGTCCTTCTCAAGCAAGAAGCCGTCAAAGTCCGCGAGCGATTCCCATTCACGGGCGCAGATTTCATCGGCTAGCCCCAGGGCGGCCGACACAGCCGACTGCACTCCGTTGCCGCCGTAGCGCTCGCCGCCGTCACGTAGCTCCACGGCCTCATGGGCGCCGGTGCTTTTCCCTGCCGGTACCGCAAAGACCGACGCATAGCCTTCGGCATCCATGGCCACCTCAAGTGTTGGCATCCCCCTTGAATCCAATATTTCCCTTGCCCTTATGCTCTGGATCTTCATTTACGCTCCGCAGTTACCCTATCTCTAGACTCTATGGTCACCCAACCCGCTCCCACTGTCAAAAACATCTGTCAGTGGTGCTTTTCTTTGGGCTTGAAGACTGCGGATACGGCGATGGCGGCCGGCACCAATGCCAGCCAAATCAAGTGCAACCGGTGGATCTGCGTCGCCAGGTTTGATTCGTCGGTCACGGCCTTGAGCTCGGACGGGCTAAGCTGCGTCAAAAAGCTGGAGATCAAGAACATCGACGTCAGCACCGCCAGTATGAACGTGATAACGTGCGACGTCCGGTGGCGCATATGGGGGCTGTGCGAAGCAAACTGCAGGATAATAATCGGCAATACCAGCAGCACCATCTGCACCATCGACTGCGTAGCCCCGTACCCGCCTCCGGCTTGCTGCTGGAGGTAGTCATAGAGCGGCTCCCCAAATGTCGCGGCCAGAACCAACCCCACATAAGTGCTGATAGCTTCCCGGATCAAGGCGCCTTGTCCGCGCAGCATGCCATACCCAATCACCAAAGCGGCGCCGAGGATAATGATGATATCCGTACTGAATGCCGGAAGTTGCATAAGCGGTTTCCTTATGGCTATTATAGCCTACCAAAACCGCTTTTTCTTAGCTCCTTCAGCCGCAAACTCTTCCAGCAGCTCTTTTTGCCGGGAAGTAAGCTTTGTTGGTATCTCCACCGCAACGGTTACCAGGTGGTCGCCCCGCCGGCGCCCGCTGATTACAGGTACGCCTTTTTCCGATAACTTGAAAATTTTTCCGCTTTGGGTGCCAGCGGGCACTTTCAGCTGCACCTCACCGTCAACGGTCAGCACCGGCACTTCACCGCCCAAGGCCGCGTCCGCCATCGGCACAGAAACAATTGACTCGATGTCTTGGCCCCGCCGCCGCAGCTGCGGATGGGCCTTCACCGATATGTGGACGTATAAGTCGCCGCTGGGGCCGCTGCGGTCGGCTCCGCCCCGTCCCGCCAGGCGGATTGTGGAGCCGTCATCAATGCCGGCCGGGATTTTGACAGTCAGCTTTTGGGCTGCCCGCACCACGCCTTTTCCGCGGCACCTATGGCAAGGCTCCTCGGGTACGTCGCCGGTCCCTTCGCAAGTGCCGCAAACGGCAGTCTGCCGAATTGAACCCAGGATGGTCTGCTGCATGCGCGTCACATGGCCGGCGCCCTTGCAAGTTGAGCAGGTCTTGATCTTGGTACCCGGCTCCGCCCTCTTGCCGTCACAGCGGTCACAGCGCTCATCGGCGTTGAAGTTCAACTCCCGCTGGACGCCAAATATAGCTTCATTGAATTCCAATACTACGCGTGCCTCCATGTCGGCGCCGCGCCGGGATTGCCGCCCCCGCGTCTGGGTTCCCGCGCCTCCCATGAACATGTCAAAGATATCGCCAAAGCCGCCGCCAAACTGCGAAAAATCAAAATTGGCGTTATTAAAGTCAAAGCCGCCAAAACCTTGTCCGCCGGAGCTGCCCCCGCCAAACGGCCCATTGTGCCCAAACTGGTCATACTGCTGACGCTTCTTGGAGTCCTTGAGCACTTCGTAGGCTTCGGCAATTTCTTTAAATGGCTTGTCGTCACCCCCGTGCTTGTCGGGGTGGTGCTGCATCGCCAGCTTCCGATAGGCGCGCTTAATCTCATCGGCCGTTGCCGACTTTGATACGCCTAGGACTTCATAGTAATCGCGCTTTGCCATGCCTATTTCTTATTCTTGAACATATATAACGGGCCATGCTCCACCTCGTCCGGGCCCAGCGACTCGTAAAGGCCCTTGGCGGCCTCGTTATCGTCTTCCGTGCCCAACCAGGCTTCATCGGCTCCCTTGTCGCGGGACAATTGTATCAGCGCCCGCATCATCTCGGAGGCCACACCCAGGCGGCGGAAACCCTCCCGAGTGTCGACTTCGTCGATGTAGAGGTAATGCATCCCTCCAGGATGGAGCATTAGGTATGCGTGCGCCGCACCGGCGATCTCGTCGCCAACATACCCCAGTAGGTAGAAGTGGCGCTCGTCAGCCAAAAAGCCTTTCAGGCTGGCCTCGGTATACTCATCGGCGCTGGGGTCCCAGTCCTTGAGGTTAAGGGACGCGGCAATCTCGCCCAGGTCAGTGTCGGTGGCCTTCAGCCAGCGCAAACGGATGGAATCGGCCATGCGCAGTCCTACTGGCCGTCTTTCTTGTCGTCAACCACTTCGCCTTCCACCGGGCCATCGGCCTTGGGCTCGGCTCCGGCTGCGGCCTGTTCTGCGGTTGCGCCTTGGGCATTGGGGTCGGTGATGGGGCTAGCTGTGGCTTGGTCGGCCGCGGCGTACATGGAAGCGCCCACTGTCTGCAACTTCTCGCTGAGGTTCTTGGCAGTTGACTCAAGAACCGCCTTGTCGTCGTTCTCAACCTTGGCCTTGGCATCTTTCAGCGCCTCTTCCAAGGCGGCCTTTTCCTCGGGCTTGGCCTTGTCGCCGGCGTCTTTCAAAGTCTTCTCGGCCTGGTAGATCAGGCTGTCCAGGTTGTTGCGGGCTTCTGCCAGTTCCTTGCGGTTCTTATCGGCTTCGGCATTGGCCTCGGCTTCAGCCTGGGCCTTGCGGATATCATCATCGCTAAGGTTGCCGCTGCCGGTAATCTGGATGCTGTTTTCCTTGCCGGTGGCCTTGTCCTTGGCGGACACGTTGACGATACCGTTGGCGTCGATATTGAAGGTCACCTCAATCTGCGGCACGCCCCGAGGCGCCGGCGGAATGCCCGTCAACTGGAAGCGGCCAAGGCTTTTATTGTCGGCAGCCATCTCGCGCTCACCCTGCAGGACATTAATTTCTACCTGCGGCTGGCTGTCTTCCGCGGTACTAAAGACCTGGCTTTTGGATGTCGGAATGGTCGTATTGCGCTCAATCAGCTTGGTAAACACGCCGCCCATGGTCTCGATTCCCAGGCTCAAGGGAGTCACGTCCAGCAGAAGAACGTCTTTGACGTCGCCCGCCAGGACGCCTCCCTGGACCGCCGCGCCAATGGCCACGACTTCATCCGGATTTACGCCCTTCAGCGGCTCTTTGCCAAAGATGGCCTTAACCTTTTCCTGGACGGCTGGCATGCGCGTCATGCCGCCTACCAGGATGATCTCATTGATATCGCTGGCTTGCAGCCCGGCGTCCTTCAAGGCAGCCTCACAAGGGATGGCCGTCTTGTCTATCAGCACCTGTACCAACTGGCTCAGCTTAGACCGGGTCATGCTGTACACAAAGTGCTTGGGCCCGTTGGCATCAGCGGTGATAAACGGGAGGTTGATCTCGGTTTCCTGGGCCGATGACAGCTCAATCTTGGCTTTTTCAGCGGCCTCCTTTAGGCGCTGCACGGCAGCCTTGTCGTCCTTCAGGTCAATGCCTTGCTCGGTCTTGAAGGCGTCAATCAGGTGGTTCATGATCGCGTTGTCAAAGTCGGCGCCGCCCAGGTGGGTGTCACCATTGGTGCTCTTAACTTCAAAGACGCCATCGCCCAGTTCTAGGATTGAAACATCAAAGGTGCCACCTCCCAGATCGTACACGACAATCTTTTCTTCTTTCTTCTTTTCCAGGCCATACGCCAGCGCCGCGGCGGTTGGCTCGTTGATGATCCGCTTGACCTCCAGGCCGGCGATCTTACCGGCGTCTTTGGTGGCTTGGCGCTGGGCGTCATTGAAGTAAGCCGGAACCGTAATCACGGCCTCGGTGACGGGGCCGCCAACGTAGGCTTCGGCATCGGCCTTCAACTTGGCTAGGATCATGGCGCTGACCTCTTCCGGGCTGTAATCCTTATCACCCATCTTGACCTTCACGGCATCACCCGACGACTCAATCTTGTAAGGCATCAGTTTGGCGTCGCGCTGGATTTCCTCATCGCTAAACTTGCGGCCAATCAGACGCTTAACTTCAAAGACGGTGTTTTCGCCGTTGATGACGGCCTGGCGCTTAGCCGACTGGCCCACCAACCGCTCACCGTTCTTGTTGATGGCCACGATTGACGGAGTAGTGCGTCCGCCCTCGGCGTTAGCAATGATGGTTGGCTGTCCGCCTTCCATCACGGCCATGGCCGAGTTAGTCGTTCCTAAATCGATGCCAATAATCTTACCCATTACTTATCTCCTTCAAGTTTTTTAAGTTCTTCTTCATAACCCGCCAGCTCGTCATCTTGATCGGGTAATTCAGCTCCGCTCCGATCCTCTAATTCCGGAATGCCACCCACCAGCGGTGCGTCCTTGTCAATTTCGGCTTTGGCCAGCTCAGAGTCGGCTTCGGTATTGCTAATTGTAAACTTAGCCTCCAGCTCCTTGTTAGCCCGCTCGTTGAGCATGTTGGCGTATTCTGTCCCCAGCAGCCTCTCGGCCTCGTCAAACCCACCGAGGCTTTGCAAAACCAGCTTGTCGCTAATACCATTGCGGCGCCAATCCTCAATCTCTTCCTTTAGCTTACTCACCCGCTCATCGGCAAACGTTTCTGGATCGGTACTTTCGAGCACTTCCTTGTCTACGGCTGCAGCAAGCTCCGCCGCTTTAGCCTCACCCACGTGGCCAACGGCATCTTCGTAGCTAGAAAACTGATCCATCAAGAGTCCTGGGGATTCTTTGTCCTCGAGTGCGTCGTCAACATCTTCTTGCTCACTTTTGGCTTTAGCAGACATAAACTCATGGCTGACATCAACGACTTCCCTGGCCGCAGGGTCGTCCGGACGCCAGTCTGGCAGTTGCTCGTGTTTAGGGTCGTATGCCGGTTTTTCGCTCATTTGGCGCGCTCCTTACCTAGTAGAATGGTTGCAAAAAAGTGCCAGCCCGCCATGGCCAGTACCAGGGTCATGATCTGTACCAGCATTACCACATAGACGTTACCTAGCTCAGCCGTCGGCGTCTCGCCTAGCGCGTAGAAATTCCCCCATACCAGCAGAACCATTCCGGCCAATGATACTGCCTTACTTGCAAATGTTTGCGTTCTATTCATTTTCCTTATCCCTTATTAGGCTCGTGCCGTCTCGCCCGCGACCGCCGGTGTCGCGGAGGGGACGGCACCAACCATCCCCTAGTGTGTTTACTTCTTCTCTTCCTTCTTGTCGCCACTAGCAATGGCGACTTTCTTGGGCTTGGGCAGCTCCTTCATCGGAATAGTTACTTTTAGGACGCCGTTGGTGAAATCGGCGGCAATGTTGTCGCCGTCGGCACCCTTAGGCAGTTGCACCATCCTATAGAAGCTTTGCAATGAGCTTTCCCGGCGCAGGTAGGTCCGGTCCTTGCGCTCCCGCTCGTTCTTATGGATGGCCTTGATCTCCAGCCTGCCCTCGTGGACATTTAGCTCTACGTCGTCTTTTTCAAACCGAGGCAGGGCCGTCTCAACAACTACTTTGCCGCCTTCTTCATATATGTCGGTTGACCCAACGCTGGACGTAACGTTGCGGACGTTAACCGAGCCTTCTTCAAATAATCGGTTCATGCGATCGTGCAACTGATCCAGTTCTCGGAACGGATCCCATCGTGCTGGCCACATGGCTACCTCCTTTTCTGGTTAGTTTTCTTTACACGAACCATGGCGTGGCGGATCACCCGGTCGCCGATCTTGTATCCCGGCTGCAGTTCATCCGTGACCACCTCCTGGTCGCCTTCACCTTCCTCGTACCCGACGGCCTCATGGAGATTGTGGTCAAACGCCTGCCCGACCGCTTCAATCTTGGCAACGCCTAGTTTTTGCAAGGCGCTTTGCGCCTGCTTGCCCACCTGCTCGACACCGGCCGCCCAGGCGTTGTCCGCCAGCTCCTGCGGGCGGTGGCCCAGGGCGCGGTCAACGTTGTCCAGCAGGGGCAACAGCTGCAAAACCACCTCTTCTTTGGCTAGGTTCATGATTTCTGCGCGAGCGTCGCTTTCCCGGCGTTTGAAATTGGAAAACTCAGCTTGCAGGCGCTGCAGGTCACCGGTCAGCTCGTCAATCCGTGCCTGCATCTTGGCATTGGTCCCAGTGGCACCGGCCGTATGCCGAGGGCGGCCGTGCAAATCCTCGTCATCGGCGACGGCCTCATGGTCGTTGGCCTCCAGTTCGTCCTTCAATACGGCCTGGACATCCTCTTCCGGCGCCAAGTCTTTGTGGTCATCTGTGTTGCGCGTGTCTGTCATGCCAATACCTCCTCTAACATGCGGCTGGTGTAGTCCATTAATCCTATTACCCGGGGATAATTCTGGCGCGTCGGCCCAATCAGCCCCAAATAGCTCTCATCACTATACGGCGAGGCAAACCGGGCGACAATCAGGCTGCAGCCGCTGTTTTTTCCAATGGGGTTTTCATGCCCAATGAAAACGGTTACCCGCCCCTGGATGGTCCTGGCTTCCCGCGTCCACTCGTCCAAGCTGTCTACCAGGCGCGCCACTTCAAATGCCCTGCCGGGCAGCAGTAGTTCTGGCTGGGAGAACAGGCTGCCCATGCCGCGCAAATACAGCCCGTCGCTCAGTTTGGCCCAACCCATGTTTTGGGTTAGCTCCACCAGCGAGTTAACCGCAGTCTTTACCGCATGGTCGGCCTCGCCGGCGCTGGCCACTCTCTTGGCTATCGCCTGGCTGGTGCGGCTGTCGGCTTTGAGATGCTCGATGTTATTAACGTACAGCCGGTAGCCCCGGTCCGTTGGGACGCGCCCGGCCGAGGTATGCGGCTGCTGGATATACCCTTGGCGCTCCAGCTCCGCCATGTCGGCCCGGATAGTCGCAGACGACACCTCCAGCTTGCCGATGAGCTGGTGGGAGCTGACGGGTTCGGCCGTCTTGGCATACAACTCGATGATTTCACTGAGGATATATTGCTGTCGTGATGTCATCGTCTCGTAAGCTTAATTACGCATATTTTTGGCAGTCACCAAACGGTTCTGCCAATCTGTCGATACTATATGCAATTGGCACTCTCTTGTCAAGAGTGCTAAGCATTTTGAAGTCCCACTGGCGTAAGCGCTATAATAGCGTCATGAGCAAGCGACCCAGCCACCTGCCCGCCGACTACCTCCGCAGCGGTTTTTTTGGCATGGAAGACAGCCTGGTGTCCACCACGGGATTGGTGGCCGGCATCGCTGCCGGCAGCCACAATACTCAAATTGTCTTGCTTGCCGGACTTGTGGCGGTTGCCGTGGAAGCCCTTTCCATGGGCGCCGGCCAATATCTCAGCCAAAAGGCCGTTGATGAGATGGATGGAAACACCACCAGCCCGCTGGGCACCGGGCTTGTCATGATGGTGGCTTACGTTATGGCCGGAGTGATTCCGATAATCCCCATGGCGCTGATTGCTTACCCGTACGGCTTGTTTACCGGCATCGCCTGCGCATTGGCTGCCCTCTTTGGCGCCGGGTACGTCAAAGGCAAGCTGGTCCACCGCCCCGCGGGCCGCAGCGGTCTTGAGGTGCTGGTAATTGGCGGCATCGCCACCATCCTGGGGCTGTCTGTTGGACTAATCCTGAAAGTCTAGATTACAAACTTGCCGTCCTGATAGATAACCCGCTCGCTACCATCCTGCATGGTAGCCGTGACTGTGCGGTCAGCCGTGGAGATAATGTCGGTGTGAACCGACGAATCGTTGAATCCAAGCTCGGCCCATTGTTCTTTACTCAGCGTGCTGGGGTCGCCGTCATAGCAGTCATGGTATGACTTGCCCACGGCAATGTGGGTATTTCCATAGCGTCCGCCCATGTTTTCGTCGTACAGCGTTTCCGCCATAAACTTGGTAATCCGCGAGAACCGCGAATCCGTTAATGAAAACTCGCCCACTTTGTCGGCGTTGGGT
>CBDTXE010000022.1:0-13862 GCA_965364395.1 uncultured bacterium | reverse complement strand
TACACCCGCCGGTCATGGGTCACGGCGATCACCAACATCTCCGGCCGGCAGCTGCAAATATTGCGCGCCGTGCGGCCTGTAGACGTTTCCGCCAAAATGATCTTGGCGCCGATCTCCCTGGCCAATGTAATCGCCGCCGCCGAGATTGGGTTGTTGTCCCGAGCCACTGCCGATGCTCCAGCCGCTATCTCGCCCATCCGATGGAGCTCCGTATACTTAATCACCCGGCGCATAATCGCCACTGTCTCAACGGGGTACTTACCGACGGCCGACTCGCCCGACAGCATGACGGCATCGGCTCCCTGTGCCACGGCGTTGGCAACGTCGCTGACCTCAGCCCGCGTCGGCTGCGGCGCGCTGATCATTGATTCCAGCATCTGCGTGGCTACGATGGAAAACTTCCGCCGCAGCCGGGCGTATTCAATGATCCGCTTCTGAATGACAGGGACTGTCTCCGGTTTGGTTTCAATAGCCAGGTCGCCCCGCGCTACCATGACCCCATTACACTCCTCAATTATTTCCCTAAGATTATGCACGGCCATCTTAGTCTCAATTTTGCCGATAATTCCCATGTCGGAATCGTAGCGTTTGAGCCGCTTGCGCAGGCTGACGATGTCGGCCGGTGTCTGGACAAAGCTGAGGGCAATAAAGTCGCAGCCGTGCTCATTGGCAAACTTGATGTCGGCGATATCCTTGGCTGTTAGGATGTCACCGGCCAGGTCGGTATCCGGCAAGTTGATGCCCTGGCGGCTAAAGACCACTCCGGCGTTATGGACCCGGGCATACACCACACCCTTGCTAACCTTGGTAATCTCGGTCTCCACCATGCCATCGCGCAAAAACAGCGGCTCGCCCTTTTTCACGTGCTGGGATATATCGTGCTGTACGGGAATCGGCTTGCCTTCATCGTAGTACTCGCCAAAGGCCAGCTTGATCTCAGAGCCAGCCTCCAGCACCAAGCCCTCGGCCGGAACGTAGCCTAAGCGGATTTTGGGGCCCTGCAGGTCCGCCACGATGGCGACCGGCTTGGCGTGCTTGTCCGAGATCTTGCGCGCCAATCTGATGACCTCGGCGTGCTCTTCATAAGTGCCATGCGACATGTTCAGGCGCAGACCGTTAACGCCAGTCAGAATCAATTCCTCTAACTTGTGGGGGGAGTTTGACGCCGGGCCAATGGTTGCCAGTATCTTTGTTCGCTTCAGTCGTGCTACCTGTGCCATGGATCTCCTAATAATGTCCGCCTAATAATAAAGGAGCCGCCCGAGGCGGCGGCCGTCTCGTTTTAGTGTATCTGACGATACCGCTTATGCAAAGTGCCGGTGCAGCATCTTTTGGTACTCCTTGGTCTGCTTGCCTAGGTCCTTGCCAATCATAGTCAGCAGCATATGGCGGCGCGTAAAGAATTTCTTGTAAGCCCGGTTTATCGCCATCCGGTCGACGGCCGCAATCTTGGCCACCCACTCCTCCGGCGCCTCCATTGGCCGCTCGCACAGGAATTGGTCGGCGTACCACATGGCGTAGTTGGCTGGCGTCTGGTTGGCGCGCCGGGTGCCGCCAACCAGGTAGCCCACCGCCCGCTCCAGTTCTTCGTCGCTAAATTCGCCGTCACCAATGAATTTTAGTTCGCGGGCAGTCAGCTCAATCAGCTGCTCCAGTTTATCGATGCTTGTCTGACTGCTGACAGAAAAGGTCGTAAAGTCATTGTCATCACCCACCTGCGCCGAAATGCCGTAGGTCAGCCCGCCCTCGCGCGCCTTCCGGAACAGCCGCGCGCTGAGGCCGCCGGTGCACATCGCCCGGATGACCGACAGTGCCGGCACCATCAACTCGTCGCGTTCGGGCACAAAGAAGCGCAGCATGAATAGCGCCTGCGAATCGCGGAACGGCTCGTAAGCCTCAACCGTATCACCGTAGTCACCAGTGATCAGCTTGCGAAAAGGCACGTACTGCCCGGCCGCCTGCTTCTCTAAATGCGAATTCAGTAGCTGCTTAACCTGGGCCACCCGCTCATGGTCAAACTCTCCGGCCAGTACAAAGCGGGTGTTGGCCGTACCATAGTAGGCTTTGTGGTATTTCATTAAGTCTTCTTTGGTGATGTCTTTGATACCGGCGATGCGAGTTTCCATGTCCGGGTTACTTTCCGGCATGACACGGTGGAAATTCAAGTAATTCAGCCGCCAGTTGTCGTTTTCCTTGTTGCGGTTCATTTCCTGCACGATGACCGCCTTTTCCTGCTCGATGCGCTCTTGCTCAAACAACGGCTCGTAAATCTGGCTCATATTCAGTGGGATAATGCGCGTGGCGCCGTCGCGGCTGCCCGCAAAGTCGTACCAGACCCAGTTCCAGCCCGTGCGGGCGTTATATGACGTGCCATCACGCTCGATCTCGACATTAAATGCCAAGGGATCGGGCCACGTCCGCGTACCGGCAAAGGCCAGGTGCTCGGCCAAATGGGGCATTTCATATAAATGCGCCGGTACAAAACTATGGCCGGCGCGGAAGAAGCTGGCCCAGTAATAGGTAATGGTATTGGGTATATTGATAGCCAGGAGTTTGGCATCGCCGGCTAGGTCATGCTGGCTGACATCGTGTTGCACTAATTCCCTCCATTGATGCTATGGCTTCTGTGTTGATTATTCCTTCATTATCGTCTGGGCACAACCCATTAATAGGCTTGAGAAAGCCTAACATTTACGGTATGATAGGGCGGTTGAAATACATATAAGCTACAACACATGGTCCCATCGTCTAGGGGTTAGGACACCAGGTTTTCATCCTGGCAACCGGGGTTCGAATCCCCGTGGGATCACCATTTGCCATTATGCTTGTTCGCCAAGTACCAGTTCTTCACCGCGCTGACATTGCGATATAAATAACTCGCAATACCTACCACTCTGGCGGCCTCCACATTCCTTTGGCTGTCATCGAAATACGCGATTTCGGAAGGGATGATGCCCTGCGACGCTAAACTACTGAGTACTGACGTAAAGTAATCTGCTGAAGGTTTGAGTGCACCAATCTCTGTCGAAGAGAACACATCATCAAATACGCCCGCGAACATATGATCCTTAATGTATTTAGTTCGGTATCTTTCTTGATTTGTTGCTAGATAGCACTTTATGCCGGCCTTCCTGCGTGAAGGTAATGACTGCCGCGTCCGCCGGCCGTCGCCTATTCACCCTCAGTGAAGGCAATGACTCGGTAACCTTCATCGGTCTCGATGACCCCGACGATGAAGAACGGGTGCGCATGGGCCACCAGGGCATCTACGCCACGCTCGACAAGGCGTCGTAGATGGTCAACCGTGTCGCCCAGGCATGGGCAACCATGGAACATCCCGAGGATGAGATGGTTGACGACCGCAAGGTCACCTTCGGCTAATTCCAGCGCACGCCACCGACGTGGCAAATGAGAATAATCCTTTTCGCGCCGGCCACAAATATCATCTGCTGGCTGATGAGGCGAGAGAACGCTTTGTTTCCCAAAAGAAGCTCTATGACTCAATGCCGCGTAGCCAGTATCAGACCCAGTCCTTAAAAATATATGAAGACCTATTGCTCTATTCTAAGAGCGACAACTGGAGTAAGTACGTTAGCTACTTTACTGGGATTACGGAAGAGGAGGTCCAGTACGGCATTGAACCAGCATCGCTCAACCGATGGCATGAGTTAGTTGGTGAGTACATTTCGTCATCACCTACACACGAAACTATCAGCAAACTGATACTCAACTTGGGGTTTACCCCAGCAATAGCCAGCGAAATGGTCGAGTTGGTTGAGGACATATCATACAACGAGTACATCAGGCAGACAATCGAGCAGCTATATGAACAGTTCCCCGGTTTGGTATCTACCTACTAGTCGTTTTGTAAGTTTTACCTTGAGCATCATAAGTAGTCCACTCGCCAACCGGCTCGCCCTTATCAAAATAGCCAGATCGCTTTAGTGTGCCGTCTATTCGATACCACTCCCAGTAGCCTTCATTTTTCCCATCAACTACTTTGCCCTTTGACCAACGCGTCTCTCCGTTGGCATGGTGCTTGATCGTGTAACCATCGATAATTTCCGTTTTCTTTTCTTGCATGCGTACAGCCTACGGAATTCCACCATATTACGGTAGCCCTTGCCCCTTGAATAACCTAAGGTAATTGCCACGACCACATATATGTGTTATAATATCACGGTATCGAGCGACCATCTTCAAGGGAGATGAATGCATGATTGAGTTTGTCCTCGGCCTTGTGGCCGGAGGAGCGACTGGTGCAATCGCCGTCCTTTGGCAGCTGCGCAGCAGGATTACGGCGGCATCGCAGCCCCAGCACATCGACTACAAGGAACGCTGGATTGCGGCCGTTAGCCTCCTGGGAACTGAAGGCTCTCTGACCGACGATCAGGTCAAGACGATCACCGGCCCACCAGCGGTCATGCGCACATGAGCCGTGGCAAAGCATCCGCCTCCCCCGGTACCCCCAGCCAGAAAGAGCTGTTCCTCATGTTCAGCGAGGACCGCCGCGACATGGAAATCGCTCGCGCCAAGGCTGGGCTGCCCCCACTGGACAACCTCACCGGCATGTTCAGTGAGGACATCAGGGACGTCATGAAGGCCCGCGCCATGCATGGCACCGGTTAGCCAGACGCCTACTTTCGCCTCCCTCGAACGCTTCCCGCGAGGGAGGCGTTCTTGTGTTTATAGGATAGCTATGCCGCGGTTCCAAACTGTCTCCAAGAACTTTATAATGCATCCTAACAGTTAAGTAGGAACCCAACTTATGAGCGAACTACCCCAGCCGCAACCCGGCAAGGAATGGCAGGCAGCCCCCGAGCAATACGACGAGCTGGCCAAGATGCGAGAGCAAAAACTTACAGAGCAAGAGGCCAATTCCCAAGCAAAGCGCGATTACTTGCAGCAGTTAGCCGATGAAAAATATCCTGTTGCCGAGCAGGCTTCACATACGGAGTCCCAAGAAGCCGTAGACCAGGACAAGGCCGCGTAACCAGTACTGAAGCAATAACACAGGCTATTTTGCCGTTCCCTGCCTATCCAAAATCGCCTGCACCGACGGGCTCACCTTTTTGTCAGTCCTATGGATACAGCCAACCCAGCAACACGGCCGGCGTTTTCCCTCTTGCATCTCTTCAATAGTGCGCCGAATCCGTCGAGTGCGAGTTTCTATCTGCTTGGCGTTTTCCACCCAGCAGATAAATTCGTTGCGCCCAAGCGGCGTCAGTTTTTGCCAGAGGTCGGTCACTGGCGCCTCCGCCAGGAGCGCCTCGCGCAAATCGGCTGGTATCTTGTGTACAACGCCTTCGGCTAGCTCAATCTTTGTCATGCACTGATTTTACTTGCTGGCAGCGCTGCCGCCAATAACCAGCTCAACAGTCACCTTGCTGCCATCACCTATGCCCTCTGCGGCGCGCACCAACTTCTTCACCGGCAACAAAAATGAACCGATCTTGGAATCCGGGAAGAGCGATGTCTTCCACGTAGTAGAACCCAGCTTGGCAGTAACTGGCAGGGACCCCCATCCTCTCTTCAAATGTGCATGGCTAGCATGGATTTCCCGTGAAACGTCCTTGGGCAACGTAATGAAGTACCACGCGCCCGGTCCGTCATACACCCATATGTCTGCCTTGAAAGTGATCGTCATAATGATCCTGCAGTAGCTTGCTGGCAGCTTTTCCCTTTTATGCCTTACTATTATCCTATGAAATCTAAGCCATTTCTTCTCGCACTTGGAATAGTGATCCTAATGGGTGGTGCTGTTGCCTATGTGTATCTAGCCGGGAAGAGTGAGACAACTCAGCCGAATGTAACGCCGAGCCCAGCCGCCAGCATGCCCAGCCAGAATCCTCAAGCTACATAGTTATCAATGATGGCAGCCTCGTGCGACAAGACGGACCGGCCGTCGGCCCTGGTGAGGGAAATGTGGCCGGGCTCGTTAACCTGAGCGGCAAGACCTATCCAGGCGTTGTGTTCATTTCCGGCGGGACTACCGACGAGCTGACTCCTATCTTGAGCAGCGTCAAGTCGGAATAAGGTACTGCCTTTGCAGCCTCACTTTATACGGCAGCCAAATAGCCGCCACATATGCTTCCTGACCTGAAATAATAGCCTGACTGGCAGATTAACCCGTTTGTGCCGTACTATTAGCATATGAGAAATAAACCCATACTGCTGGCATTTGGAATCCTACTAGTTATCTGCGGCGCCCTTGCCTACGTCTATCTTGCCAGGCCATCCCAGCCGAGCCCAACTAGCCAACAGGGTTCAGTACCCAGCCCCATCGCCAGCACGCCCGTCCCGCAAACGGCAGCCGCCCCGGGAACATACAAGCAGTACGCAGACAGCAGCATTGCTTCCACCAAAGGCACCAAGGTTCTGTTTTTTCATGCCCCCTGGTGCCCGCAGTGCCGGAAACTGGAAGCCAGCATCAAAGACGGCAAGATTCCCGCAGGCGTCACCATCTTTAAGGTCGACTATGACAGCAGCCAAGACCTGCGCAAAAAGTACGGCGTCACCATCCAAACCACGTTAGTCCGGGTTGATGACAGCGGCAATCTCGTAAAGAAGTATGTGGCCTACGACAATCCCACGTTAGAAGCCGTCGCGCCCAATATTCTCCAATGACGCTACTTGTCGTTTCTTTCCTGGCGGGCGTTTTAACCGTGATGGCGCCCTGCATTTTGCCGCTTTTGCCCGTCATTATCGGCGGTTCAATCGCCACCGGCAGCCAAAAGAGCTGGTACCGGCCATTGGTAATCGTCGCCAGCTTGGCGCTGTCGATTGTAGTCTTTACGCTGCTACTCAAGGCCAGCACCACTTTGCTTGGAGTCCCAGCGGTTGTGTGGAAGGTAGTGTCCGGAGGCATAGTGATTGCACTTGGGCTCACGCTGGCATTCCCCACTGCTTGGGAGAAGCTATCTACCCGGCTTCGGCTTGGAACCCGGGCCAACGGACTGCTTTATAAAGCCTTCAAACACAAAGGGCGGCAGCGTGATGTCTTGACGGGCGCAGCCCTGGGTCCGGTGTTCAGCAGCTGCAGCCCCACTTACGCCCTGATTGTGGCTACCGTGATTCCGCAGTCCTTTGCCGTGGGATTGGCCTACCTGCTGGCTTACGCCGCCGGACTGGCAGCCACGCTGCTACTCATTGCACTTCTTGGACAACCGCTGGCCACGCGCCTCGCAAAAGTTAGTGACCCCAAAGGACGGTTCATGCGCGGCATCGGCATCGCCTTTGTGCTGGTTGGAATTGCCGTGGTGTTTGGCCTTGACCACAGACTGCAAACTTACGTGTTAGATAAGGGCTGGTACGATCCAATCTCTAACCTCGAGACAAGCCTGCCAAGATAATACAGGCAGGGGCACCCAATCGCTGTAGTGATTGCTGTAAAACAATAGCGGCCTTCTGGCCGCATATTGTTGTTCGCATAAATTTTTGTTTACCGCTGCTGCACCTGCTCGGTTGCCCGGTTAGACTGGCTCTGCGCCTCGCCGGCCTTGTCCATTGCCCACAATGACAACGCCAAGGCAATTGCCGCTGTGGCGAGCGCTAATGTGGAGAGTAGCTTTGCCAATTTTGAGTCCGTTCGTGCCTCGTTGACATCCCGGCGCATTTCACGGTCACTACTGTAATCCTCTACTGCCATATCCCCGTATCCTTATATTTGCTTGAAATTAATCTAGCCTACCAGATAGGGGACGGAATTATGCATCTACACAATAGCAACTCGGCTCCCATGCCATTTTTATATGCAATATTCTATATGGAAAGGGCCCGCCTAAGCGGGCCCCATTTGGTCAAGCCGCGTTTGCGGCGACTCTGAAGCCTTCAGCTCCGTCTTCGGGGTGGTGGCTGCCGCTGAACGGGCGCTTCCCCTCATGGCACTCCTTGCAGGCGTGCCGGCCCATGCCGTCGGTTGTCGTTGCCTGGCAGCAGCTGCAGTGCTCGCATCCGCGGCGCAGCAGGCGTTCAAGCAACGCCGCCAGCAGCACCATAACAACCAGGATTGCAAGGGCGCCCATGGCATAGCCAACCAGCGCATGCCAATTGGAGGCCAGCCAGTCAGCGATCTGCCCAGGAATGGTCGACGATTCTTCTCCGTCACCAATGTACTGCGCGGGGCCAACCGCCTCGCCGTTGCCTGGATCGCTCCAGGCTTCGGGAACCGGCGTTTCCGTCCGCGGCAAGTACTCACCGGTATCGGTCCCCAAGTTATTCCAACCGGGAATTTCCGAATCACAGTCCCCGATGACCTGCTCGGAGGTGGCGGGATTCTCAAACAGGCACGCTTCGGCCAATTGGTTCCTTCCGTCAAAGGTGGTCTACTGATGGAATAGATGCTATTATACCATGTTTTGCTATGTTCCGTCAATCTCTGGAGCATATTAAACGCGATGGTTTGCACCCATGTCAACGCCCGTATATACTAGTGTATCGCTGTCCGGACAAAGGAGATACGATGTCGGGCAAGATGTATGAGGTGAGAAAAGCCACCCACCGGGGAATCACGTCGGTGGGATTTTCCCGCTACGAGGACATGCATTTTCAGCCAGGAGATGGCCAGATGCTCGTCCAGGGCACGCCGCCGCAGGTTCTGGTGGGGATTACCAGCCTCGACCACCTAGGACAGGGCTTAGTTGCGGCCGTTATGCAAAGCCAGCCGATAACCGCTGACGTCCGCATCGAGTCCTTTTACTCAAGGGACTTTGGCGAGGCAGTGGATCGGTTCATCGCGGAAGCGCTGAAGATTTCTCTGTTCGAGGGACCGGATGATGCCGCCCATCTTGAGCGCCAGTTGCGCAATGAAATCGCCGCGGCCAACGTCGAGGCAGAACTGGACGCCCGCCGCGCCGCCGCCAACAAGAACTGACAGCTATTGCGCCTTCCCTGCGACCCGCGGGGGAGGCGCACTGCTATTTGGCGCTGAACTCGGTCAAGCCAGCGAATATCGCTTGCGTCACTTCATCCCGGCTCAGCGAGCCGTCAACCTCCACCAGCAGTCCCTTGCCGCGGTAAAACTCCAGCACCGGCGCCGTTTTCTCGGCAAACTCGTCCAACCGCACCCTTAATGATTCCTCGTTGTCATCGCGCCGCATGCCGCGGTCACGCGTTTCCTGCGCCTTACGGAAGCGTTTCCAAACTTCTTCCTCGGTCAACTGCAGCATGACTACGGCCTTCATTGGATGGCCGGATTCAATGGAGGCCTCCAGAATGCTCTGCTCTTCCCCGTGCCAGCGCCCCACGCTACTGAGTATCAGCGGCTGGTGCTTAATTTCTTCACGGGCAAAGTACGGCGTCACAATGTCCATATACAGCTCTGATGGAAACAGTTTTCCCGACGCCACGATAGCACTTATTTTTTCTTGGTCATGGTAATGGCGCAGGATGTCGCCGCCGCCAATCAGCGCGCCGCCCAGCATCTCTGCCAAGCGCTCGCCTTGCGTGTCTTTGCCGGCAAACGGCAGCCCAAACACGTTGATGGAGCCCGTACCTAGCCACTCCTTAATCTGCCCGACCTGATTCATACCCAGATTATAGCACTGATGCAAACCGCTAATGTATAATGCATCATGGCCATTAAAAAAATTGGGGAAGTGAGCATGTACCAATATATTAGGTTTTTTAAAGAATTATCCCTGCCGGATGTCCCCCAGGTTGGTGGCAAAAACGCCTCGCTTGGCGAGATGTACCGCCACTTGGTACCCAAAGGCATCAATCTCCCCAACGGCTTTGCCACCACGGCCGATGCGTACTTTTATTTCCTCGACCATTCCGGCCTTCGCCCCAAAATAACCGAGGCCCTGAAAGGTTTGGACGTCACCGATGTCCGTGACCTTAAGAAGCGCGGTGCTAGGATCCGGGCCATGATTATGAAAGCCGAGTTTCCGGAGGACTTTGAAGCCGAAATACGCCGGGGCTACAAGGAGCTCAGCCGCGTTTGCCGCAAGCGTGACCTGGTTGTAGCCATCCGTTCGTCGGCCACCGCGGAAGACCTCCCTAATGCTTCCTTTGCTGGCCAGCAGGAAACCTACCTCAATATTTCCGGCATCGACGACGTGCTCTTTGCCACCCGCGCGTGCATTGCTTCCTTGTTTACCGACCGGGCCATTGTTTACCGCGTTGAAAACAAATTCAAGCACATGAAGGTCGCCCTGTCGGTGGGCGTCCAGCAGATGGTGGCCGTCCGCTCGGAAGCCGCCGGCGTCATGTTCACCATCGACACCGAGTCCGGTTTTAAGAACAACGTCGTGATTACCTCCATATATGGATTGGGCGAAAACATCGTGCAGGGCCGCGTCAGCCCCGACGAGTTCACCGTCTTCAAGCCGACCATGGCGATTCTCAAAAAGCGCATCGGCACCAAAAAAGAGAAGATGATTCCCATTTCCGGCAGCCGCACCAAGCAGACCAAGGTGTCCGTGGCAGACCAAGAGCGCTTCTCTATTACCGACGCCCAAGTTAAGACCCTGGCCAAATGGGCCATGGAGATTGAGAAGCACTACGGCAAGCCCATGGACATAGAATGGGCACTTGATGAAGACGACGGCAAGCTGTACATCGTGCAGGCCCGCCCAGAGACCGTTTCATCGCGGAAAGATGTCAACGTCATTGAAGAATACATCCTCACCGGCAAAGGCAAGCAGCTAACCTTTGGTACCAGCGTCGGCAATAAGATTGGCGTGGGCAAGGTCAACAAGATTATGGACTTGAAAGATATTGCCTACTTCAAGCCCGGCGACGTCTTAGTGACCGAAATGACCGACCCGGACTGGGTGCCAATCATGAAGCAGGCCAGCGCCATCGTCACCGACAAAGGCGGCCGCACCTGCCACGCCGCCATCGTCTCGCGCGAGCTTGGTATTCCCTGCGTGGTGGGTACCGGCAACGCCTCAGAACTGGTTCCCGATGACAAGCCGGTAACAGTCAGCTGCGCCGAGGGCGACGAGGGCTACGTCTACGCTGGCGCCCTCAAGTACGAGGTTAAGCGGACCAACATCAAGTCACTAAAGCGCCCCAAGACCAAGATCATGATGAACATCGGATCGCCCGACCACGCCTTTGCCTATTCACTGATTCCCAACGACGGCGTGGGCCTGGCGCGTGAGGAGTTCATCATCGACTCCCACATCAAGATCCACCCGCTGGCCTTGCTCCACTTTGACAAAGTTACCGACAAGAAAACCCGCAAGGTAATTGAGGAGCTAACCAAGGGCTATGACAACAAGGCCCAATATTTCATCGACAAATTGGCCGAGGGCATCGGCATCATCGGGGCGGCCTTCCATCCCAACGATGTGATCATTAGGTTCAGCGACTTCAAGACCAACGAATACGCCAATTTGATTGGCGGCAAGTACTTTGAGCCGGCCGAGAACAACCCCATGATTGGGTGGCGCGGCGCCAGCCGGTACTACTCCGAGGAGTACCGCGCGGCCTTTGCTCTGGAATGCAAGGCCTTTAAGAAGGCGCGTGAAGAGATGGGCCTGACCAATATCAAGGCTATGGTTCCCTTCTGCCGCGACATTACCGAAGCCAAAAACGTCCTGGCAATCATGGCGCAGAACGGGCTGAAGCGCGGCGTCAAAGGCTTTGAAACCTACGTGATGATTGAGATTCCCAGTAACGTTATCTTGGCCGAGCAGTTTGCCGATCTGTTTGACGGCTTCTCCATTGGCTCCAACGACCTCACGCAACTCACCTTGGGCGTTGACCGCGACAACCACACCGTCGCCCATGTCTACGATGAGAACAACGAGGCGGTAAAGACCCTAATTCGCCAGGTTGTTAAGGTTGCCCGCAAGCGCAAGGTCAAGATTGGCCTTTGCGGCCAGGCGCCATCGGACTACCCGCAGTTTGCCCGTTTTCTGGTGGAGTGCGGCATCAACAGTATCTCGCTGGCGCCGGACACCATCGTCAAGACCACCATTGATATTGCCAAGACCGAGGCGAGGCTGAAGGCTAAGAAGTAACAATTAAACCTTATTGTACTGAATCCCGCCCTGCAAGGGGCGGGATTCTTTTATAGGCACAAGGGCGCGTGCTTTGCCGCTGGCTGGCGGACGCTCCACTGCCGGCTTGACTGTGGGTAGCCCTGGTTGTGCTCGCCGTAAATGCCAAATGGGTCGTACATCACCGGCTTGCGCGTCCGCGGCGCCCTTGGCCCAAACACCGCAAAGTGCAAATGAGGCTGCGTGTAATAGGTATACGCGGCGCGGGTGAAGTCCGGCCGCCGATCACCGTCAAACGCCGCCGCGTCATAACACCTGGCTCCCCAGCCGCAGCCGGTCATGCCCACGGTGGCGATAACCGTACCTGCCTTTAGATTCTTGGTAACGCCAGATTGACGGTAGGTTTTCACGGGCGCCCGTAGAACGGCGTGATGTGCCAGGTCTCCGGTCTCTGCGCCGTCTTCGCCTAGCAACGGCCGCGGCGGGTAATATGGTATTTCCGGATTGACCCAATCCACGTGCGCGTACTGGGTGTAGCGGCCTTTGCCGTGCCAACCTTGCACCACAAAGCTGCCAAAGAACATCTTTTCTGGCTTGCCTCCCACCGGCGGCCTGATATCCTTGTTGGCCGGATTCCTGCTCAAGGCTTCGTGCGGCGATAGCATTCGCGGAGCGCCATCTTTATCGCGCAGCAAGTACTCTCCGTATGTTGCCAAGTAGTAGCCATCGGCCGGCGCCAAGATCTCCGTACCGCGCGGCACGTCAAAATCAATCGCGCTATGGGTCTTCACACGGTGGACCGCGATTTCACCGGCGTGGTAGTTGAACCCCGTTGCAATAATCGGCGTTACATCCCGTTTAAACAGCGGCCCCAGGAAAGGCTGTGGTATTTTGTGGTAGCTCTCTGGCATGCGGCAAGTATACGTGAAGAAGTTGGAACTTTTATGCAGGCACCGTATCCCGCCGCTGGAAGGCCAGAATACCCAGCCCCACGCCGGCAAGCCCAATCAATACCATTATTACCATGGGAGTCCACGCCAGTTCTTCCGCGGGCAGACGCGGCACGTGGGTAAACGGCGATATGTCTTGCAGCCAATCTGGTAGTTTCAGCAATTGGCCTACCTGTACCACCACATAGCAAACAGCAAAATACATCCACGGCAGCATCACCGCCAGGCGTGGCAGTCGCCCGTATGCGGCGATCGCCAAGCCGGCAAAAACCATCAGCGCTGGAATATACACCACGGCGGCCGACGTTGCGGTACGGATCTGCGGCCAGACCTCGCTTACGGATAGCCCGTAGGCTACGCCTGTCACCACGCCGCCGAGCAGTAGCAGGAATGATGCGCCCACAAAAGCGACTAGCGTGTGGCTCATTATCTGATTGCGTCGCGGCACGGCCGTCGCCAGCATCAGCTCAAGGCGGCCACGGCTTTCCTCAGAACGCAGCCGCTGCAAAGCCTGGATAATGTAGGCGCACGCCGCCACCCCAAACAGCATCATGGCGTAGCCCAGATAAGCGTCCACGATGTTGTCGCTGCCGCCCAGAACCGCAATCAGCTCAGCGCTGCTCTCAGCGTCCGACACAAAATTGCCCACTTCTTTGGTGACAGCGCCCAGAGACCATGCCATAACCGCGAACGCGCTGGCCCAGCCTATCAGAATGCCCTTTTGCAGCCGCCAGGCTAGACCCAGCTCGCTAAGCAGGCTTTTGCGCGCCCGGGCGGGACCTCGGCGCTCCGGGAACAACCCGGAACCCAGGTCCCGCCGGACGGCCAGATAGAAAGCCACGCCCGCAAGTACTGCGGTCAACGCCGCCATCACTAGAATGACCCACCATGAATTCTCATCAAACGGCCGGCTGTTTCTGGCGATTCCAATTGGGGACAGCCACGACTGCCAGCCGCTTAC
>CBDTXE010000021.1:0-14229 GCA_965364395.1 uncultured bacterium | reverse complement strand
GTCGTGCAGGCCGTCCAGTTCCGCCCTGACTTCGTCGACGGTTTTGCAGCCGCGCAGCATCCCGGCTTTGGGGTTGATCAAGAGCATGGTGGTCTGGATGGCCGCGCGCGTCATGTCTGCTATTATCGCATAACCGCGCGGTTAGTCGGCCGGCCAGAAATCGGCCACCATCTCCGTTTCTTCCCGCAAGTCGGCGCTTTTAGTCGATATGATCAGTAGCTCCACTGGCTCAGGCTTGGCATTCCAAAATGACCGCACGACGGGCGGCGCGATGCGAATGGCCTGGCCGGCTTTGACTGTCTCAACGGTATCATCCAGTTTCACCTCCAGCTCTCCGGCAAATACGTACACTAGCTCTTCCTGGGTCTTATGGCGGTGACCATAGCCGCCTTTGCCGCCGCTGCCGATGGGCATCTTGCGGTATGAGATGGCCACCTGCTCCGTTTGCAGCGGACCGGACATAAAGCGCATTTCGCCCGGCCAGCCGCGCGACTCAAACATATTTTCTACGTCCGTCGTAGATACGATTGTGTAGCCTGGCATAGCGCCCCCAATAAATAAATACATGGTAGCATGGCATGTAGCATATCCGCCGCCCGGCACGTGGCCGGGCGGCGGAAGTACTCACTACGCCTGCGTGGCGTGGAGCTTTCTGGCGTCCTCGATGCTGCCGGTGACGTCCCGCTTGGTCAGCAGGCTGGCGGCGTAGATAGCCACCAGGAAGCAGACTATCAGGACGGGCAGCGCTGGCAGCCCGGCGACCCCGGACAGAAGCCCAAACAGCAGCAGCGCGACCGCTCCGGCTTGGGCAAGCCGGATGGGTGTGGATGGCGCGCCCCACTTGACGAACACCAGCAGGTGTTGCTGCTTGAAGCCGCTCAGAAAGGCCTCGGCAGTGCCCAATTGCCTCCTGGTGAGGTCGTCCTCGGCTTGCCGGCGGACTTCCTCCAGCTGCTCGATGACTTGGCGCTGCTCCACGCCGGCGCGCTTGGAGGGGGCTTGCCTGGCGTCCTGAAGCGCCAGAATGTCCTTGGCCACCGCCAGCTGCTGGCCAGCGAAAGCCCGGCGACTGGGTCCTTCTGAGCTTTGGCGTAGCTTCTCGATGTGGAAAAACTCTTTCCACAGCAAGTGTTCTTGGTCCACTTCAGCCTCGCTTCCGTAGGATGGTGCAGGATCAAGCTATAACAACCGCCTTCTCAGCGCAAGCCGCCTTATCGCTTTTTGGCGCGTTTCCGCTGGTTGGGGTCAAGATGCCGCTTGCGCAGGCGTAGGGACTTGGGAGTTACCTCCAGGAGCTCGTCATTTTCAATGAAGTCCAGGCACTCTTCCAGGCTGAAGATGGTCGGCGGCGTCAGCTGGACTGCGCCCTCTGATCCGGCCGCCCGCATGTTGGTAAGTTGCTTAGTTTTGCACACGTTGACCTCCATGTCTTCGCCGCGGCTATTGAGCCCCACGATCTGGCCCTGGTAAATCTTTTCAGCAGGTTTCACAAAGGTAATGCCCCGTTCTTGGGCATTTTGCAGTGCAAAGGGTGTGGTTATCCCCGATTCGTAGGCAATCAAAGCGCCGTTTCGCAGTTGCGGCAGCCCCGGGCCGAGAGGTTGGTAGCCGGTTATCAATGAGTTCATAATTACCGTCCCGCGGGTTTTGGTCAGAAGGACGTTGCGCAGCCCCAGCAGTGTTCTGGTTGGCAGTGTGTATACCAACTTGGTCATGCCGGAAGTGTTGGCAAACTGCTCAGTCAGGGCGGCGCGGCGGGCTCCAAGCTCCATCTGGACGGTGCCCACGTGTTCGGCCGGCACCTCGATAATCAGCTCTTCCACCGGCTCTTCAACCTTGCCGTCTTTCTCGCGCGTGACCACTTGGGGGCGGCCAACTTCCATTTCAAAGCCTTCCCGGCGCATGGTCTCGATCAGGACGCTGAGGTGGAGCTCGCCCCTTCCGGCGACCAAAAATCCGATATCAGATGGCTCCAGCCGCAGGCCGATATTGGTCTCCAGTTCTTTCTTTAGACGGTCGGCAATCTGGTTGCTGGTAACAAATTCCCCTTCCAGGCCTTTAAAGGGGCTGGTGTTGGGCCCGATGTAAATTTTCAGCGTCGGCTCTTCCACCTCCAGCACCGGCAGCGCTTCCGGCGCCTCGGCCGATGCCACCGTCTCGCCAATTTGGATGTTTCCAAGGCCGGTAACCTGCACGATGTCGCCAGCGATGCCGGCTTCAACCGTAAACTTACTGACACCGTGGCTCATGAAAACCGTGTCGACGCGAGCCTTTACTATGCTGCCGTCCTTGCGGCAGACTGCTACAGTGTCCCCGCTTTTGACCCGGCCGCGAGTGATCCGACCGATGGCGTACTTGCCCTTAAAGGTGTCAAAGGCCAGCGCCGACACTAGCATCTGCAGCGGCTTCTCCATATCAACATTGGGCGCCGGGATGTCACGGATGATGGCGTCAAACAGCACTTCCAGGTCCCCTGCGGCGCTGGAATTGTCCGGCAGATCGCCCCAGGCCTTGCCTTCCCGCCCAACGGCGTAGTAGACCGGATAGTGCAGCTGGTCCTCGTGCACGGCCAGCTCCAGGAACAGGTCGGCCAGCTCCTCTTCCACTTCCGCCACCCGGCTGCCGGGCTTGTCGATCTTGTTGATAATGACAATTGGCTTTAGGCCCTTGCCTAGCGCCTGGGTCAGCACAAACTTGGTTTGGGGCATCGGCCCTTCTTGGGCATCCACGATTAGCAGGCAACCGTCGGCCATGCCCAGCGTCCGCTCAACCTCGCCGGAGAAATCGGCGTGGCCGGGAGTATCGATAATATTGATCCGGTAATCACCGTGCTGGACGGCGGTGACTTTGGCGGTAATGGTAATGCCCCGCTCTTTTTCCTGGTCTCCGGAATCCATGATCAGCGACTGCGCCATCTCCGCCTGATTGTCGCGAAACGTTTGGGACTGCTTCAACAAACCATCGACAAGCGTGGTCTTGCCATGGTCAACGTGGGCGATTACCGCCAGGTTACGGATGTTACTCGGGTTTTGCGTCATAAAAATAAACGCCCTCGAGGGAGCGTTCCTTCACTGGAAGGAACTATACCATAACCGCTGAACGCCGTACAGCCTAGGCTTTTTTGGACTTGGGTTTTGGCTGGCTGGCTGCCGGTTGGATGAACTTGATGTATCCGAGGGCAATGGCTACCGCCAGGCCAAAAATTACCACCACAAACATGAACTTTTGCTCGCCCGATTCAAAACTGCGGATGATGCCGTAAATCAAAGTAAAGACGCCTCCCAATAGCAGCCCATCGGCGATCTCGCGGAAACGTTTGGCCCAGGTCAGGCTGAGAACCAGTATGAGGATTGCAAAGACGGTTGATATCAGGGCTACGTTGCGGTTGTAGTCCTCGCGTTGGGTTTGGTAGCGGCGTTCCGCAATTTCGTAGGCGTCGGCGGTGGCTTGGTCGGCGGGAGCCACGGCTGGCTCAGTACTTTTTTGCGGTACGCGACCTTCCATAACCGGCGGGTACTCGGGCGCCTTGGGCGACGGGTAAAAGGCCGAAATGCCGATTCCGATGCTGGTGGCAACCAGCAGGCCTACAAACAAGGTATACAGAAATCTCACCATTTTGAATCAGTCCTTGTGGTTATGCTTAAACTATAGCACGAAGCCCCCGGACGATTGTCCGGGGGCGGATAGGCGGCTAATGCCGCGGCCTGCGGAGGCCGTCAATAAAGGAATCCCAGGCGGTTCCCGGCCATTCGCGGGCGTGGGAGGTGAAGGCGATCCGCCCCCATCCGGTGACGATGGGGTTGTTGCTGGGCGGGCTGCCCAGGATGGAATCCACAAACGCCTCAGGGTCCCGCCTGATGGCCTTGGCGTGGTCCATGCTGATTTCCACGACCTTGATAGTGGCCACGGTTCTCCTCTCGTTGGGGTGCCGGGTACTTTAGCTTAGCTACACACTATTTGCAATGCGCCGCCGCCCGCGCCGCCTTGTACTGGTTTTCCAGGGTGACCGCGGCCAGGTTGTGGCGACGGTATTCGGCGGCTAGATCGCCGCTCCCGGCTTGGCGGTCCTGGAGCGCCGTCAGCTCCTGTTGGTGGCGGGCGTTTTCCGTCTGCGTGGCAGCATCGTAGGTGCTTTTGGCACGGGACGCGGCAGCCGAGTCACAAGCGGGGGCTGATTGCGCGGCGCGTGGCGTAGTTACCGGCGAGGGCGACGGCTGCACCGACGGCGCCGCCAGGCGCGGCGTGCCTTCCGAGGCTGTGGCGCTGCGCGGCGCTAGTCCCGTATTCCAGGTAGTCGGGTCCTCCAGGTTTTGCCGGGCATTGCCACTGGTATACGCCCACCAGCCAGCGCCGCCGGCAACCAGCAGCGCCGTGATAATAACGATGATGGTGATGTCTGATATTTTCATGGCCGTATCTACAAGAGATAGACTACAATACCATATAAACGGCTATAAGTCCAGAAAGTAGCGGATTAAGCGCTGCCCTTCTTTGGTGGTAATGTCAGGTCCCCTGGTATAGCCGCACCGCTCCGCCACCCTTATGGCATTGGGGTTGTCGGGATGCGCCCGGATGACTGCCCGTTTGACTCCCCTCTCGTCCAGAAAGGACGCCGTCAGTTTAATTGCGCGGGCCGCGTAACCCCGGCCGCGGTAGTCGGCGTACAGGCCAAACTGCAGGGCGGCTTCACCCGACGAAATTCCATCAACCGAGTGGCAGTCCGTATTTGCCTTGATTACGCCGACAATGCAGTCCAGGTGGTTTTCCCAGATGCCAAAGGCGAACGCCGGCCCTCCCCGCTGCCATTCCTGCCGCCGGTCCCTAATCCACTGCTGCACGTCGGCCTGTGAGCGCGCCGTGCCGTCCTGCCATTTAAACTGCGCCGGATCGCCACCGGCTACATGGGCAGCCGCGTCCTTTTCCTGTAGGGGCTTCAATGAAACCACCCCGTCCGTAAACCAGACGCCTAAGTCGTCATCATCGGCTTCATTGTTGTCCATGGGCCCTTCCCGGCAACGCTTGAATGTTGACTCAAGTATATACGCCCAGCGGTACAACTGCGCTAGTCTATTTTTTAATCAGGAACGCGCGGCCTTCGTGCGCCCCGAGCGACACGTGGAAGTGGTGCTTTTCGTTGACGGTGCCAAGGGCGTCGTCGGTCATCATATCCATGACCTGGGCGCCGGGGTGCAAATGCTGCGAGCCAATTGAGCCTTCCACCCGATCGTCGGCAAAGTTTAGGACGGTAACCTGCAGGTTGCCGCGGCTGGGGCTGTCATCGCCGCCGTTGAGCTGATGGACCATAACTAAAAGGCTCTTGTGGGGAACGTTGGGAATATCAATTTGCTGGGCCGTGGCAATGCCGTATTTTTCCCGCATGGACAACATGCTTTGAAGCTGCCTGGCAAACGAGTCCGGGTCTGACAGCTGCTGCGGCAAGGTGCCATACAGGCTGCGGGCCTTGGGCATACCGGAGTTAGAGGCGTCGGCCTCGAAGTTGCTCCCCATCAGGTCATATGAGCCGCGGTTGATCCATCTGGTATCGCCGCCGGATATTAGATCGGCCACCTGCTCCGGTTGGAGGGTCAAGGCGCCGGAAAGATCCCATCCGGACAGGGCAAAGACTCCCGGCTGGAGGGCGTTGAACTGCGCCAGCAGTAAGTGCGCCCGCTGGATGCGCTTTACGGCCGTCTCGTCCAGCTCTTCCGGAGCGCGGTAGCCCAAGGAGGACGCAATCAAGCTGGCCGTGGTGCACGAGATGCCATCGTGCCCAAACGACCACATATTCAGCTTGCCGCCTTCCGGCAACAGTTTGTCCGCCAGGTCTTTCCGCACGGCGTCCCGGACGCCGGTGCCAGTTATTTGTTGACCGCGAAACTCGTAAATGTCGTCCTTATGGAGCGTCAGGAAGTGTACCAGCTCCATAGTTAGCTCGTCGTGGTTCTGCAGAGCGTGTACCAGGGAGGCCGGATCGATGCCGTACGCCAGCGATGTTCGCAGGCACAGGCGCAGGAACTCGGTATCCTCACTGGCCAGCGCGTGGTGGTAGGCGGGGCGGTTAATGAAGTCGTATGACAGGTCGGGGCCTTCGCCGCCCATCGCCTTGATGTGGTCCATTGACAGGTTCAGCTCTTGGAAAGTGAAGCCGCCCAGCTTGCGCACCGTACCGGCAATCATCTGGTTAGCCGCTTGGCTGAGGGGGTGGCCTTCTGACCATGCGGGGCCGTCGTCCTCGTTGACCTCCACGCCCAGGAAGCCGTTGGCATCCAGCCGCAGGCCGGTTGATCCCAGGTCTCCAATGGAGTGGAGCGCGTCGCCCACAACCAGGCGGATACCAGCAAATGAGGGGTCGAGCCAGTTGATGGTGGGCTGGCCGTCTTTAAAATAGTGCAAGTAGACCCAGCGCCGCTTGACGCCGTCAACGCCGCGGACCGCCTTGGTGGCGCTCCAGTTGGTCTCTTTGACTCCGGGCTCAAAGAAGATCACCCGCTGGAGCTTGCCAATGATGTAGCCGGCTTTCTTCAGTGCCGCTTCCGTATTGGCGTCAATATTGACCGAGTCGTGTCCCTTGGGCACGCTTGGCAACATATCCCAGTCTTCCTCGTCAATTTCCACCATATGGTAGATGCCCGGGTAGTTGTCGTAGTTCATCTCGGCCAAGCGGAAGTCGGCGCCTTTGCCGGTGTGGCCGGGGATAATGTCGTCAATGACAATGCCTTTATGCCTGGCGGCCGTGGCGCACATCCGCCGGAACTCGGCCTCCGTGCCAAACATGTCATCGATCCGCGCCGAAATGCGGTCAAAGTGCCCGTCAATGCTGGGCGTCTGCACCCAGCCGTTAAGTCCGCCGGCGCGCTTCATGGGCCCGGTGTGCAAGCCATGGATGCCGATTTTCTGGAACGCCCGCCACAGCGCGTCCTGCCCCAGCGTCGCCAGGATAGTCTCATCATCTTCTGTAATCGTGGATATCGGGTAGGCCGTAAACCAGACCGAGGCTTTTTTGACCGCCGTGCGCGGCCGGGCTTTGGCGTACGGGTTCTGCCACATGACGCCCGTACCGGAGTAGCGCAGGGCTTGTTTCTGGGCGTTGCCCAGCATGGACTCTTTTTCCAGCCACTTGATATAGGTGGGGTTGATGGCGATTGGCGGTCCCAAGCGGTGGGCCAGGGCTTGGGCCAGATTTATCTGGGCGTATGCTAGCGACCGCGCACGTGATAGCAGCTGCTCCGGCCGTGCCGGGAACAGTAGGTCCGAGAATGATCGTGTCGCGGGTTTGTTTGGTTTGTGCTCACCAGCCATTACATAAATATTATACTGCTGGAGGTTGTTTGGATAGGTATTAGTCCTTAGCTGCCCGCCCGTCACGGATGACGGGCGGGCAGGGTTACGTCGGCACTAGACCACGAATCTACCGCGGTGCGTTTGCTCGCGGGTGAAGCGTTCCTGGCCATCTACCGGATCTTGCCATCCGGCACCGTCCGTGGTGGTGAGCGGCCGTAGCCAGTGGGGGCCGGGCCGGCTGCAATAGCGGGCCTTGTAAGCTGCAACCCATAACGAGTGCCCTGGGGCGTGGCCATCGTGGCGGGCGACGCCGTTGAGAAAATACGGCTTGCCGCTGCGCCGGTGAACCATGTCTCCCGGAAGCAGCCGCTGGTCGGCCGCCAGTTCCGGGGGCGGCTCCATTCCGCGTACTCGGATCAACGACCATTGCTCCTGCGTTTCCGAGTGAAAGATGGGAACCAGCCGGCACGCGCCCTCCGGTAGCGGGTCGAGCGCGCGGATGACCATTAGGCAGCTCATGGCGGCACTACTTTCCGCGGTGGCGCGGGTGGCCGGGCGGCACGATGACCCGGCGCGACGTACGGCGGGCGGCGCGGCGGCCCCGTAGCCGCTGGATGGCTGACCGCAAATGGGCAAGCATAGCTCTCCTGATGTTTGAAGGGTACAAGCCCTACTAAAATGCTTTGGTGCGATAATTGCAAGGATATCAGTCGTCGCTGTTGGCGCGCGCCAAGTGCCATTTGCCGCAGTGGCGGCACCGGTATGGCTGCGGCCGGCTGCCCGGCCCGTATTGCCACGAGGCATAGGCAATGGCCGCCCGGGCCTGCTCACGGCTTTCCCAAGTTAGTTTTTCCAAGCAGCTTCTTTCCCGGTCGGCGTCTTTCATGAACGCATAATACCATGCGCTAATCTGTAAAACCATTGACAAAACATTACAAATATACTATATAAACAGTGTACGGGCGGCCCCTTTGAGAGAAGGGGTCGTTTCGTTTGTACACCGACAGTTCAACGACAAATGGAGACCCTGTGTGACCCCTCACCTGCCCTACGTGGCGCAGAGCCCGGATCAACTCCGGCTCCGGCTGTACTGGGGCGGCGTAGACCTTGCGCCGTTCACGGTCCTTCAGACCGCCCAGGCGATTGCTGGCGGCTGCCGCGTGACGGCCCACATCCTGGGTGCCAGCCATGCGGTAAGCTTCAAGGTTGGCAAGCACTCCTTCACGGAAGTCTTTGCCTGCCATGACAACCCACCGCCAGAGCGTCCGCTGCCCGCCCATTGGGCCGGCGCGTATCGATTCACGACAAAGAGCATGGAGCTGGCGCCAGGGCGGATGGAGAACCCAGACGCCTTGATTCGTCTCTTCCAGGCGTTCCCGGCGGCCGGCGGTATGTCCGCTCCGGCGGAAACCGTCGTGATGGTGCGGTATGACGGCGGGATGCTGGTGGTTCACAGCGAGCACACCTATCCCGAACACAGCCGCACGGTTATGAGCCGTTCCTGCTTCAACCCCAACCACCCATACGAGAGGAGGGCCTCATGAGGCGACTGGCATTCTTGCTGGCCGCTGTGGCCGCCTTGGTGTTTGCCGCTTGCGGCATGGCCGACGAGACCAAGGAGCGCGCCAAGGCGGCGCAGGCGGCGATCCCCAGCACGGAGAGCGCCATCAAGGCCGCGCTCGGCCGGCATGCCAAGTTGGTCCAGACCCACTCCACGCTGCTGGCGGACGCCAGTGACGAAGAGCTGGACATCCGGGGCTTCAGCTTGGCGCAGGAAGCTCTGGCCAAGGCCAAAGGCGTCAACCGGGACACCCTGGAGCCGCTGATCGAGGAAGACAAGGCCGAGCGGCGGTTTGAGGCGGAGAACGCAATCGCCGAGATCAACGCCCTGCTGAAGACGGCGCGCAAAGAGGCCAAGCGGCCCGAGCAGCGCGCCAAGGCCATCGTGGACTTCCGTCCCAAGGCGGAGGCACTGGTGGCCGCGGACCTGGCTGCCATCAAGCGCGTGCGTGCGGATGCCCGTCGCGTGGCGGAGAAAGCCGAGCGCTACGCTGGGAAGTACCCCGCGCAGCGTGCCGGCCTTGGCCAGATCATCGCGCCGGTGGAGTCACGGGTGGATGCCGTCCGGCAGCCGGCAAGTCGTCTGCGCTCCGAGAGCGTCGCCACTCAGTACCTGGCGCATACGCAATTCGTGGCGCTGGGCAATGTCTACGCCAAGGACGCCAAGCGCGCCGAGGCGCAGATGGACGCCATCGACCAGACCGTGGTCCGCACCCTGGTGGACATGAAGACCGAGTGCGAGATCACCGTCGAACGCTCGGCCTGGGACAGCACGAGTGATTCTTCCTATGAGGAGGAGTACGAGTACGACTCGGTTCCTGTGGACAGCAGCGGATGCGCCTACTGGGCCAAGTTCGCTGACACATCCAAGGACGAGGGGCGCTTTGCCGTCGAGAACGACGCCCGGCTGGACCTCACGGGCGGTGTCAACGCCGGCCAGGCGCGCAAGCTGAAGGTCGATCCCATGGAGATGTGGGATGGCAGCCTCGATGACGGCGAGTATTTCATCGCAGAAATCGAGCCGCTGTACTTCCACAAGATCCGGGAGAGCCGCGACGGCCGCGTCACCACCGCCTGGGTGGAGGTCGACGAGGCCGCTTTCCGTAAGCACGAGCAGGATTTGGGCATGGACATCTACTCCAAGCCCGTCGGCTTGCTGGAGAACCAGGCGGTGACGTCGCCGGCCCCCGCAGGCATGGCGTTTGTGGGCAACCCGCAGTACGGGCAGTGGGAGCAGGGAGCCAATGGATCGTCCTTCTGGACGTTCTTCCCTGCCTACCTGTTCCTGAGCAGCCTCGACGGCGATCGTCGCCACTCGCGGGCGCACTACGCCGACTGGAACCGGAACTACAAGAACCGGCGTCCCTACTACGGCAAGTGCGGTCCGCGCAAGGAAGACCGGTGCTACGGCTCCGGCTCCACCTTTGTCTCCGCCTACTACGGCACCAGTTCCTGGCACCGCGGGGGCAGCGCCAGTTCGCGCACCATTCGCACATCGTCCGCCTCCGTCCGCGGTGGCGGCCCCGGAGGGGGTGGCAAGTGATGGACCTGGGATTCCTGGGCAACTTGGCCGAGGCAATCGGCCAGAATGTGGCGTACTTCATGGTGGCCTGCTTCTACGCCTGGCTGCTGTGGACGAGCCTCAATAAGCTCACCCACTACGACGACCACGACGAGATCTGGGACCGCCGCAACTGGGCATTCGCCATTACGCGCGGCTGCCTGATGGTGGCGCTTTTCCTGGGCATGGGCGGCTCGCTGTGGCGGTCCGGCCGTGAGACGTGGGGCGAGGACATCCTGGTGTTCATCCAGGACGGCGCCCTGGTCTTGGGCACCCTGGCCCTCGCTACGCTGCTCATCGACAAGGTGATCATGCCGCGCGTCAAGAACGGCGCGGAGATCCACGCGGGCAACCTGGCCGTGGGCGTCGCCCAAGGCAGTGCCTATCTGGCCATGGGCATGGTGCTCTTTGGCTCCTTCTCCAGTGATGGAGGCGGAGTCTGGAGTGCGCTGCTGTTCTCCGCGGTCGGCATGGCTTGCCTGCTCCTAGCCTTCTGGCTGTACGAGTGGGTGACGTCGTGCTCGGTCGACCGCCAGCTCAGCGACGGCAACGTCGCCGCCGGCATCGAGGCCGGGGGCATGCTGGTGGCCGTGGGCGTCATGCTGATGGTCTCCATCACGGGGCCCTTCCGGGGCTACCTGCCGGACCTGGGCAACTTCGCCTTGGCTTACGCCGAAGCGCTGGCGCTGTTCTACATCTGCCAGTGGGCCGTTGGCCGCTGGCTGCTGATGGACCATCGCGCCGAACTGGGCCACAGGCGTTTCAGCCTGAAGGTCGAGGACGCCATGCACCACAAGAACCTGGCGGTTTCGTCGCTCCTGGCGACTTTCGCCGTCGGCGTGTCGGTGTTTGCCGTCTCGCTGATCTAGTCGGTGTCTATCCGGCCCGGCGCCCCTTCACGGGGTGCCGGGCCGGCCACATCGGACAGTTCCGGGCTAAACCCGGAAAGTCCGCCAAACGCACTTCGACAAATGAATAACCAAGACCTTTACGGAAAGGACCCAAATGGACAGGCAGTCCGTCTTGCTGGGCGCCGTCAACGGCCCTTCCCAGCACCGGTTCCAGCGCATCCTGCTGGCGGTGGTGATGTTTGCTACCGGTACCATCGGGATGATCATCGAGTACCAGCTGGGCGCCATGAGCTCCAACCTGCTGGGTAACAGTAGCGCCGAGTGGCCCAAGGTCATCGCCTTCATGACGGTTGGCATGGCCGGCGGCACGTATCTGCAGTCGCGCTTCAAGCGCGGGCTGTATGAGACGTTCATCATGGTGGAACTTGCCATGGGCGTCCTAGGCGGCTTTGCCGTGCTGGCGCTATTTGCGGCGTACGTCAAGGCCAACGCGGACTTTGCCCTGGTCCAGTACACGCTGTTGACAGTTATCGGCGTGGTCATCGGCCTGGAAATTCCCCTGGCGCAGCGCATCAACGAGCGCTATACCGATAGCCTCAGTTCCAACATCAAGGGCATCCTGCTCTTTGACTACTTGGGCTGCGGCGTCGGCGCGTTCCTGTTTGTGCAGGCGCTCAAGCAGGGCGTCTCCCTGCCGACGGTCGGCTTTGCCGTGGGGGCGCTCAGTACGTTCATCGCGCTGGTGCTCCTGATGGTGGCCTGGCGGCACATTGCCCCGTCCGCGCGGTTGCTGTTGCTTCCGATTGGGCTGGTCTTTGCCGCCATCTTGATGGCCGGCGGCCACTCCGGAGCCTGGTCCAAGTCCCTTCTCCAGGGACTGTACGAAGATCCGATCATCCATGCCGAGCAGTCGGCTTACCAGATGATCGTGATGACCAAGTACAAGGACCCGCAGGGACAGGTCATCGACCTGTTCCTCAACGGCAACAAGCAGTTCAGTTCCGAGGACGAAGAGCTCTATCACGAGAGCCTGGTCCTCCCTGCCATGACCATGGCCAAAAACCGCTCCCGGGTACTGATCCTGGGCGGCGGCGACGGCCTGGCCCTGCGCGAGGTGCTGAAGTTTCCCGGGGTCCAAGAGGTCAACCTGGTTGACCTGGATCCGGCCATGATCCGGCTGGCCCAAACGCAGCCGGATCTGGTGAAACTCAACCAAGCGGCGTTCAAGGATGCCCGGGTCACTACTTCGGTGGAAGACCCGTCGCTTGGCAAGGGGGCCACTAGCGCCGGTTTCACCGCCCCGCTGCACATGAGCACGGGCGACACCACCGACGCCGGTGGCCGCCAAGAGCCAAAGAGCGTCAAGGTGGCCGACGTCAGCGTGTTCAACGTTGACGCCTTCAACTTCGTGCGAAAGCCCCGGCAGCCGTACGACGTGGTCATCGTGGACCTCCCCGACCCCAGCGTCGTGGAGATCGCCAAGCTCTACAGCCGCGAGTTTTACGGCTACATCCGCCAGATGACTGCCCCAGGCGGCCTGATGGTGGTGCAGGCGTCGTCCCCGTTCTTTGCGGGTGAGGCGCACGCCTGCGTCCTGAAGACCGTCGGTTCCGCCGGCTGGTCGGCTACCCTGCCGTACCACCTGGATGTCCCGAGCTTTGGCGACTGGGGCTTTGTACTGGCCTGGAACGGCGGCACCAAGGATCAGGCCATGGCCGACGTTGCCGCGGTCCGCAATTTCCCCGTTGAGACCAGTTACATGGTCGACGGGGATACCTGGCGGGCGCAGTTGCAGTACGGCAAACAGCAGCTCAGGCAGTTGCGCGACCCGGATATCAAGGTCAGCACGATCCTTGACCCGGCCATCGTGCCCTACTACATCTACAAAACCCGCGAAAGTTTCTAGGAGGAGGTGAAGTAGTTGCCGTTTATGAGGCTCCTTTCGGGGCTGTACCGGCGGTACCTCAAGGTGTTGCCACGAGGCACTGGCAAGTCGATCGGGCCGATCATCGGGCTCAATGTCCTGGTGACCGGCGCGATGATGCTGCGGTTCGAGCAGGGTGCCGCTGATCAGAAGATCCTCGACGCCTTCGACTAAGTCTGGTACTACACGGTCACGACGACCACCACCGGTTACGGCGACCTGTTCCCCGTAACCGATGCCGGCCGCTCCGTTGGCCTATGGCTGCTAACAGTGGGCATCGCCCTCAACCTGGTAGCCACGGAGCGAGCCATCGCTTACTTCATCAACCGAAAGAGAAGGCGCAAGATGGGACAGCTTCCCCTGCCCGACCACTTCCGTGACCACATCGTCCTGCTGGGCGGGTGGTTCCCGGTGGAATCCCGGATCGTCCTGGACGACCTGGTTGCCCACTTTGGCCACGACGCCAAGATCGCGATCGGGCTGGACATGACCGACCCCGTGGCAGAGTGCCCGGACGGCCGGGCCCTGATGGTTAAGGGCGACCTCCTGAGCCAGAAGATGCTGGTGGATGACCTCCGCATCGGTGAGGCTCGGGCCGTCGTGGCCATGGGCTACTCCGACGACGCTACTGGCTGGATCGCCACCGCGGTCCGCCGCTTCAACAAGCGGGCGCTGCTGGTGGCGGCCGCCCACGTGGAGCCGGCCCTGGACGCCCGCATCGCCCTGGTAGACACCAGTGACGACGCGACGCGCGGCATCGTGACCGTGCTCCTGGGTTCGCCGCGGACAATCGCCAAGGCGGTCACCGCCCCCGGCTCCAGCCGGGTGATGGACGACCTGCTGGACACCGCCGGCGACAGCGCCGGCTGGCACACCGTGGAGATTCCCGAAGAGGTCGGTGCCATCGACACCCGCGCCATGGCGGCGTGGTTCTTGCAGCAGGGCATCCTCGTCATCGGCGTGGACCACGAGTGCGCCACTGGCGACACGGATCTGCTGGCCAAGGAGGCCAGCGGCGGGCAGACCGTCCACGTCAACTCCGCTGGCAAGGT
>CBDTXE010000020.1:0-14463 GCA_965364395.1 uncultured bacterium | reverse complement strand
GCCGCACCGTCTTCATGGGCAAGCGCGATGATCCCAGCGGCGCGGTTTCGCAAATGCCCGGCACCTGGCACGACGGCAGACCGGATGATCGCCGCTACGAGCTGGTCGGCCTGGAAAGCCGGCTGCGCATAGGCTTCCTGGAAGGTATGGGGTGGATCGTGATGCTGGGTGCCATTGGCGTGCGCCGGATAGCCAGTCGGCAGCCGCCCAGCACGTAAACAACTGCCCTCCGCATTCGCTGCGGAGGGCCAACAGCAATTATTTCTGTGGCCGGTACAGCTTCAGCTTCTCCAGCCCCTTGGGCATAAAGCCTTGCGGGTGCTCAAAACCGGGCTCCCACTTGGCGCCCTTGCCGTAGCCCAGCTCTTTCATCAGTTTGGTGGGCGCGTTGCGCAGATGCAGGGGTGGCTCGGCGCCGGGATGCTCACGCACGGCTTGCTGCGCCGCGCCAATACCGTTGTAGGCGTCACGGTTTTTGGGGGCCAGCGCCATGGCTACCGCCGCCTGGCCGAGGATAATCCGCCCCTCGGGCAAGCCAATGCGCTCGATGGCCTGGAAGGTGCTGACTGCCAGCGTCAACATGGAGTTGTCGGCCAGGCCAATGTCCTCGGACGCAAAGATGACGATGCGCCGGGCGATGAACTTGGGGTCTTCGCCGGCTTCCAGCATACGCGCCAGATAAAACAGGGCCGCATCGGGTGCATTACCCCGCATCGACTTAATGAAGGCGGATATCAGGTTGTAATGGAACTCGCCGCCCTTGTCGTAGCGCAGGGCGGTCTTTTGCATCGCCTGTTTAATAATGTCCCTGGTAATGTGGTCGGCAACGTTTGCTGCCGCCTCAAGGCCATTCAGTGCCACCCGCCCGTCTCCGGCGGCCAACTCCGCAAGCAATTCTGCGGCATCGTCGTCAATTTTCTTTCCCGGCAGCTCCTTCATGGCTCGCCGCAGCAGCTCGGTCAGGTCGCCCGTACTAAGGGCGTTCAGCGTCACCACGCGGCTGCGCGACAGCAAAGGTGAAATGACCTCAAAAGATGGGTTCTCGGTAGTCGCCCCAATCAGCACGATGGTGCCGTCTTCCACGTGGGGCAGAAAGGCGTCCTGCTGCGCCTTATTGAAGCGGTGGATCTCGTCCACAAACAGGATGGTGGCCTGGCCCAGCCGGCGGCGCTCTTTGGCGCGCTCAATCACCTTCTTGACGTCGGCCAAGCCTGACGTTACGGCGCTCAGCTCCTCAAACGCCTGCAAGCCTGATCCGGCGATCATCCGCGCGAGCGTAGTTTTTCCCGTGCCGGGAGGCCCCCACAGGATAATTGAGACCGGCTGGCCGCCCTCAATCAGCTTGCGGATGAACTGGCCTTCACCAACTATGTGGTCCTGGCCGATTAAGCCGTCCAGGGTACTGGGGCGCACGCGGTCCGCCAGTGGCTTAGGGGTCAATGACTCAAATAGGCTCATGACCCCATCATACCACTGACACGAACATCAGCCGAACGCTCTGCTTAGCCAACCAAGCATCAGCCGAGCCCTGTTTGCGCTCGATACACCAAAATGGACACGGTCAATACACATAGAGCTGCCACAACAGCAATGATTTTCCGCTGCTTAGGTGTACCGGTAGTAAATAGATATATCGGCCCCGCTATTGCCCCTACCCACAACATTACCAGGACCGCGATTGGCAGCAGGAGCTCGCTGCTTTCAAACTTAACGTCCATGTCAGAAACGGGGCGGCTACTGCATGCTTTCGGCGGCAGCCTGGGCGTCCTGGATGGCCTTGTCAATCTCCGCCTGGCTGGGCCCGCCGGCGCCGCCGGTGCTGCCAGGTGTTCCTTCCTTCACCGGAGACGGCACACTTACCTTGACTTTGTCATAGGAGTACTCGGAGTTATAGGAGCCCTCGCTGGTCACCGTCTGCGTCTTGCGCATGCGGTACTGCTTGTCGTCAAACCAAATATACTGCTTACCGCCGGAGTCATCACCCGGCTCAATTACTTCGTACTTGAAGCAGTTCAGCTTGCCGCAGGCTTCTTTGCCCATCGCTTTGTACTGGGTTTTCTGTACCGGCTCGGCGGGCTGGCCTGCCTGGTCATTGCTGGAATCGTCAAACACCAGGTCATCCTTCAGCTTGGAGTCCTCCTTGGTAGCGGTCTCCTTCCACCACTTATTGTCGCTATAGTCTTTGGTGTAAGTAGTGTCTTTGATAGTAATGGAGTTCATCGTTTCCTTGCCGCCGGTCTTCATGATGGTCTGCGAATCATCGCCGTTGATAACCATGTGGTACTCGGTGGCCTGGGCACCGGATCCAGAAGTGGATGCCACGGAAAAGGCGTCCAGTCCGCGGAAGTTGTTCAAAAACTTACACAGGTCTTTGTCGTCGTACTCGCACTTCACCGTCTGCAAGCCAACGGTGGCCAGCGGCGCGGGATTGCCCGATCGCTTCTGCCAGATATACCAGCCGGCGGCGCCGAGAGCCGCCAGCAACACTACTACCAACACCAATACAATATGCCCGGCACCGCGTTGTGATCGTATGCTATTCATCGCGCGCCCCCCTTACTTGTAGTAGGACTTGATTTGAAACAGAACGTAAGCGCCAATGACCGCGCCAATCAGGCCGGTGATGAGCTGGAACTGCAGCACGCTGTAAACTAAGTTGACACCCACGCTAGCCAATGACAGGGTCCAGCCAATGCGCTTGCGCTGGAATAATCCGGGCAGTGCCGCCAGCATCAAGGCCAGCTGGGCCGCCAGTGCCACCAATGCCAGGGTCAGGCCGCCGCCGTCACCGGTGGCCACGGCCAGCGGCATGACAAAGGCGCCGATACCAAAGAGGAGCAGGAGCGCCGGAGACATCAATGCCACCAGGACGAGATCAACCCAGGGACCAAACTTAACGATTACTTCTTTGACGCCTTCTGGCAGCTGGACGGGAGACTTGGTTACGAGATAGTATTCCAGAAATCCCATGAAATCTTTGGGAGCCTGGCTGGATTTTGCCGGTTGGGCCATGATGATGTGTCCTTATGATTTACCTAGGAACATCATACTACTTATGCTTACAATGCCGCAAATTATGGCTTAATATCGGGCTTTGACTTGGTAGTAAAGGTATATGGTTAATAAGAACAGCGCCGTTCCGCTGATGGCGTGCTGCAGGATGACGCTGTGCGCCAGATGGACCGCAGCGGCCGCGAGCAACCAATGCCAACCCCTGATCTCTTTACGAAACAGCGGCTTAACGGCCAAAGCAACCAACACAAATTTCACAATTAGCACTACCGCCGCCAGCCCAACGCCGTTGGCGCTGGCCGGAATCCCAAAGAACTGCAGCGGTAGGGCGTAAAAGCCCAGTGTCAGCGCCACGGCCATGGTTGGCGCCAGCAGCACGGCCAAGGCCAGGACCACCCAACCGGCGTTGTCGTAAACCCAGTCCTTGGCCCAATATGGCAACTGGTGCCAAGGGCGGTCGTGGTATTGGTGCATCACCGCGTTGCGGCCGCCGGACGGTTGGCGCTTCACCTTGCGCTGGACTTGTCGGGCCATGCGGCTCCTACTATTAGTAATGCTTTGCTTTGATAGTAAAGCTTATGCCTATCCGCCGCAACGGCTATTTGCGGTTTTTCTCGGCCTTGGTGACCACCGGCTCGGCCGCATCGTCTTCATCATGCACGACACCCTGGGGACGGACCTCCACCTTGTATAGTTCTGGCAGGGCCAGCTTGGTAGGTGCCGCATATGACTGTTGGACATCATCGCGCATAGCCTTGACCGCCTGGCCGCGCAGTTCCATGAGCTTTTCGGCAGCCGGCGACTCGGCCGTCACGCCGTCCAGAAAACGGTTGACGGAGACAATTACGGCATCGGGAGCCAAAATCAGAGCTTGGTAGTACCGGTGGATGAACCACTGCTTGCGCCGGTCGTCGGCCTCATGAAGGGTATCCAAGGCGCTTATAAGATCCGCATACAAATCGGCCTTGCGCGCCAAGGCGGGAGCCAGTGCTTGGGTCTTCTTATGCCCGCGGCCGCTCAGCAGCGTCCCCAGCGCTATACCCGCCCCCGTCACGATAATGATGGCGGCGATAAAGACCACCGCGTCTGAAAAATCCATGGCCGACTCCTTTGGTGTACATTTTGGCTTCAAGCTGCCACAAACGCAACCTTAAGGGGTTTAGACTCCGGTAATCAGCACAATGACAGCTAGCGTGGGGAATGCTATCAGCCAACCGCCAGCTACGTCAGATGGATAATGGGCGCCCAGAAAAACGCGCGCTGTGCCGGTGATAAATACATAAAGGGCCAGTACCGTCCACGTCATGGCTATCAGCAGGTCGTCCAGCTGCCGGTACGCCAGCGCACCCAGCAAGCCGGCGGCCAGCAACGTCCCGTAGGCGTGCCCGCTGGGGAAACTGTAGCTTTTGAAGCGGCCGGGCCGGTACGTGTCCGGACGCCGGCGGTGCAATACGATTTTTAGTGCTGTAGCGATTGGCAGCGCGGCAGAGAACAAAAACGCCGCCATAGCGGCTTCGCGCCATCCCGCCGCTACTGCCCCCAGAAAAACCACTGCAAACACTACCGCGACGTACACCGGGTGTCCCATGCGGCTACACCAGGCCATCACCGGACGGAACTCTTCCGGCCACCGCTTGGTTGCCCGGAGCATCCGCTCGTCAAAAGTATTAAGGTAATGCTTCACAAAGCAATTATAGCTCCGGACCACGATGTCTGTATACTTTAGGCATGCAATTCCTGTCCCACCGCGTGGCTCTCCTAGCGGTAGTCTTCATCATGGGTCTCTGTATTTTGGCTATGGAGCTGGTAGCCAACCGGCTATTGTCCACATACTTTGGAGGGACAATCTACACGCTTTCCAGCGTGCTAAGCATCATTCTTGGTGCCCTGAGCGCCGGGTACTACATTGGAGGCAAGCTAGGCGATGCCCGGCCGAACGCAACGTGGTTCTACGGGGTAATTTATGTTGGTGGCCTAACTTGCCTGCTAATGCAAACGCTTACAGTTACGTTGCTTCCTTCTATAAGCGGGGACCTTGATACCGTCAGTGGCCCGATCATCGCCAGCCTAATTCTTTTCTTTATTCCAAGTGTTATCTTGGGAACCACCTCGCCATACGCCATCGCCGTTTTGAATGAGCAGACTAGGCAGGGCGCGGGCAGAATATCGGGCACCGTATTTTTGTGGTCAACGCTTGGCAGCATTGCCGGTAGCCTGCTGACGGGTTACGTGCTGGTAACTTTAATGGGGCTAAACAGCATTTTGATCAGCGTCGCCGCCGCTATTACGTTGATTGGCGCCATGGGCATATCCGGCCAATGGCGGAAACGGTCGGTCAGGCTACTTTATGCCGGGGGTGCCGTTGCCTGGCTATTGTGGTTCGCCTTCATATCACCGATTGGCGCGGGCTCGTCCGTGGTATACAGCGGCGACGGCGTATATCAACGCATCACCATATTTGACGAAACCTACCAAAACCAACCCACTCGTTTTCTATTTCTGGATAAGAACGCTTCATCAGCGGCTCGGGAGGGCTCCGACGACCTAGTCTTTATCTATACCAAGTATGCCAAATTACTACCGGAACTTCGGCCGGACGCACGCACGGCATTGGTGGTGGGTGGGGGCAACTATTCAATACCGGTATACCTGCGCAGCAAGTTACCGGAGGCTACGGTCCACGTCAGCGAGATTGAGCCGTCTCTTTACGAGCTCAGCAAACGTCACTTTTGGCTGAAGGATGATCCTAAACTTATTAACCACATCGCCGACGGCCGGCGCATACTTAATGACGGCCGCAAGTATGACATCATTTTTGGCGACGCATTTGGCGCTTCGCTCACCATTCCCTCGCACTTGACCACCAAACAGTATTTTGATGAAATTAAAAGCTCTCTAACTGACAACGGCATATATATGATGAATGCCATCGGGAACCATAAGCCGGATTACCCGTCCTTTGTTTTATCTGAGATCAAAACCTTTCGTCAGGCCTTTCCCAATATGTACTTGTTTGCGACCGACAGCCCAGACAAGGAGGAAGCTTTGCAGAATTACATATTTGTTGGTGTCAATGGTGACCGGCAACTCAAGCCAGAAGATGGTTTGCTTACAGCCGAGGCTTTGACGCACCAATTAGACGTCAATAAGCTAAATCTAGCCCGCCACAGGTCGTTCACCGACAATTTTGCACCAACTGACTACTACCTGGCATTCGGCGTTACAAAACAATGATTGCATTTGGCACTGGCCAACCCCACGGGGTTGGCCAGTAAAGCAGGCAGCCATCCGGCCTAGCAGCCCTAAGGGGAGTCGAGCCACCGCTGCCGCAGCGCGTAGGCGCTGAAAACGATCATGGCGCCGCCCATGCACATCGACGGAGTCCAGCCCCACCGCTCAATGACCACAATGTTCCAGGCGTACACCAAGAGCGTCATGAGGATGAAGAAGAAAACGATGAAGTAAACGCCAGACCCCACCTCGTGCTGGTGCAAAGCCATCAGCGCCGTGGTAACCGCAAACGCGACGGCAAAGGCTACGACCGACGGCCACCAACTACCGGTTCGGTACACCTTGCTCCAGTCATTGGTCACAAACACCACCAGTGCCATCAACCAGACGCTGCAAACCAGGATCATGAACTTGTCCAGGCGATCCAGGCGCTCCAGCCACGCCGGCCGAAAGCTTGACCGGCCAGCAATCGGGGCGGTCGGAATTTCTGCAGTTTTCTGCGACCCCTTCATGTGCAGGATCCTTTCAAGGTAGGCGTGGACGCAAATATACTTAACCATGGGTCGTATTATCCGGCAAGGTATTACTTCAAGCGGTCCACAATGGGCAGCCAGGCGCAGCTGGAATTCTTGGGCGCAAAGTCGCCGTTCTCACACTTATACAGCCACCACGACCTACCAATGTTTTTTTCTTTGAACGCGGCAGTTTTATCAATCGCCCAGTTTAATGAGTTGCTCGCCGCCGGGTGGATGCCGTACTCGCCTACCCAGATAGGAAGGTCTGCCCGCTGACCCCAGGTCTCATGATGGGCCACCTGTGCGCGGAAATCAGCGATCTTGCCGCCTGCGTAACCTGACCCGTCCCAGCCTTGGGAGCCGGCGTTCATGCCATACTGGTTGTATCCCGCCCCGGCGCCACCGGAATAATAGTCGTGCCAGGTATGGACCACGTTGTTCTTATTGGTCAGCAGTGTCGGATTAGCAGCCGCCTGCTGGGCGGCACCAAGCATACTGGAATTCCCCCATCCGGCATTGGTCATGACTATTTTCTGCGCATCAACCGCCCGCACATACCCGATTAATACGTTATACATGCTCAGGACGGCGTTGTTATCGTTACTCGCCGGCTCGTTGAAGAGGTCGATAGCGGCCACTGTGGGATTATTCTTATAGCGTTCAGCCAGCAGGCGAATCCAAGCGCCAGCCTGGTCGCGAACCGTGTTCATATATGACTGCCGGTTAGTGCCGCAGTTGCCGGTCCAGCACGGCGGCGGGTTCCAGTCATCCAGGTGGTTATCCAGGATAACGTAGAGGCCGGCATTGCGCGCGTACCCAATAGCGGTATCAAGCTCGCCCAGGCGCGCAAACTGGCCGCGGTTGGGCTCGTAACGGTTCCAGGGCAGTATGAAGCGCACGGAATTGAAGCCTTTGTCGCGGATGGAATTGTAGTGGTCCTGCCCGTATTCCACGGCGCCGGAGACGCTGTTGACTGGAAACATGTTGAAGCCGTTCATGATGATTCGGCAGCCGTTTGGATCGGTGAACGCCCATGAAATGTCACCACCTTTCTGGCTAGGGCGCGTCGTGTGCATAACGGCCGGGTAGGGAGCCGGATTGGTACAGCCCGGTGGCGGTGGTGATACTGAAGGAGACGGCGACGGTGATGCCGTACCGGTGCCGTTGATCTCGGCCATGTCGGCTGTTACCACAAAGCCGGTTGAAGCGGCGTTTTTACTGCCGGTTACCCTGACTTTAACCGTATGGCTGCCGCTCGATAACACTGGGGTCGTGTATAGCAATGCCTGGTCCTGCCGCGCGGCCGCGTAATAGTCGATATTTGACTCGGCGCCATTATCGATACTGACCGCGCCAATGCCATGGTGGGCATCCTTGGTGCCATACAACGCCAGTCGGGTACCACTGAAACTTATGGTGAAGTATGCACCCGCCGCCGCCGAATAGTGGTCATCACTACTAAACTGGGCGCCGCCAGTAGATACGTTCCACGCTCCGGTATATGAAAACGTATTGTCATTGACCTTAGTTGGCGCCTGGACAGTCTTCCCATAGTTGGACAGCAGCAGCGACAGATCGGTAATGTCCACGGCTCCATTGCCGTTGAAATCGGCAGTGCCAGCACCGCCGTACTGCGATAGCAGCATGGAGAGGTCAGTTACATCCACCTTGCCATCACCGTTCACATCACCGTTGCCGGCGGCAGCACTGAAGCCCAACAAGCGCAAGGCAACCACCAGCGCCACTACCACGGCCGCGGCGAGTCCGATTTTCAGACTTCGGTTTCCACCTATCATCGCTCTTATGCTTATTATATGTGCTCGTATAAATAATACAACACCTCCATTAGCTCGCGGGTCCTTATTGTGGTATAATAATGCTTCCGTACCTCCCACAGAAAGAGCCGTAAATGCGCCGTATCGCCGTACTGGTTGCCCTAGCAGCCGCCTCGCTGGCCTCAGTGCCAACAGCCATGGCAGCAGGGCCGCCCAGTACCAGTTGGGTCCAGGCCAAGCTGACCAAACTGCGCATCGATCCCCAAGGCGTCGACGGCGTATGGGGTCCGCGCACCGCCAACGCCATTTGCGCCTTCCGCACCCTGGCCGGCATGCAGCAGACTCGCGGCCGCATGTCACGCCGGGACGTCTCTGCGCTCAAGCGGGCGGACCGGCTACCCGCCGCCAAGAACGGGCGCAACTACCTGTCCGTCTCGCTGACCTGCCAAATGCTGTTCCAGGTGCGCGATGGCCGCTACGTCCGGGTCATCCCGGTATCGTCGGGCACAGCAAAGCATGCCACGCCCACCGGTACTTACAGCGTCCACGCCAAAACGTCCGGCTGGCACGAGTCAACCATCTACTCGGGCGGCATGATGCACAGCCCCCTCTACTTCCGGACCTACCTGTACGCCATCCACGGCAGCACCTCCGTGCCACCGGCACCGGCCAGCCACGGCTGCATCCGGGTCCGCGTAGCCGATTCCCGCATGCTCTACCGTGAAGTGCCCAGGGGCACCAAGGTGATCGTTTACGGGCGATATACCTGAGCCATTCCATCGGCCGCCTGCCTCTCGCGGGCGGCCGTTTGCCATTCCGAGGCTATTACGCCGCTTATGCTTAACTAGCATTCTTGCCACTTGCCAATCTGTAATGATATGTGAATACCAGTTGACAACAGTAACTATTGACCTCATTGCACAAATGTTGCTAAATAGTACTGTTCCGATGTTAAACCATCACTGAGTGAGGAAATCAAATGGTGAGAATACCCTCGCAAGAGGAGCTGAACGCGCTTAGCGCAATCGATACGATAATCCATGAAGGTGAAGAACTTGACCGGCTACCGCACCACCCAGGTCGGACACGCCAGCTGACCAGCTGGATAAACTCCATTGCCAATGTGGCCGCCCGTTATTACGGGCCGCAGTCGGAGATTAGCCGCCGCGTCAGCCAGCTGGAGTTCTTTCCGGTTTGGCCGCTGCAAGACGGCATCCACGCCGGCGAAGCACTGGTTGACCTGCCGGAGGGCGATCCGCGCCTCTCCGACAGGCGGACCGCCTTCCGCGTGCTTAAAATGGGCATCTCCGACGCCCTTGGCCTGCTGGATAGCCTGCGCCAGGATATTGAGGCTGGCGGCATGCCCGCACCTCCTAAGCTTGAGGCCGGACATCCGCTAATTAACTTCCAGCCATCTATCTCCCAGCACCAGTCGCAGTCTCAGGAGCAAAAGTCGGCGGTTACCAGCAGCATGGAGCAAGCCGTCCGCGTGGTCCGGGACCGCTACGGCGAGCACCAAGCTACCCGCGCCAAAGAGGTACTGGACCAGGTCCAAAAGAGGCCGCACGATGGCAATACTTTGAACCAGGCTCTGAAGTACTTTGGTGACCTGGGCCACGATGCCCTGTTAGCGGCTTTGCCAACCCTGGTGAAGATACTAGTTCCGGGCTAGTTCAAATGCGGCAATCCCGTATTTGCTAATTTTAGCTTTATACCCCGGGAAAGAATAGTAAATGCTCTCCGCTTCATCCAAGGTCGCAACACCCGGCAAAGTAAGACCAAAACTTGGAGACGCATATAGGTCTGCCACCGTATCATAATGGCGAACTTGTACCACGCGGCGAATGACTTCGTCCTGTCCGCATACCAGTCGCAATAAGTCACCCGACTTAATACCACTGTACAACGGAGTAGCGGCGCGGGTCTCGACGGATTTGTCGCCGGCTGCAACTGCATCGAAGAAAGCCCTGTTTGTTTTGCTAAACACTAGTGTCTGACGGACAGTATCGCTTTCCATATCAATCCCTTACCAGAAAGCCCCCTGGCGGGGGCTTTTGCTCTGGTGACTAATAGTCGTTACATCTTAATCTCAATGTCGACGCCGGCCGGCAGATTGAGGTTCATCAAGGAATCCACCGTCTTAGGGGTGGGCTCGGTGATATCAATCAGCCGTTTGTGAATCCGCATTTCAAACGCCTCACGCGACTTCTTAAAGATGTGCGGGCTCTTGATGACCGTGGTCGTGTTGCGCTCGGTAGGCAGCGGGATAGGTCCCGCCACCTGGGCACCGGTGCGCGTGGCGGTATCAAGGATTTGCTTGGCCGACTGGTCAATGACCTTGTTGTCATAGGCTTTCAGTCGGATGCGAATTCGTTGTTTAGGTGCGTCGTCTTTTGCCATTGGTTTAAGTCTACTACTTCGTGATCTTGGTGACCACTCCGGCGCCAACGGTGCGTCCACCTTCGCGGATAGCAAAGTGGAGGCCGTCTTCCATGGCGATCGGGGCGATCAGCTTAACTTTCATCTGGATATTGTCACCCGGCATGACCATCTCAGTACCTTCGGGCAGCTGGATCTCACCGGTTACGTCCGTAGTACGGATGTAAAACTGAGGCTTGTAACCCTTAAAGAACGGGGTGTGGCGTCCGCCTTCCTCTTTCTTCAGGACGTAAACTTCGGCGTCAAACTCGGTGTGCGGCGTGATAGAACCGGGCTTGGCCAGGACCTGTCCGCGCTCAATGTCGGTGCGCTCAATGCCGCGCAGCAGGGCGCCAACATTGTCACCGGCCTGGGCGTCAGGCAACAGCTTCTTGAACATTTCCACACCGGTAACGGTGGTCTTCTTGGTGGGGCGGATACCGACGATCTCAACTTCGTCTCCTACGGCAACCTTACCCTGGTCAATGCGGCCAGTGGCCACAGTTCCGCGGCCCTTGATTGAGAACACGTCCTCAATGGCCATCATGAACGGCTTGTCAACTTCACGCTTGGGCTCAGGAATGCTTTCGTCCATGGCCTTGACCAGTTCCATAACGGCTTCTTCGCCGGCAGCGTCGCCTTCCAGAGCCTTCAGGGCGGAACCCTTGATGACCGGGGCGTTCTCGTCAAAGCCTTGCTTGGCCAGCAACTCGCGGATTTCCATCTCAACCAACTCGGCCAGTTCCGGATCAGCCATGTCCATCTTGTTCATGAAGACCAGGATGTAAGGCACGCCAACCTGCTTGGCCAGCAGGATGTGCTCGCGCGTCTGGGGCATCGGGCCGTCGGCTGCCGACACTACCAGGATGGCGCCGTCAATCTGGGCGGCACCGGTAATCATGTTCTTGACGTAGTCGGCGTGGCCGGGCATGTCTACGTGGGCATAGTGCCGCTTCTCTGACTCATACTCCTGGTGCGAGGTGGCGATGGTGATACCGCGCTGGCGCTCTTCCGGGGCATTGTCAATCTGATCAAAGGCGACCGGCTTATTGATGTCGCTGGGCAACTTCTTAGCCAGTACGGCGGTGATGGCGGCCGTCAGGGTCGTCTTACCGTGGTCAACGTGTCCCATGGTACCGACGTTGACGTGGGGCTTGGTTCGCTGGAACTCTGCCATTGGTTCTCCTTATGATGACGTTGATTGCAGATTGATAACCCTGGTTCCAGGGTGGCCGCCGAACGGGTCAGCTACCTGCCATCAACTATCAAACTCATTAATAATTTTTTAGGCAATAAAATATTGCCCTCTTGGACTACCCTATTGTATGGAGTCTTTTCCCCATTGTAAAGGCTTAAAGCCCCCAAACGCCAATGCTTAAATTTGGTTGAAGCCCTCAAATAACTCGGATACCGAGCGGTCGTGGAAGACGGCGGCCATGCTTTCCGCCAGCAGCGGGGCCACGGAAGTCACTTCAATTTTTTTGCACTTGGTGGCTGCGGGAAGTAGCGGCATGGTATCGGTCACGATGATCCTGTCAATCGCCGAGGCGTCCAGCCGCTCAATGGCCGGGCCGGACAGAATCGGATGGGTCGCCATGGCGTATATCTTATTGGCGCCGTGCTCTTTCAGTTGGTCGGCGGCGGCGCAAATAGTGCCGGCAGTATCTATCATGTCGTCAATCAGGACGCAAGTCCGCCCTTCAACGTCGCCAATGACGTCCAGGGCCTCAACCGAATTGGCTTTTTTGGTATTGCGCCGCTTATGCACGATGGCCAGGTCGGCGCCACGTAGCTGAGTGACGTAGCGCTCGGAAACTTTTACCCGGCCTGCATCCGGCGACACAATCACCAGGTCCTCGCCAAGGTTCTTCTTGATGTATGCCTTGAGGACAGGCATAGCCGTTAAGTGGTCAAACGGGCCGTTAAAAAAGCCCTGGAGCTGTCCGGAATGCAAATCTATGCTTAAAAACCGTTTGGCGCCGGCCGCTTCAAGCATATCAATTATCAATTTAGCGGTAATGGGTTCGCGGCCGGCCGACTTGCGGTCTTGCCGCGAATAGCCAAAGTATGGGCAGACCGCTGTGATGCGCTTGGCCGATGCCCGGCGGGCGGCGTCCACAATAATTGCCTGTTCCATTATGGCGTCATTAACCGGATGGGCGTGGGTCTGGACCACAAATACGTCGGCCCCTCTGACCGACTCGCCTAGGCTGCAGCTGATTTCGCCGTTAGCAAAGCGTGACAGCTTTGCTTCCGATAGCGGCACATCCAGATGTTTGGCGATGGCGTTTGATAATTCCTTACTATATGTTCCACTGATAATCTGCAGGCGCTTCGATGTTGTAACTTCCATACCCCTTGTGTACCACGAATCGCTCAGCAAAGCCATGAGGTGGGGCGCTGGGCAGCGCCCCACCTCCGGTTTTCAAAGCTACGGCTCCCGCCGGACCACCCTCCACGCCAGCTCCTCGCCCGCGCAGTACGGCACCAGATCGGCGATGCGCTCGGGCACCGTCCAAGGCTGTCGCGCCAACGTGATGGTGCCCTGGTTTGGCGCCAGGCCGTACCACGCGGCGCCGTTGCGGGAGGCGAAGCCTTCCAGCTTGTCCAGCGCTCCGGCAGCTTCAAACACCTCTGCTAGAACGGGTAGTAGTACCGGCGCCGAGAAGACGCCGGCGGCGCAGTGGCTGCACTCCTTGGCGGACACCGGATGCGGGGCGCTGTCCGACCCCAGGAAGAACCGGGGGTCACCACTGGTTGCCGCCCACACCAACCGGGCCCTGTCTTGCGGATCCTTGATCTTGGGCTTGCAGTGGAGGTACGGGTTGAGTAGCAGCCCCTCAAAGTCGTCGATCGTCGAGCGTAGGTGGTGCACGGTGATCGTGGCTGCCACGTTGTCGTACGCGCGGTCGATGATCCAGTTGACCGTGGAGGCCATTGTGATGTGCTCCAGGACGATCTTGAGATCCGGGAACGTCTCGGCCAGCCAGCGCACGTGCGTCAGGAAAGCCGACTCCCGGCGCATCACCGTTTCATCGGGGTCCTCGCCGTGCAGGCAGAGAATTAAGCCAAGCCTCTCCATGGCGGCAAAGACGGGCTTTAGCTCCCGCAGACGTTCCAGCGGCACACCGCCGTGCGATCCCGTGGTGGCTCCATGCGGATACAGCTTGAAAGCCACCGCCCCCACATGCCGGGCGTCCGCCACGTCGCCGACCGTTGTGTCGGTGGTCAGGTAGACGGCCATGAGGGGCGAAAACGCGGTAGTTGCGGCGTCCTCAATCTCGCGGCGATACGCGATCACCTGTCCCGCCGTTTTGATGGGCGGCGAGGTGTTGGGCATCACCAGAGCCCGACCAAACCAGCGCGCCGTGATTGGCACCACCCTCTTGAGCAGGTCGCCCTGCCGGAAGTGAACGTGCGCGTCGTCAGGCACGCCAATTGTCAATTCTTCCATGCTGGTCCTTTCGGGATGTAGCATCGGCAGGCGCAGTATAGCATTTATGTGTATAATC
>CBDTXE010000019.1:0-14800 GCA_965364395.1 uncultured bacterium | reverse complement strand
CCGCCGATAAAGTCAGGCGTTTGCGGGCGGCTGCCCTGGCGTGGCTACACGCCAACCCGCAGCGCAGGCAGTCGTGCCAAATTGACCTAGTGGCGGTTACAGGCTATCCCAAGCCAAATGCGTTGGAATATATTCCAAATGCCGTCTGAATACCGGGTGCTATAATGCCAGGCATGACAAAAATCGATACCTCCAAGACTTCCTGGGACCTATCACCGCTGCTATCGGGCGACGATGACCCGGCCATCAAGGACTACCGCTCAGCCATTACCGCAGCCACCGACAGCTTTGAAAACAAATGGCGTAGTGACAAGCGCTTCACGCGCGACCCAGCTGTTTTGGCAGAAGCGCTGAAAGAGCTAGAAGCTTGGGAAACCCTGAAAGGCAATGGGAACGAAGCATTCTATTTTGGCCTGCGCAGCGCGCAAGATACGGTTGATCCCAAAGTTAAGGCCCGTGACAACCAGTCGACGGATTTTGCAAAAAGCATCCATAATCGCCTGCAGTTCTTCAATTTGCGGGTTGGCTCCATAGATGCAAACAAACAGCCGGCCTTTTTAAGCGCACCAGAGCTCCAGCCCTACAAACATTGGTTGGAGCGCGTTTTTGCCAACGCCAAGTATCGCTTGAGCGAGGCCGAGGAGCGGATCATGATGCTCAAGTCCACGCCAGCCCATAGCCAGTGGGTCCAAATGACCGACACCTTCATATCAAAAGAAGAGCGCGAAGCGCTGCATGATGACGGCAAGCAGGCGCCAGCCAATTTGGAACAGCTGCTAAACCTGGCTAGCTCGGATAAGAAGGATGTCCGCGACAGCGCCGGGGCCGCTTTGTCTGAGCTGTTCGCCAGCTACGCCGACGTAGCCGAGGCTGAGCTGAATGCCATCATGACCAACAAAAAGATTGATGATGAGCTACGCGGCTACGCTCGGCCCGACCAAGCCCGGCATATCGCCGACGACGTCGACAGTTCCGTGGTCGATGCTTTGGCGGAGGCCGTAGCCGCCCATGGCGGAGTATCGGAGCGCTTCTATGACCTGAAGGCCAAGTTGGTCGGCCAGAGCAAGCTACGCTACCCGGAGCGCGGCGTCGGCTACGGGTCCGTTAATAAGCAGTACACGTACGACGACAGCGTCCAGCTTGTCCATGAAGTATTCCATGAGCTGGATCCGGAATTTGCGGAGATACTGAAGTACATGGTGGAGGGAGGACAACTGGACGTCTACCCGACCAAAGGAAAGACCGGCGGCGCGTTTTGCGCGGGTATGTCTCCGACGTTGCCGACATACGTCATGCTCAACCATGCCAACAAGCTGCGCAATGTCACGACGCTGGCGCACGAAATGGGCCACGCTATCAATGATGAGCTAATTGCCAAACATCAGACGGCTCTCAATTACGGCACGCCCACGTCTACCGCCGAGGTAGCCAGTACGTTCATGGAAGACTTTGTGTTAGAGCGGCTGATGCGCGAAGCCGATGACGACATGAAGCTGGTGCTGCGAGTGGAGCAGCTCAATGACACGTTTGCCTCAATCCATCGGCAAATTGCTTGTTACCGTTTTGAGCGACAGTTGCATGAGGCGTTCCGGGAAACCGGGTACATGGCGAAAGACAGGATTGACGAGCTATTCACTGGCGCCATGAAATCCTACTTGGGAAAGCACGCCGACGGCGCGGAGAACTGGTGGGTCTACTGGAGCCACATCCGGATGTTCTTTTACGTTTATTCCTATGCCGGCGGGCTGCTCATCTCCAAATCGCTGCAGTCTAAGGTCCGCCGCGACAAGGCGTTCATTGGCAAAGTCAAACGCTTCCTGAGTACCGGATTGTCACAGTCGCCAAAGGAAATTTTTGCCGACATGGACATCGATATTACTGATAAAGGCTTTTGGCATGAAGGCCTGGCTGAAATTGAGCGGCAGCTGGAAGAGACCGAGGCTTTGGCCCGTAAACTAGGAAAACTTTAGTCCTTATGGTATAATTGCTTCACCTTGCTACTTCTCCAGTAGGGTGACCTTCACAACCGCGAGTCCCTGAAGGGGGCTATGGTGACCATCATCGGGTTGGTAGCGCTGGGCTTGTTCATCTGGCTTGTCCTGGCCGCTTGCGTGGTCTGTCTCTGCATCGCCGGCAAGGACGACCAGCCGAATGACCGCCGAGACCTGCCAAGAGACGGCTACAAGCCGGCTCTTCGCCTCATCAACGGGGATCTTCCCTGTTCATGAACACGTCCCGCGCTTAGCGCGGGACGTTTGCCATTGTGCTTCCAAAACGTTATCATATGTCATGTAAGTCGACGCGGGTCGGCTTTTTTCAACAACCGAATAGGGTGCCTAATATGTACAGGGGCCCGGAAAGCGAGGAATTATGAACGCACAGTTCCTGGTTGCCATCAACCAGATAGCCGAAGAGAAGAACCTGCCCAGGCAGACGATTATCGATACCGTGGAGGCAGCTTTGGCCGCCGCCTATAAGAAGGACTATGGTGATAGGGACCAGGAGGTCCGGGTTAGCTTGGACCAGGAAACCGGCAATATGCGGGTTTTTGTCAGCCGCCAAGTGGTAGCCGACGACACTCCGGATGAGGACTTCAACGAACTGGTGCATATTAAGCTGGCTGATGCTAAGAAAATCGACAAAGACGCCAAGGTAATTGAGCCCAAGGCCGCTGAAACCGATGACGACGGCAATGAAACCGGCGAGGCGACACTGCCGTATATGGTTGAGACGGAAGTAGACCCCGGCGAGGGTTTTGGCCGCGTCGCCGCCCAGACCGCCAAGCAAGTGATCATCCAGCGCCTGCGGGAAGCCGAGCGCGAGATCATATTCAACGAATACAGCGACAAGGTTGATACCCTGCTTAATGGGAACGTCCAGCGGGTGGATGGCAATATTGCATACGTAGACATCGGTAAGACCAACGGCGTCCTATTTGCCAGTGAGCAGATCCCCGGTGAGCGATACTATCCCGGCCAGCGCATAAAAGTCTACCTTGTCCGCGTCGAGCAGACCGCCCGTGGCCCCCAGGTGGTAGTCAGCCGAGCCCATCCCAAGATGGTTGAACGGCTGTTTGAGCTGGAGGTGCCGGAAATTGAAACCGGAACCGTCGAGATCAAGGGAGTGTCCCGCGAGGCCGGCACCCGCAGCAAGGTGGCCGTAAAGTCCAATAGCGACAGCGTTGACCCGGTAGGCACCTTTGTTGGTGGGCGCGGTGCCCGTGTCCAGGCGGTCATGGGAGAGCTGGGTGAGGAAAAGATCGACATCATCCTCTACAGCGACGACATGGAAACGTATATCGTCAACGCCCTGTCTCCTACCAAAGTATTAAAAGTTGAGCTACACGAGGCCGACCACAAGGCCATTGTGCGAGTCCCGGAAGACCAGCTCAGTCTGGCGATTGGCAAGCAAGGCCAAAACGTCCGGCTGGCCGCCAAACTGACGGGATGGAATATCGATATTGTAAGCGCCGATGAAGCCAAGATTGAGGCGACGGCCGAAGCCGCAGATGAAAAGAAATCCAAAAAGGTCGACCTGGAAGGATCGCTCATCGCAGCCGTAAACCAGCAGGCAGAACTCAGTCCTGAAGAGGAGCAGGCTGCCTTGAACGACCATCAGGAAACCGCGCCTACCTCCAAGGATGAGAATCCAGCCAGTACTTGATTCACATTCATAACCATATTGTCTAGAGGAAACCATCCATCGGATGGTTTCTGCTTTTGGCAATTTTGACGATGGTACAATCACCGCAAGGACATATCCTTGTACTGGGGCCGCTTCTATACCGCCGACGATATCCCCACAAAAGCCACTTGGCACTCGACCCATGAGAGTGCTAATATGCATAGCAAACCCCGGCATTCTGATGGGATGGTTGTGCCGGCATGGGGAAAAAGAAGGAGCAAAAACACCATGGCAATAGAGTTTGAACCACAATTTGACCGTTTTACGGAAAACGCCAAGCAAAGCTTGGAAAACGCCGACGCGATCGCGCGTACAATGGCCTCAAGTTACATTGGCACGGAACACATCCTTTTAGGAGTGTTGGAGCAGGAAACGTCCATTGGTGCCAAGATTCTGAGAAGCGCCGGGGTTACTCCGGAAAAGGCGCAGATGGTTCTGAGTTTTTCTCCCAAAGTTATCGCCCATAACCATAAAGGCCTAAGCGAGACCGCCAAAACTACACTTACTTTGTCTTGGCGGATAGCCCGCGAATTTGGGCAGCCGTATTCCGGCACCGAACATATTTTGTTTGCGCTCCTAAGCCAAAAAAACGCCCGGGCCAACACCTTGCTAAAAGAGATGCAGGTAGAGCCCGCGGTGGTCCGGGCAGAGCTGGAAAGCTATCTGTCCAACCAGCAGTTCTTTCCGGCCGAGGAAACCACGGCGCGCCCGTCGGGCGGTAAGAAAGCCAAGTCCAAGACGCCTGCCCTGGACGGATTTGGAGTTGACCTGACCGTGAAAGCCCGGGATGGGCAGCTGGACCCGGTGGTGGGGCGTGAGAACCAGATTGGGAGGGTAATAACTATTCTTAACCGCCGCTCAAAAAACAACCCCGTGCTAATTGGCGAGCCCGGCGTGGGTAAGACGGCGATCGTTGAAGGTCTCGCCCAAAAAGTCATTGCCGACGAAGTGCCTGAGATGCTGCAAAACAAGCGGATTGTCATGCTAGACCTGGCTAGTGTCATCGCGGGTACCAAGTACCGTGGCGAGTTTGAGGAGCGGCTGAAGAAGCTGCTTGACGAGGCTAAGGCCAATAAGGAAGTCATCCTGTTTATAGATGAGCTGCATACCGTCGTCGGAGCCGGGGCCGCGGAAGGCGCCATTGATGCCGCCAATATTCTCAAGCCTGCGCTGAGCCGCGGCGAGATCCAAGTTATTGGCGCCACGACACTCGAGGAATACCGCAAACATATTGAAAAAGACTCGGCGCTGGAGCGGCGCTTCCAGCCGGTGCAGGTGCCAGAGGCCACCGTAGAAGAGACAATCGAGGTGCTGCATGGACTACGGTCGCGTTACGAGGACCACCACCAGGTAGAGATTACCGACGAGGCCGTGGAGCAGGCCGCCAAGCTGGCCCACCGCTACGTTGCCGACCGCTTTTTGCCAGACAAGGCCATCGACCTGGTGGACGAGGCGGCGTCTTTGGTTCGCATCAAGCGCGGTGCGGTGAGCAAGCCGCTGCGCACCATGCAGAAGCAGCTGGCGGACGTCCAGGCGCAGATTGAAGAGGCCGTAACCGACCAAGACTTTGAAACCGCGGCGCGACTGAAAACGCGTGCCAGCGTACTGGAGCAGAAAGTCCGGGCGGCGCGTGAAAAAGAGGGAAGCGGCGACAACGCCCTGCGGATTTCGGGAGAAGACATCGCCCAAGTGGTCAGCGTAATGACCGGAGTACCGGTGACCCGTCTAGTGGGCACTGAAATCCAGAACCTGGTCAACCTAGACGAGCGCCTGAATGAGCGGGTCATAGCGCAGCAGGAAGCGGTCACCGCCATCGCCAAGGCAATCCGCCGCAGCCGCACGGGCATCAGCGACACCCGCCGGCCGATCGGTTCCTTTATATTCCTCGGCCCAACGGGCGTCGGTAAGACGGAGCTTGCCCGAGTACTGAGTGAAGAGATGTTCTCCTCGCGCGACGCGATGATCAAAATTGACATGTCTGAGTTTATGGAGAAGCATAATGTCGCCCGCTTAGTGGGCGCCCCGGCCGGCTACGTTGGATATGAAGACGGCGGCCAGCTGACCGAGCAGATCCGCCGCAAGCCGTACAGCCTGGTGCTGTTTGATGAAATTGAAAAAGCCCATCCGGACGTGTTCAATATGATGCTGCAAATTTTGGAAGACGGCTACATTACCGATGCCAAGGGCCGACGGGTAGACTTCCGCAACACCATCATCATCATGACCAGCAATGTGGGCGCGGATACCATGTACAAGGAAGCCCAGCTGGGCTTCCAGGCGCACACCGCGCATCAGGAAAAGGAGCTGGAGCACCAGCACGAGCGGGTGAAAGAGCAAGTAATGGAATCGCTCAAGCGGACCTTCCGGCCGGAGTTCCTCAACCGCATTGACGACGTCATTGTCTTCAAGCCGCTCAGCAAGGCCGATATCCGCCGCATTCTTGATCTGCAACTAAGTAACCTGGCGGCGCGGATTGCCGAGCAGGGCCTGAACCTGCGAGTCAGCGGCAGCGCCAAAGACTTGCTAATTGAAAAGGGCTACAACGTGGACCAGGGCGCCCGACCAATGCGACGGGCCATCCAGGACCTGGTTGAGGATCCCCTGGCAATTGGCGTACTCAAGGGCGAGTTTAAGGAAGGTGACACCGTCAGTGTCACTGCCAAGGACGGCAAGTTGTCGCACAAAGCCCTGGCTCCGCACAGTGCCAACGCCTAGTTAAAAAGTAAATAAGCCACGCCAAACAAGGGACCACTAGCGGTCCCTTGTGCGTACCAGGGTATACTTGTGGTAGGAGAAGCCAATGATCACCCATGCCTGGTCAGTCGTCTGTACAAAAAGCACGATTGACTCCGAGACCAACAACATCAGCCTGCACGACGTATTAGAGAGCGTCCATTTGGAGCTGCCTAAGGGCCAGGAGCACGATTCCGCCCGCTTGCAGGCAGACATACCCATGCCCCACGAGATTGTCAGCCTGTTTGCCCGTACTACCGACGTACAGAAAGAGGAGGCGCTGGCGGTGCAGGTCAACTTGCTGGGTCCGGATGGGAAGCAAATTGGCAGTTCAGAGCAACATCTGGTCATACCCGCCGGGATGAGGCGGTATCGCACCCGTAACCGTGTGGCCGGGTTCCCCATCCGCGGAGTTGGCGAATACGTGTTTGAGGTTGGCATCAAGCAGGCCGATGAGGAGGGCTTCCAGGTGGTAGCATTGATACCATTTGAAGTGACCGCCCATACCGCGTAAGATAGGCTGGTGCTAAAAGCCATTTCACGATCTCCGCTCGTCCGCATTTATGGCCTGACCGTCGCCATCAGCGTGGCGGTGCTGGCAGCTATTGGACTTAACCTTGGATTGGTGGCCTTAGGGACGGCCCTGATTCTGGCGGTCTTGGAGATTAGCCTCAGTTTTGATAACGCCGTAGTCAACGCCACGGTGCTCAAGGGCATGTCGCCGCGCTGGCAACAGATCTTTCTGACTGTCGGCATCTTGATTGCCGTGGTGGGCGTGCGGGTGGTGCTGCCAATCCTATTGGTCTCAATATTTGCCGGAATTGCAATGCCGGCGGTCATTGAACTGGTCTTGAGAGACCCGCAAGCCTACGGCGAAACCCTGCACAAGATACATCCGGAAATCGCGGCCTTTGGCGGCATATTCCTGCTCATGCTATTCCTGGATTATATTTTTCGCGGGCGGCCTATTCTCTGGCTGGATAACATTGAAAAGCCCCTGATAAAACTAGGGCAGATTGACCGGCTGACAGTGGTAATTGCCTTAGCCGCCCTGGTGGCGGCGACGGGCTTTGCCGACGACTCCCATGCAGCCAGCATGTTGGTCAGCGGTATGGTGGGGCTGGGGCTATACCTGTTCATCAAAGGGGTCGGCGACTTCTTTGAAAACCGCGAGGCTGCCGCGGCGACGGCCAAGAGCGGGCTCGCCGGTTTCCTTTATCTTGAGGTGCTCGACGCCAGCTTCAGCCTGGACGGCGTACTTGGGGCCTTTGCGATCACCAGCAACATCTTGGTTATAACGGCCGGTCTAGGAATTGGGGCGCTGTGGGTGCGCAGCATGACCATCCATTTGGTGAAGAACGACACACTCGCGCGGTTCCGTTACCTTGAGCATGGGGCGCACTACGCCATTGGCGTGCTGGCGGCTTTGCTGCTGGTCAGCGCCAGCCGCGAGATATCAGAAGTGGTCACAGGCCTGATGGGAATTATCATTATTTGTTTGGCGCTGGCCGACTCGGTGAGGGCAAATCGGAAATATGGGCGACCGCAGCCACAATAAGCTTATGCTTAATTCTTTCTGAGTTTTGGCTGAAGCGTAAGCCAAAATCATAAGAATATTTAGAGAAAATCACAAAAAATCGGTCACAAAAGCACGAGAGGTATAAAGTCTTAATTAATGCATTTTGTGAGGACGCTGCGCGCGCGAGCAGTGCCTGAGCGGAGCAGGCACATAACTAATTGAGGACATTTTTATGACTCAGAAGACAACCGCGATCGCACGCGGCGTCGGAATGATCAGTGCGACCGCAGCCCTGATGGCCGGCGTTACGTTTGCATCATGGAACACGTCGGTAACACTGACTAATAACCAAGTAGGTGTTGCATCGGCAAATCTGGAAGTTTCGACAGATGGCCAAAACTTCGCCAAGCAAGTTGCCGGTTTCAAGGCATTAAAGCTTGTGCCGGGCGCGGACTTCGCCTCACCCTACAGTTTTACTCTCCGAAATAGTGGGGACACAGACCTAAACCTTTCGGTAGGATCTACTTTGAAAAAAGAAAACATACCTGCCGGACTAGATACCAAGAAGGTATGGGGAAGACTAACAGCTGCGGGCTACCCCGTTGCTACCTTCCAGCTCTTCGACCTTGTTGATAAGGGTACAGTGCAAGTACCAGCAGCCGTCAAACTGGCAAAAAATGCGACGTTGTCCGCTGTGGTGGAGTGGAAAGTAGAAGACAGTGCAATTACAGGCGAAGGTGCAATGGCCACTGAAAACTTCAATGTGATATTCACAGGCAACCCGGTAACCACACCGTAAAACGACAATGCCTAGTATGTTGCGCACATTTCTCAAATACGTAGCATTCGGGCTGTACGCCCTGGCCGGTCTGATGGTCGCGTTCTTCAACGTGCCTCAGACCGGCTGGAAGGCGTTGTCGGTGCAAACCGGCAGCATGACTCCCGCCATCCAACAGGGGTCGCTGGTTTTAATACACAAGCAGGAATTATCAAATATCAAGCAGAGCGATGTAGTCACGTTTAGGAACCCCGGAGACCCTTCGCAGACAATTACCCACCGCGTAATTGAAGTGGGTAATGACAACGGCGTGCGGATGTTTACTACCAAGGGTGATGCCAACAAGGCCGCAGATCCTGAAATTCCGGGAGGCACTGTTATAGGCAAAGTCGCCGCTTCCATCCCGTTTGCCGGAACCCTCGTCAACTGGCTCAAAACTCCCCTTGGTCTAATTCTTTTCGTCGGCCTGCCCGGGCTGATCATCATCGGATACGAATTCCGTCTAATGCTTCGCCGTATCCAGCATATCTCTGCAGAGGAGGCCCGGCAGGAAATGCAGCCAACTGCAATTGCTCAGCCGCCAGAGGCCAAGCGGGCCGCTCCTATCAAAAAGCAGCCGCCGCGCAAGCCCCGAAGCATGGATATTATGCGAACTCTTGCTATCGTCGTGGTTCTGCCGGCGCTGGCGGTCACAGTGCCCATTACCTACGCCCAACTACAGACGTCGGTTGCGATTACCGGTAACCAGATCGGCGTGCAAGGCGGCAATGCCGCCACCTTCTGCCCACCAGGCTACAGCGTGGCTATTACTAACACCGGCCCGCGATCACATAACAGCGCTCGGATTAGATCGCGCTGCCGTATCACGACCACGACCAACACCAACGTTAATGTGAAAAACCAAAACAGCCAGAGCGGCCAGAATAATACAAACACCACAAACACCAGCGTGCCCGCTCCCAAGAGCGAAACCAAGAAGACGGATACTACTACTGAAACGGTGGTCGAAAAAGAGGGAGCTGCGGTTGCCGAAAAGCCAGAGCCCAACCAGCCTTAAGTGTTTGCGGTATCCGGCCAGGGGCGATAAAATAAGGATAACAAGTAAGGGGTGGCAACGGCTGTATGCGTGGATTTGCGATCAAATGCCTTTTTGGCGTCTATGTACTAATTGGTGGGTTATTCGCTTTCTTCACGATACCCCAAACCGGCTGGAAGGCCGTCTCTGTCCATCAAACTGAAATGCAGCCGGCGGTGCAGTCCGGTTCACTGGCATTAGTCCAGAAAGTCGGGCTAGATGAAGTATTGAATGGCGACCTAATCGCCTTCCAGGCCAAGGCGGGCTCGTCCGAGCCACTTATACGGCGAGTGATGGAAGTATCAATGGAGGACGGAGCATATTCGTTCAGCGCCAAAGGGGAAGGCGCCGATGCCACAACGCAAGCTGGCATTGCCGGCAAGTCGGTGGCCGGCAAGGTGCTGTTCAGTATTCCGCAGGCCGGTGCAGCTTTGGATTGGCTGCTGTCGGCGCCAGGCCTAGCTATTTGGCTGGGGTTGCCAGGCGCGGTGGCGTTGTTTGTGGCGGGACGCCGTACATACCAATGGTGGCGCAAGCGAAGGACTGCAAAAAAGGTCATCAAGGAAATCGCCAAAGAGCCTGTTAATGAAGATACAGTTAATGAGGTTGTCGCTGCAGAATTACAGCCGGATGAAACGGTAGTTGAGCAGGTGCAGGATAATCCTGAGCCTTTGATTGAGCCGCCGGCCGCCCCGACGTTCGAAAAGGCCGTTGAGCCCGAGATAAAGCCCGTAGTCAGCGTCGCCACTAAGCGAAAGCCAATGGCAGCTGGCGGCGTGCTTAACCTTCGAGATACCAGCAAAGCCGCCGGCAAGGCCGTCGCCGCACCACGGCGCGTTACCGACGTTATGCGCTAAACGGTAGCGGCTTCGATAAACTCAGTCGTCAAACCGTCGGCAGACCAGACAAACGTGTTTTTTATGCCAATTCGGGCGAGCATCTCGCGCGTTGACCGGACCATGTGTGGGCTTTGGAAGGTGGTCCAACCTTCCGGCGTAATAGCGTAGCTGGCAAATTGCTGGGGGTCGTCGGCAAAGGGCTGGGCGGCGAGCTGGGGATACATCACCGGATATGCCGGACTAATGGAGCGGTCGCCCTGTTGCCTGGTGCCGGGAAAGACGTACCCATACGCCGGAAATCCAATGCAGGTTTTCTCTGGGCCGAGCGCCTTTAGCCACTGCTGCGCCCGGCCGACAGCCCATGTGCCAGCAGCGTGGTGGTCGGCGCGTTCAGACCACGGGCCCGCGTTGTCGTAAGTCATGATATGGAACATGTCGACTGTCTGAATTAATGAGTTGAAGTCAAAGCCATCCAGGTTGTACTCGGCAGGCACCGCCATTGTGAGGGTGCGCGGCGCAATGGCGGCTTTGATGGTGGCCGCCAGGCGGCTGTAGGCCTCGCGTACGGCCTGCACCGGAACCTCCCAGTCCAGGTCAACGCCGGAAATTTTCACCCGCGTCAGTTGCTCTGTGGTGTTGATGCCTTCCAACAGGCGGGCGGCAAAGGCTTCCGGGTTTTGGGCCGCCTGTAGCCAGTATCCCTGCATGTTGTCATGCTGGGCGGCGGTGCCGCCCCAGCCGCCGACCGCAATCACCACTTCCGGGGCTGTCGGAGCCTGCAGGAGGGATTGTAGGGAGGGCTGGATGGTTGGGGAAGTGAAGGCGGCCCCTGATTCAGGCAGGCCAAAGGCGATGATATACCGGTTGAAACGCTCTATGCCCATGAAAGTGAAGTCATCGTAGCGCTGGGTGGGCAGCCAGTCCGGGATGTAAAGCGTAGTCATTGCTGCCATTATACGCTATAAGTACTGGTTGAATGTTCGGCTGGCGTTCGGTATGATCGTGGTATGGCAAAAACCAACAGCCAATTTGTTTGCCAAAACTGCGGGGCAACTACGCCGCGTTGGAGTGGGAAGTGCGACCAATGCGGCGAGTGGAATACGCTGACGGAAACAGAAGTCGCCGTTCCCGGAGCAGGGGCTAAGCGCGGGGCGTCGGTCATGGCGGCGCGCCCGGAGAAGCTTGGTGACGTGGCCGCCAAGAAGCTGCCGCGATTTACCAGCGGAATCGGCGAGGTTGACCAGGTTCTGGGTAACGGCATTGTGCCGGGATCTGTCATGCTCCTTTCTGGAGACCCGGGGATAGGTAAGTCGACTCTGGTATTGCAGATTGCCGCGCACATCGGCACCGGAGCACCGGTGTTGTACGTCAGCGGCGAAGAATCCACCAGCCAGATCAAGATGCGGGCCGACCGATTGAAGGTTAGTGCGCCAAATTTGGATTTATTGTCTGAGACCGACGCGGACGTAATCGCCGCTACAGTTGACCAGGGCGGTTACCAGCTGGTCATTATCGACTCCGTGCAGACCATGGCCGTACAGTCACTAACTGGCAGTCCGGGGACGGTAGGGCAAATTACTGCGTCGGCGCAGCGCTTCCAGGAGGTGGCCAAGCGCAAACACGTGGCCACGCTAATCATCGGCCATGTGACCAAAGAGGGGAACATTGCCGGTCCCAAGATACTGGAACACCTGGTGGACGTCGTATTGTATTTGGAAGGTGACAGGTACGGGACTTTTAAGGCGCTGAGGGGGATTAAAAACCGCTTTGGATCCACCAGCGAAGTGGGCATATTTGAGATGCACGAGCGGGGGCTTGTGCCAGTGGAAAACCCGTCTCAGGCGCTACTGGCTGAGCGCCAACATGCCCCCGGTTCGGTTGTCCTGGCAACGGTTGAGGGGTCGCGCCCGCTGTTGGTTGAAGTACAGGCGTTGGTTGCCCGGACGCCTTTTGGCTACCCCAAGCGGACCGCATCTGGATTTGACCTTAACCGCCTTAACCTGTTAGTGGCCGTTTTAAGCAAACGGGCGGGATTAAACTTGTCAGATCAAGACATTTATGTTAATATTATTGGCGGATTGAAAATAACCGAACCGGCTGCTGATCTGGCAATTATTTTGGCGATAGCATCGGCTTACAAAAATAAGCCGGTCGCCCATGATCTTATCGCTTTCGGAGAAGTTGGCCTGAGCGGTGAAATTAGATCCGTGGCAAACGTCGCCGGCCGTCTGGCCGAAGCCAAGAAACTTGGCTACCGGTACGCCGTTGGTCCCAGCAACCTGACCGCAAAATCTGAGGTCCGGCCAGTTAAGACCATTGCGGCGGCCATCGAGTCGGCGTTGCCAGCCTCGGAATAGGCCGAACATAATTACGGCGCCCGTCCTATTACGGCCGCTAGGATTCATTTATCAATGATATTCAATCAGAACAACCAAAACGGACCAGCATATATCGCTCCTTTAACTGGAACGGCGGCGCTGGTTGACACTTCCGTCATTATTGACGGCCGGATAGCCGATATTTCCCGGGCCGGATTTGCGCCCGGTAAGCTGCTAATACCCCGCTTTGTGCTAGCCGAGCTGCAAAATATTGCCGACTCCAGCGACGCCATGCGCCGTGGCCGCGGCCGGCGCGGCCTGGAGGTGCTAAACGATATGCGCCAGGCCGGCGTAGATATGGAAATAATTGAGCTCGATGCTCCCGAGATCACGGAAGTTGATGCCAAGCTGGTGCGCCTTGCGCGCCAATTGCAGGTCAACGTGCTGACCACCGACTACAACTTAAACCGGGTAGCCAGTATTGAGGGCGTCCGCGTACTCAATATTAATGAACTGGCCAACGCCGTCCGGCCGGTCATTATTCCCGGCGAGAAGATGATGGTCAAAATTGTCCAGCCAGGCAAGGAAAAGGGCCAAGGCGTCGGCTATTTGGCAGACGGCACCATGATCGTGGTAGATAATTCAGACCGGCTGATTGGGCAGGAGGTTGCCACCGAAATCACGCGCGTCTTCCAAACCGTGGCGGGCAAGATGCTGTTTGCCGTGCCCGTTGATGCCCGCAACGTACCGGCGGCCGCCCGCGTGGAAGCGCCAAAGCCAAAGGAAGCAGCTCGCCCTAACGGCAAGCCCCGCCAAAACGACCGTCAGCGGCGTGACAACCGTGATACCCGCGACATCCGCGAACAGGCTCCTGACCGTAAAGAGAATAATGGCAAGTCAGAGCGCCGCCCAAGCAAGCCGCGGATGCAGGACGTTAAGCCCGCCGGAGGACCGGTTAAACCCACTAAGAACGGCCGCACGGAATCATCCGATCCGGCGCGTACGGCTCGCCCCCGCAAGCGGCTGAGCCCTACCCAGAAGCTGGAAAACAGCCTGATGGAAATGACCAAAGGCGACGACGCGTAACTAACGCACCGTAAACGTGAACTGGCGGGTCTGGCTGTTGCCCGACGATACCCACCAACGGTATGTACCCGGCGTAGAGGGTACGGGACGGCTGTAGGCCGCGATCACGCCCGTAGGAATGTTTGGATTGCCGCCCGGCCCGCGCATGTGCCAGGTATAGCTTCCTCCAGTACCGGTCCAGGCAAAGGATATAGTTCCACGGCCGGCGCGGTAGCTCCGCCCGTTATTCGGGCTCAGGTTCCGGAAAGGGGCTGTCGTCGGCACCGCCCGAGCCGTCTATGTTGACCGAGGTGTCATCGCTAGCGCTATAGAGGGCGGCATCGGTGACGATGGCCGTCAGGTTGTGGCTGCCCGCCGGCGGGTTGTAAGTCAGCTCGTAGGTTGTCGATCCGTTGATTGCCTGGGTTGATATGACCTGGTCGTCCATGCGGATTTCCAAACGGTTGGCCGCAAAGGTACCGGAAGTTACCGCCACCGTAATGTTTATCGGGCCTTCGCCGCTGGCGCTGATTGAGACCACCGGCTTTACGTCATCGCACTTATGTACGTCGTCGTTTTCCACGGGTATGGCGCCGCCTCCGGCGGTATACCCAAGGGCCGCAGCCAGACCGGCCACCGGACCCTGCCAGTTGCGGTACAGGGGATCGGTTGACGGGATTTCCGCCCGGATCTGGCCGGCGGAGACGTTCTGGATGGCCGCCGTGGGAGTGCATTCAGTAGCCAGCTTGCCGGAGACGCGGTCAACCCGGGCGCTACGGAATCCGGCGG
>CBDTXE010000018.1:0-15183 GCA_965364395.1 uncultured bacterium | reverse complement strand
CCGGCATGTCGGCCTGACACAGATCTATGGCGAAGCGCCGGTCGCGGCCGAGGCCGCGCGCGGCTATTTCCAACGGCAGGTCGGCAGCGTCGCGCTGGCGCTGCAGGACGGGCGCGAATGGCTGCTCGGCGACCGCTTCTCCGGTGCCGATATCCTGATGGCAACCTGCCTGGACTGGGCGGTGCGCTACGAGCTGCCGCCGAAGAAGCCTTCGCTCCCGCCGAAGAACCCGCCGCTGGAGCGCCGGCGGCGGGAGCTGTGGCCGTGCGAAGACCGGCCGTGGCCGCCGAATAGCGCTGTCACCGGTACAGGTGGACGTGTAGCGCCCGCCCCAACGCTTAGTCGGGGCGGGCTGGGCGTTACAAACCAAAGAGGCGCCCACAGGGCTCAAAGCCCTCCACGATAACCGGGTAGTCCGGCCGGTTCCAGCAATCGGGCGTGAGGCGGACCTCGTACGACAGTGCCATCTCGTGGCCGTTGCCGTCGGGCAGCTCCCGGCGGCGCTGCTCGCCGTACAGGACTTGGTACCCCAGCTTGCGGCTGACGGCGCCGCTGGGGGCGTTGTCGTGCCAGTAGCCGGAGCGCAAGGCCTGGGCTCCAAGTACTTCAAAGGCTAGCCAGGCGACGGCCTGGCGCATCTCGGTGCCGTAGCCGCGGCCCTGGAAGCGTTTGCCAATCCAGGAGCCGGTTTCGGCGGTGCGCCGTGACGTAAAGTCCTTGCCGCCGACAACCTGGGAGCCAACTGGCTCTCCGTCAATGTAGACGGCTAGTGCCAGGCGCCAGGCATCCTCCGACCAACCGGCCTTGTGGCCTGCGTGGTGCTGGATAAAGCCCTGCTCCAGCTGGGGCGATGGCTGCAGGTTCCAGCGGCTGCCCATGGGTACCCAGCCGGGATCGTGTACGCCAAGCTTGACTTCCCGGACCAGCCGGACTAGGTCCAGCTCGGTTGGAAGCTTCAGCTCCAAGTGCGGGGTGCGCAAAACCAGCGCGTAAAGCGGCCATAGTTCGCAAAGCTCAGCACGGATATTATCCATACTGCTCACCTCTTTGGTTGTGGGGGTTGGGCCGTATCAGCCCCGGGTGACTAGGCCACCTGCGGGTGGTGGCGTAATCATCCGGAGCCGATCAGCGGTTCATGCAAGTGTGCATGGGGGTCTCCGTTAAGGATTAGTGGAGTATATAACATAAGCATCATAAAGTCAATAGCTGTGGATGTGAAGCGGCGCCGATCCCCTGATGGGAACCGGCGCCAACTGTCTTGACGGTCAGTCTGAATTGCTGCTGCTGTCACCGCCACTTGATGGAGTGTCGCTGCCGGACACGGCGTTGGCGGGATCTGCCGTGGGCGCTTCGCTCGCGTGTAGCCACTCCCGGTTACTATTTGCGCTGGCGCCGTTGCCGTCAGGGGCAGTGTGGGTCTGCGCGCCAACGCTCCGGTCAACGCTATTGGTGACGGGAAGCGATGTGGCGGCTGGCTCAACCGGGCCGCGCCCGTTGTCTGGGTCGTCGTCGGGATCCGGCTCCAGGTTGTCGCCGTACAGCCCGCTGCCGACAAAGCCGTCCGCCTCTGGCGCGGGATTGGCGTCGGGCTCGTTCTCCAGCAGTTCGTCAGGTTCGCCAAAATCGTCGGCGTCCGTGTCGTAGTCTTCCACCAAGCTAGCACGATTACCGCGCGAACGGCGCAGCGACTGGTATCCCGGGCCGGCCGGGGAGGATTGATCGACGGAGTAGAGCGTGCGGCGCCGATGACGAAGCAGCAGCATCGCCAAGAGGCCGACCACCAAGATCAGTGGAATCCACGCCACCAGGCTGGCGGCCATCGGCGTAGTCAGGCCTGCTCCCGTCGCAGCCAACGCCGAAGCCGGGCAGGCTGCTGACGCCAGAGCGACAGCTGGAACTGTGAGGTACCTTCGCACGTCTCCTCCAAATGGAGTGTGTGAACAGGGGTCATGCCGCTTCAGCCTGTAGCGGTCATAATCATGCAACTATAAAATAGTATTATATCTATTGCAAGGTCAAATACAGCGGGGGCGGCGGACATTGCCGCCGCCCCCGTGGGCGCATCAGTCGGAGCCCGAGAAGTTGCTCGAGTCGGAGCCGGAGCTGCTCGGCGCCTCGTAGGTCGGCGCCGGGTCGGGCGCGCTGGGCGCCTCGTAGGCCGGACTCGCGTCGCGGGAGCTGAAGTCGCCGCTGCCGTAGTCGCCGCCGGTGCCGAAGTCGCTGATGCGGTCCGGCGCGGGATCGGGAGCGCCCGCGTCGTTCCAGTCGCTGCGCAGAGCGTCGTCGTGGGGGACGTGCACGTCGTCGCGCCGGTCGAACGGATCCGGATCCATCTGGTCCGGAAGGCCGTCGCCGTCAGAGTCCACGTGCGGCTGTCCCATCAGGATGAGGTGGCTGTCGCTACGGTGATGGGAGGTGGCGCCGGGCATCGGTCGGCGGGTCGACGGCGGATCCAGGTTGACTCGCTCGGCCTCGCGAAGCTGTTGCCCCAGCGGCGCCGCGGCGGGGCGGGTTGCGGCGCGGGCCGCGGTGTTGAAGTGGTCGATCGACGGCTGCTGCAGCTGCTGGGGACGGCTGCGCGACTTGCGCCACAGCAGGAATAGCACCACTGCCGCCACGATGATGGCGGCTACGACGATGAACGTCACGGTTCCTCCTTGGGAGGCCTGAGGGTGTACGTTCCGCACGGTTGTGCGAAATCCATGCAACCATACAACAAAAACAATATCAGTGCAATAGTGGGTACCCCGGCGGTGAGGCCGGGGTACCGTTTGGCCGTTCAGTTCCGGTACGAGCTGAGACTTATGACGTCGGCCGGCGCTTGCTCCGCCTGCGGCTGGTCGATGGCCAGGATGTCCTCAGGGTTGGCTGCCGCCCGCAGGTTGCGGATGTCATCTTCTGTCATCGTGCCAGCCGGAACCAGCAAGGCGATACGGATGTTGCCGGCAAAGCCGGTCCGCAGGCTCTCCACGGCCGCTATCAAGTAGGTGGCCTTGTTGTCCAGGTGGCTGCCATGCAGCCGGACGATGGCGGACTGTGATGAGAGCTCGATGCACTCTACGCCTTCTCGGAGGTGCGAGCGCGTCAGTTCGGCCAGCATGGTCTCGATGCGGCCTTCGGCCTCGTAGTGGCTTTTGCCGTCGACGATTTGCACGATCGTCGACGTGACAGGCACGCCAAACATCAGTTCCAGGCCGATGTCACAGGTGGCCACGATGGCCATCGGCACCACGCTTTGGTCGTTGGGATGCATTGTTCTCCCCGTTTTGTAGGTTCTCGGCTGCGCCGCAAAGGCTGATTATGCCACGGCGCGCCATTAGGCGCTAGTCCGGATGTGCGGTATCATAACAGGTATGAAGCGGTGGATGCTGAAGGGGGTTTGGGTGGCCGTGGCCGCCATTTTGGTGTCACAGCCGGTAGCGGCCTCCGGTGTCTACCAATTGGACTCGGCGGGGCGAAAGCAGGCATTCAAGGTACCCCCGCGCACGGTCGTCCTTACCTTTGATGACGGCCCCACTCCATACACGCAGGAAATATTAGAAATCCTACGCGACAAGCGGGTGCCAGCAACCTTTTTTGTCGTTGGCCGTAATGCCCTGCAACTGCCGATATTGCAAGACATCGTGGCGCAGGGACACGAGCTTGGCAACCATACCTATAGCCATCCAAATTTGGCCAAGCTTCCCCAGTGGCGGCAGCGCTACGAGGTAGCCATGGGGCGGGTAGCCATTGAAGCCCAGACCGGGCGCAGTCCACGGCTATTCCGGGCGCCGTACCAGGGTGCCGACAGCGGGCAACAATCTGGTGACGGTCCCCTGCGGGCCATTGCCTCCCAGGGGTATGTTGTGGCCGGCGAGGACGTGGATACGGCCGACTGGTATCTGCGTTATGCTGACGAAATTCGGGCTAAGGCCAGCGGCAACCTGCCGGGAGGAGTCATGTTGCTCCACGATGGCGGCGGCGACCGCAGCCGCACGGTACAGGCTCTTCCGGGAATCATCGATGACTACCGGCGGGCGGGCTTCAAGTTTATGACGCTTGGGAGCGCTATCGGCTTGTCTCACGAGGCCTCCATGCCCAGAGTCCAAGGTGGCCAAGCCATTGCGGCAGCTATGGCCAACTTGGTATTCTCGGCCACCCGATTGCTGGGCGGCTTGGCGGCCGCCGCGGCGTGGCTGCTGATTGCGGCCGGATTGACGCGCGCGGCGTTTCTAATTGTCGCCGCCATTACCCAGGCTAGGCGCCGGCGCCGGAACCCCCTCCTGGTGGATGTGCCGTGCACCGTCATCATCCCGGCTTATAACGAGGCAGCAGGTATCCAGCACTGCCTAAGATCGGTCCTCGCCAGCCGCTATCCGCGCTTTGAAGTTATCGTAGTGGACGACGGCTCGTCAGACGGCACGGCTGGGCTGGCCCTCGTCGTGGCCGACCAACGCGTGCGGGTGGTGGAAAAGCCCAATGGCGGCAAGGCAGATGCTTTGAACTACGGCATCGGCTTGGCGCGTACCGGGACGATTGTGGCCATTGATGCCGATACCGTTTTCCGCCCGGACACGCTCTTTCATTTATGCCACCATTTCAGCGATCCCAAGGTGGGCGCCGTGTCCGGCAATACCAAGATAGCTAACCGGCGCAACCTGATAACACGGCTGCAGTCCCTTGAGTATGTGGTCGGCTTCAATCTCGACCGCCGCATGGGCGACCTGTTTGATTGTATAACGGTGGTTCCTGGTGCTATTGGGGCTTTCCGCAAGGCCGTTCTCCAGGACGTCGGTGGCTTCCGTCACGATACACTGGCGGAAGACACCGATCTGACGCTGGCTATCAAGGAACGGGGCTACCGGATAGTGTACGACGACCGGTCAGTAGCCTTTACCGAGGCGCCAGGAAACGTGCGCGACCTGGTGAAGCAGCGGTTTAGATGGACTTTTGGGACCATGCAGGCCGTCTGGAAGCATCGCCGGGTTATGCTGCGCCCCCGATACGGGACGCTGGGGATGATCGGCCTCCCCTATCTTCTGGTGTTTCAGATTGCCATTCCGCTACTTGGGCCGGTGTTTGACGTAGTGATGCTGGCCGGGTTGGCGGCCGGCCATGGGCAATTGATTTTGGCTTGCCTAGTGGCATATCTGCTGCTGGACCTGGCCATGGCTGCTTTGGCTTTGAAGCTTGACGGCGAAAAATTGGGGCAGACCTGGCTGATTGTTCCTCAGCGCGTCATCTACCGTCCACTAATGTACTACGTATTGATTAAGGCACTATTAAACGTGCTCAAGGGTAACTTGGTCGGCTGGGGAACAATCAAGCGGGAAGGCGCCGCGCTGGCTAAGGCCTTGAACTAGGGCCTTTGCCCTGGCTCTTATCTTCGCGAACCTTGTCAGTTCCGTTACCTTTTCCTTGGTTGTCTTTGGCCGTAGCGGTCGCCACTGGGGCGGCAGTCTTAGGCGGCGTGAGCTGCGGCGTTGGCGCCGCCTGCCGGAAATAACCTTGAGAGTCTGCCTGTTCCTGGCTGGCGGGTCTAGCGGCGCTGCGGCTAGCCGCAGTAGTCTTGGCGCCACCAGGCACTACCTGGCTTGGCGCCGGACGGTTGTCGCGCGGGTTGGGTTTGGGTGCGGCGGCTTTGACCGTGCGTATGGCCTGGCTTAGCCCGGGTGTTGCGTTAATGGCCAGCGTGCCCCATTGGGGCTGGTACAGGAAAGCGTATGCCGATACGGCCGCAATTGGTGCGGCGGCGACTAATCCCAACGCAATCCCAGTGCCTTTGATAAGCTTCCAGCGGCGCTGGCTCTCATCGTGAAAAACCATAAGCATATTATGCCATGCCCGCTTCAGGCGATCAATCAGCGACAGGCGGTACGGGTAGCGCTAAGGTTTAGGTCTTTCTTGAGCGAATTGAAGTTCATGCTATTGGCTTGCGGGCAAAACTGCGTGGTATTCAGCGAGTACTCAACGTTAAATACGGCTTTCCCGGCGGCGATGAATGGCAGTAGCGTGTTGCACTCGCCGTACTGGAAACACTGCTCGTTAATGGCAAAGTCATAATACGGCAGCAACTGCGACACCTGGTCGATATCGTTCTTCAGTGCGATTGACATACCCTGCGCGTGGGCCGCGTCAGCCAAGTACTTGTTGTAGGCAATTTGATTGGCTGCCGTTAATGGGAAGCCGGTATTGTTGGTGTACCCGTCGATATTGTCAGGCTCGACGGCATCAAATCCCTTGTCCTTACACATTTTGATACGCGCATCCATTATTGGTTTGAGGGCGGACAGATTACGGATGTCTAGCCAGCGCTCCCCCGGCCAGCCATTGCTACTTCCTTTAACCGCTGCCGGAAATTGGGCGGCGTCCGGTCGCCAGTCTTCCCAGCTGCCCGCGGAAAAGTAGCAAACCACGCGTTTGCCTTTGGATTTAAGAGATGCCACCGTGGCGGCGGATTGGTCAAACCCATCGATATCAAACATTTGGGCATCAACTGTCTGGTCTATCGTGCCGGTTAACTGCCATTGCCACGAGGTGTTCAATGCCGGCTTCCAGATGCCGCTTTGGGGCGGCGAGGTTGGGGAGGGGCTTGGCGATGGCGTGACCGCTCTGCCCCAGTTGCCCAGCAGGATGCTCAGGTCGTAGATGTCGACGCGGTTGTCTTCATTGATGTCGCCGGGGATGAGGGCGGCCGCCAGGCTTTTCAGGGGCGCTGGTGCCAAAGCGTAAATGGCCGTAGCCATAACCGTCGCCGATACAAAGCCGACCAGCACCGATGGTAGAGATAATTGAAATTGCACTTGCCGGGTAGGCTTTGCCATGGGCTAAATTGTAGCATAAGCGTATTAGCCAAGCTGGTCTAGTAGCCGGCGGATGTCCACGCCCTCACCCATGACGCCTTGCCATAGGTCGCCCACTTGCTGCAGCCGCGCCGCGGTTGTGTGGATGGTAAAATCCCGGGGATCAAGCCCGGCGCGCACTTCTTCCCAATGCAGCGGCGTACTCACCGGCGCGCCAGGCACCGGGCGGACGCAGTACGGGGCTGCCATGGTCTGGCCGCGGCGGTTTTGTAGGTAGTCCAGGTATATTTTGTGTTCCCGCTTCTTGGGGTTGCGGTCAATGCTGGTGAGGTCTGGCAGCCGCCGCTGGACCATGCCCACAAGCAGCTCGGCCAGCATGCGGCTCTGCTCGTAAACATAGTCGCCACCCAGCGGAATGCAGACGTGCAAGCCGGTCTTGCCGCTGGTCTTGGGGAATGACGGGACTCCCAGCTCCTCCAGCAGTTTGCGGACTTCTTGGGCGGTGGCTACAACCGCATCAAAGCCGACGGTTTTGGCATCCAGGTCGATCAGGCACCAGTCCGGGTGGTCCGGCCGGTCTACGCGGGAATGCCAGGGGTTGAGCTCAATGCAGCCCAGGTTGACCAGGTAAAGCAGGCCGTCGCGGTCATCGCAGACCAACCAGTTGATGTCCTGTTCATTTGATTCGGAGTATAACGGCACCGATCTGATGAAGTCCGGGTGTGACTCCACGTCCTTATGGAAGAAGCTTTTGCCGTTGATGCCATTTGGGTGGCGGTTCATCGATTCCGGCCGCCCTGTAAGGTAGGGCACGATGAAACCGGCGACCGAGTCATAGTAGCGCAATAAGTCGCCCTTGGTGATGCCTTCATCCGGCCAGAAAACCTTGTCCGGATGCGTCAGTTGGGCCTTGGTTGTAATGGCGTTGTTAGGCGCCGGCTCTGGCGTTGCGTCAACCACCTTCTGGGCGGCCTGGGCCACTTCCCGCACCACGCTGCGCGGATCTTTGTCCTCGCGGACGCCTAGGAATACCGGGTGGCGCAGGTGTCCGTCCCCCGTCCATTGCGAAAATTTTACTTCCACGACGGTCTCCGGTTTTACCCAATGGGCGGGCTCGTTGGTCTTGGGCTCGGCGGCAAAGGGCGATTCCGGCGTCTTCAAGGGCTTCAGCCGGTCATACATCTCTTTCAGCTGGCGGTCCTTGAATCCGCCGCCGGTATGGCCGATGTACTGGAGCTCGCCGCCTTCCCCGTAGACGCCGAGCACGAGCGCCCCCATCTTCTGCCGGCCGCCTCTCGGCTCGGTCCAGCCGCCTATCACCGCCTCCTGGCGTTTGTGGGTTTTAAACTTCAGCCACGACGGACTGCGCTTGCCTTCAAGATATGGGCTGTCGGCATTCTTGGCGATGATGCCCTCCAGGTCCTGTTGCTGCGCCAGCTCATAAAAGGCGCTCCCCTGCCCGACAATGTGGTCACTAAGCCTGACGTTCTTGAGCGGCGCGATGATACTGGAGGCGATGTCCTTGCGGCGGGTCAGCGGCAGGCTGCTGAGGTCATGGCCGGCTGAGTGCACGGCGTCAAATACGTAATAGACCAGGTGGCCCTTGCCGCTCCTCTGGTAGTTTTGGAGGGCACCAAAATCTGACCGCCCGTCCTGGTCCACGACAACCATCTCACCATCTAGCGTGCAGTCAACCTTGAGGTCGCGCAGCTCGTCGCAAATAGGTGCAAATACCGCCGTGTAGTCCTGGCTTCCCCGCGACTCCAGGCGCACTGTCCCAGCTTTGACGTGGGCGATGATCCGGTAGCCGTCCCACTTGACCTCATACAGCCAGTCCGGCGAGTCAAATGGCTTGTCCGCCAGCGTGGCCAGCATCGGCTTCACACTAGACGGCTGCGGGGCAACGGGGGCGCCAGCCAGGTCCATCAGGGGCGCCCGTAGCCACTGGGCGCCGCCTCCGGAGGTTATCTCGTCCATTGTCCGCCCTGAAAGCACCGACCGGTCCTGCGCCGCGACGTCGTCTTCCGTGACAAACTCGTCTTTATGCTTGATCAGCAACCAGGTATTCTCCTCAGCGTCGTGGCCCTTGATTTTGACCAGTACAAATGAGCCCCGCAGCTTTTGGCCGCGCAGGATGAACTTCATGTCCCCTTTTTTGAATCCGGCCTTGAGATTTTTGCGCGCCGTTTCCGGGTCTGCGCTTCCTACCGCGTCCGTATATGTGCCCTCGTCCCAGACCATGACGGTGCCGGCGCCGTAATTACCCTTGGGGATGGTGCCTTCAAACAGCCGGTAATCCATGGGGTGGTCCTCGGTCATCATGGCCAGGCGCTTATCGGCGGGGCTCAGCGACGGGCCTTTGGGCACGGCTCCGTCTAGCTCCAGGCGGAAGTCGTAGTGCAGGCGCGACGCCTTGTGCTTCTGCACTACAAACCTCAGCTGGCCGTCGCTGGCCTGGCCGCCGGTAGGTTCGGGGGTTTCTTCAAACTTACGCTTGTTGTGATAGGCTTCCAGCGCCATGGGCGGCCGCTACTCCTTCTGGCCGGCGGCCGACTCTTCCAGGCTGGCCTTCAACATTGCCATTAGGTCCTTACTGTCTGGTTTTGTCTCCACTTTGTCTTTGACCGGCGTCGGCTTCTTGCCCTTAATCTTGTCCTGGATCATCTGTTCCAGCTCCTCGGTGTAGGTGTCGTGGAAATCCTCGGGAATAAATGGCTCACTGAGCTGGTCAACCAGTTTCAGGGCCACGTCCACTTCTTTGCTTGCGACCTCGGTGGCATCGGGCAGGTTCAGCTGGCCCGGTTCGCGCAGCTCCGCCGGGAAGCGCAGCTGGTTGAGCACCAGCACCCGCCCCACCGGCTTGACGGCTGCCAGGTGCTCGCGGTTACGCAGGACAAATGTGGCAATGGCGATGCGGTTACTCTTTTCCAGCGCCTCTCTTAGCAGCGCGTACGGCTTGCCCGCTCCCTTGCCGGGCTCCAAATAATAGGGCTTGTCGTAGTAGCGGACGTCAATCTCGGACTCGTGGGCAAACTGGGTGATATCTATGGAGCTGGTTTTCTTGGCGTTCACCTTGTCAAAGTCGTGGTCGTCCATAATTACAAAGTCGCCGTCCTGGTACTCGTATCCCTTCACGATTTCCTCGTATGGCACCTCTTGCCCATCCTTGCGGCAGATGCGGGCGTAGCGGATCGGCCCCAGGTCGGTCTTATGCAGCATCTTGAGATCGATGCCGCCGCGGCTCTCGCTGCCGCTATACATTTTCACGGGAATGTTGATCAGGCCAAAGTTGATGGCGCCGGTCCATATGGCTCGCATGCGGAAGTTCCTTGTTTAGGAACGATTATACTGCACTAGCGCTTTGATTTGGCCTTCTGCGACTCATCCAGGCTGGCTTTCAGCATGGCCATGATGTCCTTTCCGCCGCTGGTCGGCTCCGCCTTGGCCTTGCCCGTGGTCTTGGGCTTGGCACCTTGGATGCGCTCTTGGATCATAGCTTCCAATTCTTCCGTGAAGGTATCGTGGAAGTCCTCGGCGATGAACGGTTCGGTTAGCTGGTCGACCAGCTTCAAGGCCATATTGACCTCTTTGTCGTCGGCCGCCTCAGCATCCGGTAACTTGAGCTGGTTAGGCTCCCGTAGCTCGGCCGGGAAGCGCAGTTGGTTGAGTACGAGCGCGCGGCCTACCGGCTTGATGGCTGCCAGGTGCTCGCGGTTGCGCAGTACAAACCGCGCGATGGCGATGCGGTTGCTTTTTTGCAGGGCCGCCCGCAGCAGTGCGTAGGGCTTATCGGCGCCTTTGGCGGGCTCAAGGTAGTAGGGCTTGTCATAATAGCGGACATCAATCTCGGTCTCGTGGGCAAACTGGGCGATATCAATACTTCCGGTCTTTTTGGCGTTGACCTTTTCAAAGTCTTTCTCGTCCAGCACGACGTATTCGCCGTCCTGGTATTCATAGCCTTTAATGATTTCGCCAAACTCAATTTCTCGGTTTTCCTGCTTGCAGAACTTGGCGTAGCGGATTGGCGACATGTCGTGCTTGTGCAGCATCTTCAAATCGATGCCGCCGCGGCTCTCGCTGCCGCTGTACATTTTGACTGGGATATTGATCAGCCCAAAGCTGACCGCTCCGGTCCATATGGCCCGCATGATTCATTACTCCTGTAAGAGTTGCAAATATAGCAGACGCACTTGCTGCTGACCAGTGGCAATTTGTTAGCGGCGGGCAGAGTCGATGGCGTAACGAATACGCTCTTGGACGTTTTCCGGCTGCCGGTGTTTGGTCCTAGTGCGGTAGCGGCGCCGGAACCTGACAACCCGGAAGGCGATGTAGCCAAGAATGAACGGCCAGGTCAGTACCAGGATTACGGCCGCGATTGGGATGGCGATGACCCGCAACACCGGGTTAAGCAGCAGTAGCCGGACAAATTTGTAGCGGCTGTACAGCTTCAGTAGTTTCTTGACATTGGCATTGGTGGCTTGTTTGCGTAAATCTTCCATGGATAGGAGCTTACTGGTTGTTTTGGCAGGCGGCATTGTGCTTTTTGCCTAAATGATTATTGCGGCTTGGCGGCCGGGGCGCTTGAAATGCGCCCCGGCCGCGGGAAGTCTAGAAGACCTTGGCGCTCAGCCAGGGCTCCATGAAGAACAGCAGGAACAGCGCGGACACCACCCACATCAGCGGGTGGATCTGCCGCAGCTTCCCCATGCCCAGCATGACCACCACGTAGGCCAGCACGGACAGACCGATGCCGGCGGCGATGGAGAAGGTCAGCGGGATGGCGGCCACGGCCACAAAGGCCGGGATGGCGTGCTCCTTGTTGTTCCAGTCGATGTGACCGAACAACGACGACATCATCACGCCTACCACGATCAGGGCCGCCGAGACCGGCGGGTAGATCATGACGTCCTTGGCAAACGGCACCGGCTGGCCCACCAGGGCGATGATCGGCATCATGAAGATGGCCGGCAGAAACAGCAGGCCGGTGACCACCGTGGCCAGGCCCGTCTTGGCTCCCACGCCCACGCCAGCGGCGCTCTCGGCGTAGGACGTGATGCTGGACGTGCCCATCGCGCCGCCCATGGCAGCCGCGCCACTGTCCACCATCAGGGCAGGCCGCAACCCTTCCATGTTGCCCGCGTCATCCATCAGCTCGGCCTTGCGGCCGACCATCGACGCCGTACCGATGGTGTCGAAGAAGTCGGTCATGAACAGCGCGAAGATGTACGGCACCAGGGCCAGCGTGGTTGCGGCCTCCACGAGGTTGTCCGGCGACAGCGGGTCGCCGATAGTCGAGAAGTTGGCACTGCTGGGCCAGTCAAAGACCCCGCTGGGACCGTCCATGATCCCAAAGATGAGCCCCAGGACCGTGGTGGTGCCAATGGCCGCCAGGACGGCCGCGATGTGGCCGCGCGCCCACAGCACCAGCCCTACCGCCACGCCCGCCAGTGTGATCATGGGACCGCCACGCGTAAGGTCGCCGATGGCGACGCCGGTGGCCGGATCGTTGATCACCAGCCCGCCGTCGCGCAGACCGATGAACACCAGGAACAACCCGATGCCGACGCCATAGGCATAGCGGTGTGACGGCGGCACCGCGCGCATCACGGCTTCGCGCAGGCCCGCGACAACCAGCACCAGGGCGATGGCGCCCTCAATGACCACGCAGGCCATGCCCACTTGCCAGGAGACCTGCTGTCCCAAGATGAGGTCAAACGCCACGACGGCGTTCAGCCCCAGGCCTGGAGCCAACGCCAGCGGCAGGTTGGCCCACAGTCCCATCACGATGCAGGCGATGCCTGCTCCCAGGGCGGTGGCTGTGGCAATGGCGGCAAAGGGCTCGCCGGCCGCTGACAGGATGGCGGGGTTGATGAAGACGATGTAGCACATCGTCAGGAAGGTGGTGATGCCGCCGATGGCCTCGATGCGCACGGTGGTGCCGCGCTCGGTCAGCTTGAAGCGGCGCTCCAGTAGGCTGTCCGAAGCGCCTTGCGGCGCGGCGGATGCCGGAACTTCCGATGTGGTGGCCACTAGTGCCACTCCTTTCGTCTGGAAGGGACCTTCAGTTGGGGAGGTTGCTCCACAAGGAACACCGCCATGATAACAAGGTCAAGCAATAATGAGAACTTAAGATACTGGAGTAGCGCTTTTTCTGAGTACCATTCGGGCCTCAACCGGCGTCTGCGTCTCCATAATCCGCGCCCGCAGGTCAGACGCACCTGGGAATCCGTTAATGTACAACTTGGCAAACTTCTTCATGGGGGCGTAGGACTTGGAGCCCGCCCATGTGCCCTCATACAGTGCCAGGTGTCTCAAGAACAAATCGATGCGGCCTTCCGGCGTGGCCGCTTCCGGTCTGGCGGCAAATGCCTGGATGTCACGCAAGATGCCCCGGCCGACCATCCCCCCGTCCACGCCGCTGGCACTCGCCATTTCCAGTCCATGTGCCCGGCCCGTGACATCGCCGTTGCCAATGATCACCGTCTGCGGCGCCAGCTGGTCCCGCAACCTGACAACTTTGGTAATCTCGTCCCAGCGCGCCGGCACCTTGCTCATCTCGCGCACGGTGCGGGCGTGAATGGTTAAGGCGGCGATGTCCTGGCGCAGCAAGTGCGCCGCCCACTCCTCGGTCACGATACGGTTCACGCCGATACGCGTTTTGACGCTGACCGGCAGCCCACCGGCACCGGCCTTGGTTGCCTGGATGATGTCGGCGGCGTTCTGCCAGTTCTCGTCCTTAATCAGCCCGCCGCAGCAGCCCCGGCGGACAATCCCCTTTTCCGGGCAGCCCATGTTGATGTCAATGCCGGCAAACTGGCCCCTTTGCGCCAGATCCCTGGCCATGGCCAGGTAATGACTGGGCGTCGCGCCCCAGATCTGCGCGACCAGCGGGATGCCTTTGGCGGCCTCGGTGGCGTTGACGCGCAGGCGCCGCTCCACGCTGGGCCGTCCCGCGGGGTGTACAAAGCCGTCGGTAGACGCAAATTCGGTGAAGGCCACGTCCGCCGGCGAGACGTCCGCGACGATTTCCCGGAACACTGTATCGGTCACGTCGTCCATGGGCGCCAGTACAAAGAACGGCTTATGGAGTTTTTGCCAGAAATGTTTCATTACTATAGTGTAACCGGCATGGTAAAATTTGGAAAAGGTCCAATGCACCCATGCGGCTCCCCTACATAGCGAGAAATGCCCGGTCTGGCGATTTGCTGGAGCTGTTTTTTGTGTCAGCCATAACCTCGTTGCTCTTGGTGCGGGCGTTCTTGTTTGTAACCGGATACCCACAGGTTGGCGGCGACAGCCTGCATATCGCGCATATGCTTTGGGGCGGGCTTTTAATGTTGGCCGCCCTGCTGCTGTTTATCAACGGCCTGGGCAATCGCGCCCAGCGGCTGGCCAGCGTGGTTGGCGGGACGGGTTTTGGGTTGTTCATCGATGAGCTGGGGAAGTTTATAACCCGTGACAACAACTACTTCTTTCAACCGACGATCGCCATAATTTACTTGATATTCATCCTGCTTTTCCTGGGTAGCCGGGCGGTCAGGCAGCGCCGCGAACTGTCGCCCAATGAATCTCTGCTCAATGCCATCATGATGCTGGAAGAGGCCGCCCACCATGACCTGGATGAGGTGGAGCGCCGCCGGCTGGTTGAATACCTGGACCGTGCCGACCCCGCGCATCCGTTAACTGGTGAGCTGCAGGCGCTGATTGGGCGGTTGGGTGTAATTCCGGCGGCCGAGCCTGGATGGGTAACGCGCCTGCGGGCAACCGCCGAGGTTTGGTACCGGCGGTTTGTCACCAGCCGTTGGGGCAGCCGGCTAATTGTGTGGGCATTCATTGCCAATGCCGTAGTGGGGCTAGTGAGCATCTTTTTGGTAATTCTGGCTACCTTGGTTGATATTCCGGGCGCCATCGTAAATTACCGGACCGTCACTCCCTTCTCCATCCTTCAGTTATGCGTCAGCGCAGTGACGGCCGCCATGGTGTTGGCCGGCGCAACGATCATCCGGCGGTCGCGGTTGGCCGCCTACCACCTGTTTACCAGGGCGACGCTAATCAACCTGTTTGTGACCCAGTTCTTTGACTTTTATCATCAATCACTGGGCGCTTTGCCGATGTTCCTGGGATATTTGGCTCTATATATCGCCCTCCGGTTTCTCACCACGGAAGAGCGGCGCATGCAAACCCGCGATGCTAGCGCGCCGCCCACTCGCCAGCGCCAAGCGGCCTGATCTTTCCGGTTATCTCCATCAGGCTGGTTAGGCGGGTAAACTCGGCCGCCGTCAGCCCGCTGCGGGTTATCAAATCTTGTCCGGAGGTGACACCTGCCGCCAGGAGGCTGAGGATTAGCGCCTCTTCTTTGTTGGCCGGTACGGCGGTCGGCGCCAATGGTCCGGCGGCCATG
>CBDTXE010000017.1:0-15375 GCA_965364395.1 uncultured bacterium | reverse complement strand
TTTCCCGCCTCCCTTCAGCAAGTCCTTAATATCCGAACCCGCTTGGGCGTTGGCCAGATGTAGTCCATGCTTGGTCTTGTGCCAGTGGAACGGCCGTACGATCAAGTCGCGCAGCGCATAAGCCGCCGCCCAGCTCATCATTAGCCAGTAGCCAGGAACTAGGACGGCATAGCCAATCAGCTCCTGGTGTCCCCGGCGCGCCGCGCCCATCATGTAGTAATAGGTATATAGGAAATTGCCAATCAGCAACGTAAACAGGCCAACGTAAAACACACCCGGACCGTACAGGGACTCAATGAGCGGCCCAATGTACGGGCGCAGCACAAAATAGGATATCGTCATGAGCCATAGCAGCGGGTTGATCAACATGGACAGGATTTTCCCGCCGATTACCAGCTGGAATGTTAGTAAGTCCAGCCGGTTGCCAGAGCGGCCAAAGTCCCGCGGACGCCGCATATGGACCAGATAGGTCTGCATATACCCCTTTATCCAGCGTGAACGCTGTTTCAGCCAGTTGCCAAACTGGCTGTTGGCCTCTTCCATGGTCGTGGAATCCAGGATAGCCGTCCGCATGCCGCGCTTGGCAATTCTCATTCCCAGGTCGGCATCCTCAGTAACATTGAAGGGATCCCATCCTCCTAGGTCACGCAGGTCGCGAGTGCGGAAATGATTGGAAGTTCCGCCCAGCGGTATTGGCGCGCCCACCGACTGCAAACCGGTAAGAATCAGATTGAACCACAATGAATACTCCAACGTAAACAGACGGGTCAAGGTATTTTGGTTCCAGTTGTAATAGTTAAGCTTTGCCTGAATGCAGCCAACCCGCTCGCCGGCCTGCCGGAATGCCACCACCGCCTTCTTCAGCTGGCTTGCCTCCGGAATATCTTCGGCGTCATAAATTACCGCATACTCGCCCGTCGCCCGCTGAAGGCCGTAGTTGCAAGCTTTTGGCTTGGTCTTGGGCAGGCTATCCGGTACGACCACTACATGGATGAAGTCCGGTACACCCATCTCGTTTACCTTAGCCACGGTCTCCGTATCGTCCTCCTCCAATAGTAAGAGTACTTCCAACCGGTCCTTGGGGTAGTCCAGCCTTGTCATCGCCGCGATGAACTGGGGCATAACCTGCGCCTCCTTATATAGAGGACAGAATACGGTATATTTGGGCCAATCTGTCACCGCCGCTATTTGGGCCTCAGTAGGCGACAGTTCCCGATAGCTAAAGAAGCTGCGGTAAACAAGGAACAAGCTAAATAATAAGTCCAAAAAATACAGGATGGTAATCACCGCCACCAATCCCACCAGGAAAGCATGCCAGTTAATAACTATGGCCAGCAGCGCCGACAGTCCCATGCCAATGGCTATATACCGCTGGCGAGGAAGCATACGGTATACGGCGGTTTTATCGATGCCGAGAGTATTGTGCGTGACGTACTTCTGGCCACGGAAGTAAAAACCGTTGCCGTGCAGCATGGTTTCCGCTCTACTGAACGGCACTACTTCTGCCGCCTTGTGGTTTCTTTGCGGCCCGTATTGGCGCACCCTAACCGCTACGTCATGTTGTATCCTCTGGAAGGCGTTCATTTAATATTTCCGAAATTACATAAAAAAAGGCCGGAGACCACCGCCTACTAAACCTCCGGTACTTTGGGGCTAATTATACGAAATGTTGAAGCAATAACAAGATTAGTTTTGCGGCCGCAACTTGTAAGATGCTCCGATGCCATAAACATAAAGGGATGGAATAATCATGACGTAACACAAGGGGATGCAATGGGAGCACTGGCGGTCATTATCGCTTTCCTTCTCGGGGCCTGGATTTTCTAGCTAGGTTCCGACGACTCAGTCTGGGTTAGTAGTGTTCGTAGCGTCTGCAGGTCACTGCTAAGGCGAGTTTTAGCTATTGATTCAATAACCGGATGCGCAAACTGCCAGGCTATACCCTTCAAATCAAAGTCCATGGTACAAACCAAATGGCAATGGTTCCGAGGCTTACTAAGCAAATCATAGGTCACCATAAACACAACGGCGCCGGTGTCATTGTGAATAACAATTTGTTCCGGCTCAGACAGGCGGTCAACCCGGATCTTCGCAGTTATTTGTTGCCCAAGCGCTGCAGAGCGTGTCTCGTAAAGCATCCCTTCTGTCATCTTGCCGGTGCTTGAAATGTGAATCACGCCGGTATTCCAAAGCATGTGCCTTCCCAGGTTGGTCAATTCGCCATAAACCATTTCTCGTGGTACCGGAAAGTCGCAGTGAATGACGGACTTGTAACGCATGATTATTATTATGAAATGTATCACAACAGAAAAACAGGCATTAGCAGCAATGCAACATATTTGATATATCTCGCATTCCTAGTTGGCGTGCTGGTTTAGAATTCCTGCCAATGTACGGCGCGCCTACTTGCTTTACCTTTGAAGCATATTAGGGAGGACCTATGGACGTTATTACTGAAGACACATTAAAAGATCTGCTTTCAAATACTGATAACACGTGCCTATCCATTTACCTAGCCACTGACTCAGTAGCCATTCGCAGCGACAGGGTAGATAACCAGCGTTTCCGTCAGCTGCTTGATGAAGCCTTGAAGTCCGTCAGTGATTCTCGCGTGGCGGCCGCCTTACGCCAAAAAGGGTCATCCCTGATAGACGATATGGAGTTTTGGAAACACCAAGGCCACGGGCTGGCGGTGTTTATTTCTGAGAGCCGGTTTTCGTTCTTCCGATTACCAATACCAGTAAAGGATTCCTATAAAACCGACAGCCGCTTCTACGTCACGCCGCTGATCGGCTTGCTAGGCAACGTTAGTTTCCATGTACTGGCCTTATCACAAGGTTCAGTCAGACTGCTTTTAGCCGACCGCCATGGAGCCACGCCCCATACGGTCAAGGGTATGCCGGCCAACCTTGATTCGGCACTGTGGTACAAGGACCACGATAAGCTGCTCCAGATGCGCAACAGCGCCGGCCCCGCCGGCAATTTCCATGGTGAAGGTGATGACTCCCGGACGCCGCATTCAGATCTGCGCGAATACTTGCTGAAGATTGACGCTGCCATTTGCACGCACTTCAAATCTCACGCCACGCCGCTGGTTGTAGTCGCTCTCCAGCCGACACTGGGCATGTTCAACAAACTCACCAAATATGGCGGCGAGATCGTGCAAGTTGAGCACGACTCAAGCAAGTTAACCCCTCAACAACTCCACGAACTATCGTTGCCGCTGATGATGGAATTAATGGATGCCCCCAAGGGCGCGGCCATCAACGACTTTGGCATGCTTTCCGCCAACAGCCCGCAGCGCGTAGCCGCTACGCCCAGCGATGTCCTTGCGGCCGCCGCCGCTGGCCGTATCGATACCTTAATGGTGTCTGCGCATACCACCAGCCAGGAAACGGCCGCCTTTCATGAGAGCATTCCCGGCCAGACGCCAGACCTGCTGTCGGCCGAAATTGAAGAAGCCGTCCAGCAAACACTCAAAAACAGCGGCCAAGTGCTACTGGTGGAAAGGGATGAGATTGGCGGCGATAATTTACGCGCCATTCTGCGCTACTAATTAGGGCAGCCAGTTACTGAGGAGGATTGAGAGGTCGGTGATATCTACTTTGCCGCTATGGTTCAAATCGGCTGTCGCGTCACTGCCGTTCCAGCGCGTCAGGAAGAACGATAGGTCGGTGACATTAACCTTGCCGTCAATATTGAAGTCCCCCGGCCTACCCGGCTGAGTGGTTGGCGACGGCGAGGTGGATGGCGATGGTGTAACGGGGCCGGCCAATCCGGTTTTGAAAGCGTTCAAGACCTCCGGACTGCTGTTGTAGCGCCAGTCCTGCTCCTTGTTGATGGAGAACAGCACATAGGCTTGGAACCGCGGGAACCCGGTGTCGGCAAACATGGCTTTAAACCAATTGGCCTTATCTGTCTGGCTGACCCTTGGGCTGGCGGAGCCTTCAGCTATCCATATGGGATAGTTGGCATTTAGCGCCGCTAAGCGGTTATACGGCGTAGTAAATACCTGGATATGGCTGCGCCAGCCAATGCCGTTGTAGCCCGCCCAGTTGTAGGCGTCAAAGGACAAGACATCCACATAGGCATCCCCCGGATAGTAGACTTCAAACTTGTTTCCGGCCGTACTTGGACTGTCGGTTTCATTGGGATTGAAGACCCATTTCACATTGGTAGCACCCACCGAAACAAAGACGTCGTGGGCGTGGCGCCATGCCTGGATCATTTGGGCGGGACTGGTGGTGTACTTAGTGCCCGAGGTGAAAGGAGACCACGGTGCCCAATCCCCGTTCATCTCCGGCCACGGACGGATGTACACTTGCTGCCCGCTGTTTTTGGCAGCGGTCGCCCACGATCGCAAATAGGCATCGTGCCGGCCGTCAATTACATCTTGGGCATAGATTCCATGCGGCTCCCAGGCTATCAGCGTGATCCGCCCCTTCCCGGTCGTGGAAACATACGACGGAAAGCCGGCCTGCCAGTTCTCAAATGTCGAATATATGTCCAGTTTGCGGCCAATATCGGCTTCCATCTGGGTTACCGTCGTACCGTTGACGTAGGAGCCAAACATCCGCTTGCCGATCGGAGCCGTGTATATCGTCGCTGCGCGCAAATAGTGTATGGTTAGGCCAGTAGTAACCGCCAGCACCAGGAGCACTACTGCGGCCACGACATGCGTGTGGTTCCACCGCGACGCCAGGTTCTTTGAGCGAATGCTCCGCGCCACTAGGGCAGCCAGTTACTGAGGAGGATTGAGAGGTCGGTGATATCTACTTTGCCGCTATGGTTTAGGTCGGCTGTCGCGTCACTGCCGTTCCAACGTGCCAAGAAGAACGATAGGTCGGTGACGTTAACCTTGCCGTCATTGTTGAAATCCCCCGGCCTACCCGGCTGGGTCGTTGGCGACGGCGAGGGTGAAGTGGTCACGGGATTTGCCAGACCAACCTTGAAAGCGTTCAAGACTTCCGGGCTGCTGTTGTAGCGCCAGTCCTGCTCCTTGTTGATTGAAAACAAGTTGTAGGCCTGCAGCCGGGGGAAGTTTGTATCAGCAAACAGGGCTTTGAACCAATTGGCCTTATCGGTCTGGCTGACCCTTGGGCTGGCGGAGCTCTCTGCCACCCATACCGGGTCGTTGGGGCTAAGTGCCGTCAGGCGGTTGTAGGGAGTAGTAAACATCTGCGTATGGGTGCGCGACGGGCTGCCGCTGGATCCCGCCCAGTTGTAGGCGTCAAAGGCGATGATGTCCACATAGGCATCCCCCGGCCAGTAGTTTTCAAACTTGTTTGCCGTAGTCCCGGGCTCGTCGGTTTCATTAGGAGAGAAAATCCACTTAACGTTAGTTGCGCCAGCGGCGGTAAAAATATCATGCGTGTGCCGCCAGGCCTGGGCCAATTGCTGTGGAGAAGTGGTCAGGCCGGCGCCGGAAAACGGCGAATAGTCACACCATGACCCGTTCATCTCCAGCCATGGCCTCAGGTATACTTTCTGTCCGCTGGCTTTGGCGGCGTTGGCCCAGCTTCTGATATAGGTGTCATGCCTGCCGTCGATTATGTCCTGCGTTTTGATGCCAAACGGCTCCCAGCCGATTTGGGTGATGCGCCCGTTGCCCGTGGTGTTGACGTAGTTTGGGAAAGGGGCCTGCCAGTTTTCATACGTCGCGAAAACATCGAGTTTGCGGCCGATATCAGCCTCCATCTGGGCAACCGTCGTGCCGCTGACGTAAGAGCCAAACAGCCGCTTGCCAATAGGGACCGTGTAAATCGTGGCGGCCCTAAGGTAGTTAATGGCCAAACCAGTGGCGACCGCCACTAGCACGATAATTACTAAGGCGACTGCGTGGGTTCTGGCGAAATTTGGCGGAGAGGCGTGGCGCCCTCCGCTGTGATGGGGGTTTTTGCGCTTCATGAAGTAATTATAGCATAAGCGCTTTGATCTACTGGATTTTTAAGGCCTCCAGCGCCGCATACAGAATATACGCTGGCCAAACCGCCGCCTTGAGAAGAGCCAGCACAAACCCCCAAAAACCGTCAGAGATATGGACAAAGTACACCGCCGCCCCGATGTATGCCATAAGCAGGTTCCATCCCCACTGGCTATCGTGGACAACTTTATATGGCTTTGGCATGCAATTTCCTTTCATACGCTTGATCAATGTGTACCATTGCCGGCCGCCTGCGGGCAATGAGGCGGGTCACATTAAGCTAACACCTAACGCTTCAACCGATATGCCAGACCCAAATTAATACAAGCCGCCGTCAGTGCCGCCAAGCCCAACAAGCGCATCGCCCACATTGCCAAGTCGTAGCTGGCGGCCGTCCTTAAAGATAGTCCGGCTGACGCGGCGGCGATAGTCAGGGCTAGCGTAACGGCCGCCACGATTATCATTATGGGCCGGCAACGCCACTTTAGTCCCATCGCAATAACCGCCACCCCGGTAATTACTGCGCCGATCCCGGCGCTTTTATGGAGCAAGCGAACAGTTTCGGACGTGATATCCAAATACAGCGTCCCTCCAAATAAGGCCGCACATGCCAGCAGCGCCGCCTGCAAGATCAATAGCTTCTTCATGCCACTAGCGTCGCATACCGTTGGCGTTAGGACAATATCCCAAAAGTCTCCGGCAGCAACCCCGTCTCCACGCAGTGCCGGAAGTTCCAGCCTCCGCCGCCCTGAAGCTTATAGCTCCAAAAAAACCAGCCGGCAGCCTTATTGAACGTACTAATTTGGGCCTCGCCATAGGCGCGGGTCTGCCTAACAGCCTCGTCCTTGCTCATGCCGGCAAGTGCGCGCGGGTCAAGTCCCAGGCTCCACTCCCCAATGACTGCTGGCCGCGCCCGCTGTATGTCGCTGATCATACGGCTCCACTCCCTTTCGGCCTTTTCGATGTGCCCTGGCATGTCTAGCAGCTTATCTGCCTCGTCAAAACATTGGTACAGATGGATGTCTAGCCAAGTACTCTTGTCTGCCATCACCTTGCGCCATGTATACGGCCTGAAGGCGTCACTGATAATGACCGGGCAATTACAGCCTGCGTCACGCACAGCTTGCCGGGCGCGCGAGTAGTAATCCTCCAACACCGGCCTTGGGATGTTCCAGTTGGGCTCATTCATCAGTTCGATTGCCGCCAGATTTTGCTTGCCCGCATACCTCTGGGCCAGCCGGCCAATCACCGCAACTGTTCTTTCAATGTGTGCAGGATCCTTATCCCAGCCGATAGCTCCCACCATGCCGCTATGATCCCAGCCGTTCTGCGACCCCGGCGCGGCGTGCAAGTCAATTACCACCTGGAGGCCTAGCCGCTGGGCGGCCTGCATTGCCCAATCTAAGCGTCCAATGGAGCCCACATACGGTGCCACGTCACCAAAGATCCAGTGGCCAACGGGGATGCGGATGGCGTTCAGTCCCCGCGCCGCGATCCACCCCAAGTCTTCATCAGCGATGAATTCCTCATGATGGCGGCGGAGGACACTCTCTTTCCGCGTGCCCAGCGCCTGGCACAGCGCAGTCTCGTCACAGGCCGCAGTGCCTTCATATAATGCCGGCGTCATCCACTTCTCTGACACCAACCATCCGCCCAAGTTTACGCCGCGCAGATTGTTCATGCGGCAAAGTATATGATAAATGAACCTACACTGCACCGAGCCAGGTTATAATAGTGGCCATGGAAACCTACCTAATCCTGCTGCGCGGCATCAATGTTGGCGGCAAGAACAAAGTCCCCATGTCAGACCTTAGGAGACGCCTGGAAGAGCTTGGCTATACTAACGTCACCACCTACATTGCCAGTGGGAACGTTATCCTGTCATCAACCAAGCAACCGGCGTTAATTAAAGACGAAATTGAAACGCTCCTGCCTAGTGCTTTCCAGTTAGACAGCGCGATGATCAAGATTTTGGTATTGAGCCGCAGGCAGCTTACAAGCATCGTCAAAAACAAACCCGCGGGTTTTGGCGAGCAACCTGACAAATACCATAGCGATGCCATATTTCTGATCGGTCTTACATCAGCCAAAGCGATGCACGTATTCAACCCGCGCGAGGGAGTTGACCGTATCTGGCCTGGTAACGGCGCAATATACTCTCAGCGGCTCAGCGCCGAGCGCTCGCGCAGCCGCCTAAGCGCTATTGTGGGCACGCCGGAGTACGCAGCCATGACTATTCGCAGCTGGACTACGACGACAAAGCTTATGGATCTGATGGATAAAGCCGTAATTTAGACTATAGTGCTTAAGCTATTGATTAATAATGCATCTTATTATATAATTACCCATCTTTGGTTTTTGGGCTCATGTCCGACGCCGGAGTAATTTCCCATAAGGCTAGGGACATTCCCTAGCACCATCCCCCACAAGGAGGACTGATGAGGCGACTCCTCATCGTGTTGCTGTCGCTGGGCGCCGTCTGTGCGCTTCCGGCGGCCGCTGCCGGCGCAACGACCGACGCGGTCATGGACCTGCGCGGCTTGCCCAGCGGCTATGCTGGCGTCAAGGACAACGTCACGGTGCTCCGCACCGGGCAGGGCATCACCGGCCAGGTGAGCGGCGAGATCCGCGCCACCGGCAACAACGCCGCCAACAACAACGCGGCCGTGCCGCCGACCGTCCTGGACCTCTTTGGTCCCGAGTCGGCCTACCCGCGCGGCACCACCCACGACATGTGGCGCGCCGGCCAGGCCGCCCGCGCCGCCGGTGAGGGCGGCAACGCCCTGGTCACGCCGTGGCATCCCGCCGACGCCAACCAGGACGGCCTGGTGGACGATCCCCAGGACCCGGTGGGCAGGCAGCAGCTGTGTCTGTCCTTTGTCGGCTTCAAGGGGCAGGTGTCAGTCCACAAGCTGACCGTCCTGGACGCCGACAGTGACGAGCGCGGGGGCTCCGTGGTGGTGGTCACCACCGCCACCGGCACCGTCACCGTCCCCATCGCGGCAGTGGCCGACGGCAGCTGGCAGTCAGTGCCAGTCAACTCCGCGAGTGTCACGCAGCTGTGCTTGAACCTCGCCGGCAGCGGCGGCATCACCGGACTGCGCCTCACCGAGACGCTTCCGGACGTTCCCGCCGTCACGCCTCCGCCGCCTGCGCCCCCGGCCGCTCCCAAGCCCAAGGTCTGCAAGCCCCGTACCTTCGAGGGCACATCCACGGAGTGGGTGTACAACGAGGACGGGCCGGAACGCATCCGCCCGCTGGCCTTGGCCGCCGCCAACAAGCCACTGGCCAAGAACCGTCGGTTCGGCAAGTGCCTCTATCCCAACCCGCGCCGCCATCTGACGCAGTGGCACTCGCCGGACAAGTCCCCCAAGGACCCGGCGGCGATGTTCACGATGGGGCTGACCGGCGATCGGTTCATCGCCAAGATCAACCGCGTCCGCTTCACGGCGGCTGGCGAGTACCGCGGCGCCACCACGCCGCGCGCCGAGCGCCGCCGCAAGCACGATCTGTCCATCCTCTCCGGGGACTTCGGTCCCCGCGGGCGCACGCCCAATGGCTGGCACCTGGTGGAGCTGGACTGGAAGGTGACCGTCAACCCGGTTCACCGCCACCCGCGCGCCTAGCGCAATCGTTTGCGGGCGGGGCACACGCCCCGCCCGCAAACACCACGTCATTATTTACTCCAATTTCTCCAACCCGCCGTCGGGCAGGCCACGGTAATATCCGGCGCCGTCAGGACCAGTCGGATTGTACGCATTGTATGGAACATCATACTTTTGGCCGGTAGTCGGCGATTCCATTTCTTCGTACCCTCGCATGGCGTCAGACCACCCTTGGTTGGATTCGTCGCTAACTGATGATCCCGAATACTTTGAAGTAATGGAACTGCCAGAACTACCCGATTCCATGGGCCGGTTTGGAGGCAGCATTGTCTTTCTGCGGGTGTCGCCAATATCGGTGATGGTCACCGAGTCTTGGACTTTCTGCAATACCGCTGCCACGCTAGGCCACACACTCGGCTTTGCAACCTGTATCGCCCAGAACGCCGACGTCGATGAACCGGCGCCGTAATCTGTCGTGTTCATTACGCCCACGGTAGTCTTTCCCTTGACCGGTACCGCGCCGCCAAGAACTCCGCTGAAGTCATATTCTTCAACCGACATACCGCTAACGGCCGACTGCACTTTCCGGCCCGCGCCTAGGGACAGCGACTGAATACCAGCAAAGCGGGGCAGCGCATATGCCGCCCACGAACGCGAGCTATATGGTCCTTTGGCTCCGGTGACATAGGCGTAACTGAAACCTGCGGCATCGTCGGACCGGCTCATATCCACGCCAGAGTCCGATTCTCCGGTTACGCGGAAGCCAGCTGGCAACGACGCCGCAAAGTACCGGCCCCGCCACTGAGTGAACCCTGCCACCGGTTTTGACGCTTCCTGATTTTTGCGGCTGGCCGCAGTCAGTATATCGTCGGTCAGCTTGGTTGTTCGCTCAAAGCAGCGGGTAACCTGCTCGAGAGTGCTCTTGGATGTGCTGATAACTCCCACCGGCGCGTAGTAAGCGCGCATTGTCATGAAGCCGGCTTGCTTCTCCACGTTGAACTGCCCAGTGATTTTCTGGCCGTCCAGGCTTGCGGTAATTACCGCCGTAGCACCACTGGCCGTTGGTTTTACTTGTCCAACGGCAAAACTACCTCCTTGGCCGGCTACTGCCTTGGTAAAAAACCCGGCGGCGGCGGTGAGCAGTTCTGTAGCAGGCAAGTCCTTTTGTAGCTTAGCCGTGTACAAGAACACCCCGGTGGTATTGGATTTGTCCTTCATGATTGAAACCGTGCCGTTGTTGAGCTCATATATCCACCCTGCTGGTACACCAATCGTAAAAGCGTGCTCTTTAACTTCGACCTTGGGCAGGGTGCACGATGCGGCAGCGGCCTTACGCACCTCCGTAGGCGCCGCCCCGGAGTTGCGGGTAGCCTTTTCAGGAATCTGGCGCGATGCCACAAATGCCGTAACCACCCCTCCGCTCAATACAACTAAAACGGCGGCAATTGCCACCTTGTACTTAAGCTGTAAAAATTTCAACTTTATTAGTAGGTCTTTTACATTCTGAGTCCGACTAACTGGTATAGGCTCCGGTTGCACTTTTAAAGGGCGCTTCAATTTTAGTTTCCAGTCTTTATGCTCCCAGCATACTCCGGACACCAGATATTGAAAATAACCATAAGCGTATTAGTTGATAGCTATCCATTCTTTTGTAAGTTGCTTCACTTCCCGCTCACAACGGATCACGTGATCCAAATCTTTAAAGGTAATGTACCCGCGTATATCGGATACCCATTCGATTAATGCGGATTGGTCGTGTAATACGGGCTTGGCCTTCCTGTCTTCTTTACGCGTTGCGCCCATATGGAAGACCAGCTTTACTAAACGTTGTTTGTTAAGCAAATTAAATGTGATGCGGTCTTCACCTCCATATACGTAGCTGGGAGCATTCCACTTAATGTGCTCCCTTAATGAAGGATGGGCGTCAAGTATCCACGCCCGCAGCTTTAACACTTGAGTGCGCTTGTCCTCGTCCAGGTCATCTAGAAATTCGTCAACAGTCTTGTATTTCACCATGGTTCAATCATAGCAGGGCACATTCCGAACCGCGCATAAAGCAATTGTCCATATATACGGAATCTTAACGCCGCGATGCTACAGTATTGCTGTATGAGAAAAGTTCTGATAGTTGAAGACAGCCCCGATATGCGCCAAATCCTAACGGATTACTTGGTCGCGCAGGGTTTTGACGTGCGCGCCGTCGACTCCACGGAAGACGGCATAGATGAAGTTGACGAGCACCATTTTGACATCGGACTGATTGATATAAACCTTCCGGGCAAGTCAGGCTTTTCTATGATTGAATACATCCGCGATCAAGAAAACGCCATGCCGCTCATCGCCCTGACCGCCCGGGGAGATATCCAAGATAAGCTGAAAGGGTTCAATACTGGCGTTACTGACTATGTGGTTAAGCCCTTTGATCTACAGGAACTAGCAGCGCGCATGCGAGCGCACCTAAAGCAGTCAGGTGGCGGAGACAAGACCGCCGACATAAAGACAAAGTCCTTCATGCTTTCCCCCAAAAGGCACCTGTTTACCATTGGCGGAAAAGAAATCGAGCTGACTAATACGGAATTCCGTATCCTCCACGTGCTACTGCAAAGCAAAGGCGCGGTTGTGACCGCGGCCGATCTAATTGAGTTTGTCTGGGGCGAGTCCTACCTTACGGAAACTCCTCCGGTTCGCATACATATTGCCAATATCCGGAATAAGTTGGGGGACCGCGACTTCCAAATCATCAAGACCATCCCCGGCATTGGCTACAAGATTATGGACCCACAAGAGTGAGCCATGGATCGTAACTTATCGCGGGTAAGGCGGTTATTTACGGTGACCATCGTCGGTCTGTGCGTTGCTAGCGTGGCCAGCATGCTAGCCGTACTATACTTGGCTAGTGCCATTGGGTTCAGCGACACCACATCACCCCAGGAGCTTACGGGCTTAACGGCGGATTACCCAGCGGTAGCGCAATACCTGCGCGAGCAGAAGCAAAGCGAAGCCCACTTTATTACTCTTGCAAACCTCATCAAGGACGACCAGCAGCAATTACTGGGAGCCGCCGCCCTTTTGGCTGCCATCCCGGTCTTGGCCGCCAGCGCCGCGCTAGGTTACTTTTTAGCCAGATACCTGCTCCGCCCAGTGGCTGAAGCCTACGCCTCTCAAGAGCGTTTCCTGCAGGACGCCGCCCATGAGCTGCGTAATCCACTGGCAACCATGAGTGCGGTCATCCAGCAAACCCGCCAAAGCCGGGACAACACCAATCCACAACCTCAGCTGGCCATACTTGACCGCCAGACAAGGCACCTGGTACGCATCAATGAAGACCTGTTATTCCTGGAGCGCAACAAGAAAAGGGACGCGCTGGCCATAGATGCCTACGAGCTGTTAATGGACGTTGTTGAAACGCTTCAGCCAATGGCATCTGAAAAGTCTATCAGCGTCGACGTGTCAGGAGAAAGCAGCATGCTGACTATTCATCCCGACGATTTTGTGTGCCTGGTTCGCAACTTGTTGGAGAACGCCATAAAGTACAGCGGCCATGAGGACAACGTATCGGCACGGCTACGTAAATCCGGCCGGACAGTGATTTTAACAGTCCAGGATTCCGGTATTGGAATTCCCCCTAAAGACGTTACAAACCTAGGCAAGCGCTTTTACCGCGCGTCCAATGTTGGCCGCCGTCACGGTACCGGCCTGGGGCTGGCTATTGTTGAAAAAATTGCCCGCGACTATAACGCGGTCCTTCACATTGACAGCACACTTGGAAAAGGCACCACAGTGACTGTCACCTTTTCGTCTTAACACAAACTATACGCCTCCTGAACGCTGCCTATACGGACCGGCCACCATACTGGGTCATGTAGAAACATAACGCAACTAAGGAGGAACACATGAACTCAAAACCATTACTAACAGGGGTACTTGTCTTGGGAGTAGCGGTAGTCGCAGGCCTAGGCATTTGGGCCGCCACCGGCAATAACGATTCCGTTACGGCAGATAATCGCGGCCAGTCGCAATCGGCCATGACCGAGCAACCCGCCTCGCCTCAGCCTGTAGCAGAGCAAAAGACGATCACTGAGCTGGCCGCCGGCACGGCGCCCCTTTCCACGCTAGTCACTGCCATAACGGCCGCCGGACTGGACAAAACCCTGGCTGACACCAGCGCCAAGTACACGGTGTTTGCGCCAACCAACGATGCGTTTGCCAAACTGCCCGCTGGAACCGTAGAGTCCCTGGTGGCGCCGGAGAACAAGCAGCAGCTGACAACCATACTGACCTACCATGTGGTTGCTGCCGAGGCCCTTTCCTCAAGCCTGAGCGACGGCCAGAAGATTAAGACCGTCCAGGGTAACGAGCTAACCGTGAAAATACAAGACGGCAAAGTCTGGATAGTGGACGCCAAGGGCGGCATGGCCCAAGTTACAACTGCCGACGTTAAGGCAAGTAACGGCGTAGTCCACATCATTGACTCCGTGCTGATGCCCCTCTAGCCCTGCAGGGAGCCAAGTCCAACTAACCGCAAGCCTTCCGGCTTGCGGTTAGTTGGTGGATTAGACTAAAAACTCACATGAGTGTGGTAACATCTTACGAGTCGCACCTCAAATACCAACTTCCACTACCTAGGAGGTAGTAGTGACAGATAGCGGTAGCACACGAAACTCACGAACGATGAAGTTCGTCGATGAGTTCCCAGGCTTATCGCTCTTCCTGGCGGCGCTGTTCATCGCCTTGGTGGCTTTTGGCGCAACCGCCCTAGCCCATCTCATCACTCAGACTGATGACCAGCCAACTCCGTCCGCCTCACGGCAGGTTGTGCCAGCGGCCACAACTGAGACGCCCACCATCAACACCAAGGGCGCCGACAAGGTGAAGTTTGAGGAGTACCGGCGCCCTAACCCGGTGCTTCCTCCCGTCCCCAGAGGGAAGGTCAAGAAGTTCAAGGTCGACGTCTTTGAGCATGTCACCAAGGTGGCCGACGACAAGCCGCCGACCCGCGTCTGGTCATATGGCGTCAACGACGTCCTCTACCGCGGGACTGGCGCCTCGGTGCCAATGGTCGTCGACCAAGGCGACATGGTGGAAATCACCCTGATCAACGGCGGGTCGGAGCAGATGGATGTGCAAATGCCGCACTCCATCGACTACCACTCGTCTGAGTTGGCACCAAACAAGGCGTTCAAGACGATTCCTCCTGGCGCGAAGTGGAAGTTCCGCTTCAAGGCCAAGCACCCCGGAGTCTTCATGTACCACTGCGCCACGGCTCCCGTTCTCCTGCATACCGGAGCCGGCATGGTGGGCGCGATGATCGTGAAACCCAAGAACCTCCCCAAGGTTGACCGCGAGCTGTGGATCAACCAGCAGGAGTTTTACCTGGGGGCGCCGGGGAAAGAAGGCGACATCCGCAAGATGCAGGCTAAGCAGCCGGACGTCATTGCCTTCAACGGCTACGCCTCCCAATACGACAAGCAGCCAATCGAAGTGAAGAAGGACGAGCGCATCAGGATGTACGTGCTCAACTCTGGACCCTCGATCTGGTCGGCCTTCCATGTCATCGGCACGGTGTTCGACCGCACTGTGATCGAGGGCGATGTCGGCCGGCATGCCCAAACCATCAACCTGGCTCCGTCCCAAGGCGGATGGGTCGAGTTCACCCTCGACCGGGAGGGCAAGTTCCCCTTCGTAACCCATTCCTTCGGCGATGCAGTCAAGGGTGCGATCGGTGTTCTGGCGACTGAAAAAGCACCGGCAGGCGATGCTCACGGCGGAGGCACCGACGCCTACGACCACGGCAAGCGCAGTCCTACCGATTCCGGTAGCCCTGCTGGCGGTGGCGACGGCGCAATC
>CBDTXE010000016.1:0-15506 GCA_965364395.1 uncultured bacterium | reverse complement strand
GGCGAGTCCGGCGATAGCCGGGAGAATTGCCAAAATAGTTCCTAGCAGTGACAGCGTATTGAGGCTGATCATTCCCAACACATTCTCGCCCCAGACCTTTCTGAAGAGGCTGATCGATTCCTTAATTGCCGCGATTGGACCAAGCCGTGTCATTACCAGGATTGGCGCGATGAAAGTGACCGCCATCGACCAGCCTAGGCCGAGGATTGCGGTAGCGATTCCTCCTAATATGCCTTTTTCTCTCAAGGCCCTCAGTAGCACACCGACGCTGGCCGCAATCACCGCGTACCCCAGGATCGCCGGTATTCTAGCGGCGGCTTTGCGCACGCCATAGCCAGTATCGGGATCGCCGCCATTGAATCGGTGCATTGCCGATGCCGCCAAGCCGGCGTTGAAAAACATGCTAATGAAATAGGTACAGATGTACGAGACGAACAGAAAAATATATGCAACATAACCCGTACCATCCGGCAGTTGCATCTGCTTATAGATAACCAGTAGTAGGGCGTACGCCACTACAGTAGCCAACCCGGAAAATATCGGGAAAGCCACCAGCTCCTTATCAAGCCGTATGACTCCTAGCGCCTGACGAAGCATTATGAATGCCCGGGAAATCCGGCTGGCAGGTAACTGTTGGGGCTGACTGATTGTATCGGCTAAATGCATCTTAGTAACGGGCGAAGTGGGCAAACGCCTTGTTGGCCTCGGCCATGCGGTGCGTGTCCTCCTTCTTCTTGATGGCGTCGCCCTGGTTGTTGTAGGCGTCCATTAATTCGCGGGCCAGCCGCTTGTCAAACGAAGTTCCGGACTTATTTCGCGCCGCAGCCAAGATCCATGTCATCGCCAAATGGATCTTGCGGTCGCCTCGGACTTCCATTGGAACTTGGTAAGTAGCACCGCCGACGCGTTTAGCCCTTACTTGGACCTGCGGCGACACGTTCTTGACGGCCGCTTCATAGACTTCTAGCGGCTCCATCTTCATTTTTTCTTTAATCTCATCCATTGCACCGTACATCAAGCCCTCTGCCAGGCGCTTTTTGCCGCTTTTCATGATTTTGTTAATCATCTTGGCGACCAGTACGTTCTGGAATCGGATGTCCGGCGTGATGTCGCGTTTGAACGACTTGGTTTTCTTACGAGGCATGAGCTGCTTCTCCTTCTTGATACTGCCCGGATTCCCGATGGGTTCGGCGGGCCGTCATGCGTTGGTTATTTAACTTTTCTGCTTCTTGGCGCCGTATTTGCTGCGGCCCTGCTTACGGTTGGCTACGCCTGCCGTATCAAGGGCGCCGCGGACAATGTGGTAGCGAACGCCCGGGAGGTCTTTGACACGGCCACCACGGATCAGCACCACGCTGTGTTCCTGGAGGTTGTGGCCCTGGCCGGGAATGTAGGCGGTTACCTCAAACCCGTTGGTCAGGCGCACGCGGGCAATCTTACGCAGCGCTGAGTTAGGCTTTTTGGGCGTCGTGGTGCTCACCTTGGTGCAGACGCCGCGCTTCAGCGGGGACTGCATAGGCGAGCTCTTTCCCTTGAGCGCATTTAGGCTGCGGCCAAGAGCCGGCGTATTGGACTTCTTGCCCTTGTCCTGCCGGGGCTTGCGAATTAATTGGTTGATTGTTGGCATGGGTATCCTTGTGACTTGCTTACGTTACAGCATTTACTCCTGGGAGTCAATTTGCATGTCCTGCTGTGAGCTGGACAAACCGGCGCCAGCCGAGGCTTCCGCGCCTACTGCGACCTCGTCCAGAATTTCTTGCGACTCTTCATCATTTCCGCCGACCTGGAATCCGGTTCCCACCGGAATCAGGCGTCCGATGATGACGTTTTCCTTCAGGCCGCGTAGCTTGTCCACCTTGCCGCGTATCGATGCACTGATCAGCACGCGACTGGTGTCCTGGAAGCTGGCCGCACTCAGGAATGAGTCGGACGAGATGGAAATCTTGGTGATGGGCAGGAGCAGCTGCTGGTAGGTTGCCGGCTTCTTTCCCTGGGACTCCATTTCAGCGTTTTCTTCAATCACGCTGACCTTGGAGACGATATCGCCGGTAACAAACAGGGTGTCTCCCGGCTCCTCAATCTGCACCCGCGAGAACATCTGCCGGATGATGATCTCAATGTGCTTATCGGCAATTGTCTGTCCCTGGGACGCGTAGATGGTCTGTACTTCCGACACGATGTAGCGGCGGACGGCGCCTTCGCCAAGCAGCGTGAGCATGTCTTGCAGGTTGATGGAACCTTCCGTCAGCCGCTGGCCGCGTGTGACCAAGTCTCCGTTCTGTACCTCCACCGTCTGGAAGCTAGGGATCGTGTGATCGCGATGGGCGCCGCCGGTATGGGTCAATAGGATCTTATCCTTTGTGACTTCCACGGTGCCTTCAACCTTTGCCTTGATGGCCTTCTTACCGGAACCGTCGGCCGCCATGATGTCTCCTGGGATCACCTTGTCGCCGGTTTTAACTTCAGGGATGCGCTCCCCTAGGTCGTAATCGGTAATCTTGACGTTGGCAGGCGTTACGCGAATGGTGGTTTTACCCTGGCCTTCCTTGATGCTGACTACGCCGTCGGTTTCGGCCAACACGGCCTGGCCCTTTGGCGAGCGGGCTTCAAAGATTTCTTCTACCCGCGGCAGACCCTGGGTGATGTCGGCGCCGGTGACGGCCGCGCCCTTATGGAAGGTACGCATAGTCAACTGGGTACCGGGCTCGCCGATGGACTGGGCGGCAATGACGCCAACCGGCTCTCCTAGGCGGACCATTTTCCCGCGAGCCAGGTCTAGTCCGTAGCATTTCTGGCATATTCCCCACTGGGTCTTGCATTCAAGGACGCTGCGCAGGTGAACTTCAGTAACCCCGGCCGCCGCAATCTCGTCTGTCATGGGGTCGCCAATCAGATGGCCGGCTTTCACCAGGGTCTTGCCACCGGCCTTGATGGCCTTGGCAGCCACGCGGCCAGCCAGTCTTGCTTTGAAGGCATCAGGGCTCAGCGACTCACCAAGAACCACCAGACTGCCCTGCGTATCACCGCAGTCTTCCTCGGTGATGATGATGTCCTGTGACACATCCACCAGCCGGCGCGTCAAGTAACCGGACTCAGCCGTACGTAGCGCCGTGTCGGTCAGACCCTTGCGGGCTCCGTGGGTTGAACTGAAGTACTCCAGCATCGACAGGCCTTCTTTGTAGGAAGAGCGTACTGGGAGCTCGATAATACGGCCCGTTGGGTTGTTTACCAGTCCGAGCATGCCCGAAATCTGGTTCACCTGGCTAAAGTCGCCGCGGGCGCCGGACTCAACAAACAAGCCAATAGTGGCGCCGCTGCCGGCAACCGCCGCCTCCAACTCGCCGCGGATCTTCTCGGTGGTCTTCTGCCATGCCTCAATAGTCCGGCGGTAGCGCTCTTCATCGGTGATCAAGCCCATCTCGAACTGCTTGCTGATCTCAACCACCTGCTTTTCGCCTTGCTCGCTCAGCTCCTGTTTGCTTGCTGGCTGCACAAAGTCGTCAACGCCAATGGACATGCCGCTATAGGTAGCGTAGCGGAAGCCCAAGTCCTTGATTTCATCGACAACCAGGGCGGTAGTGTCACGCCCGGACTCCACGAACACCTCGGCTACCAGTGCCTGCAGCTTCTTCTTGGTCATTGTTTCGTTACGGAACGGGATCTCCTTAGGCAGGACTTCGTTGAAGATGATTCGGCCGATGGTAGTTTCCAGCCGCTTTCCGTCCATAGGAATGGTTACCTTGGCTTGCAGCTCCAAAGCGCCGCTTTCATGGGCATAGATGGCCTCAAGCTGGGTGCCAAAGTGTTTGACCGGCTGGTCGCTTCCAAACTTGTCGTAGGTCAGGTAGTAGCAGCCCAAGACCATTTCCTGGCTGGGGTTGACTACGGCAGCGCCGTCGGCTGGCTTCAACAAGTTGTGGGACGCCAACATAATGTCTTTGGCTTCCCTCTGGGCAGCTTCGGACAACGGCACATGGACGGCCATCTGGTCGCCGTCAAAGTCGGCGTTGAAGGCACTACACACCAACGGATGTAGCTGGATAGCCTTACCTTCAATCAGGACCGGCTTGAAAGCCTGGATGCCCAGTCGGTGGAGCGTGGGAGCGCGGTTCAGCAGTACGTGCTTTTCTTGGATGATGAACTCAAGGGCGTCCCAAACTTCGGTTCTCGCCCGCTCGATCATGCGGCCGGCACTCTTGACGTTGTGGGCCAGGCCCTCGTCAATCAACTTGGCCATCACAAATGGCTTAAACAGTTCCAAGGCCATCATTTTAGGCAGGCCACATTCATATAGCTTTAGGTTGGGTCCGGCCACGATGACCGAACGTCCCGAATAGTCAACGCGCTTACCGAGCAGGTTTTGGCGGAAACGGCCCTGCTTGCCTTTCAGCATGTCGCTGAGGGACTTCAGCTTGCGACGGGTGCCGGTGCTGCTGACCGCACGCTCACGGCGGGCATTATTGTCAATCAGCGCATCCACGGCTTCCTGGAGCATCCGCTTTTCGTTGCGGCGGATAACTTCCGGCGCACCTAATTCAATCAGGCGCTTGAGGCGGTTGTTGCGGTTGATCACGCGGCGGTAGAGGTCATTCAGGTCAGAAGCCGCAAACCGGCCGCCAGCCAACTGGACCATCGGACGCAGGTCTGGCGGAATAACCGGCAGTTCGGTCGTGACCATCCACTCGGGGCGGATGCCAGCATTGCGCAGCCCCTCAAGCATCTTGAGGCGCTTCAGAGTTTTCTTCTTTTTCTGTCCGGCCGTCTCGTCGGCTTCCTTGGCAAGTTCTTGCACCAAGCCGTCAACGTCAATCTCGGCCAACAAGTTGCGGACCGCTTCGGCGCCAATGTCGGCCTGGAAGACGTCCCCGTACTTCAAGTTTAGGTCACGGTATTTGGCTTCTGTGAGCAACTGCAGCCGCGTCAGCCCTTCAAGCTCGGCTTTGGCATGCAGGTAGTTGTTTTCAAGGTCACTCAGCTCACGCGCCTGGGCCTCTGCAACCTCCTTGACGTTGGCGTCTGACGCGGCGGCGCGCTTCTCATACTCACGCACGGCGTCGTCGCGCCGGCTCTTGTAATCGGCCTCCAGCTCCGAGAGGGCGCCCTTGCGCCGCTCGTCGTCAACCTGGGTGACTATGTAATTGGCAAAATACACTACGCGTTCGAGGTCGCGGATACTCATGTTGAGCGCCAGACCAATCGAGGACGGCGTCCCGCGCAGGAACCAGATATGGGTCACCGGTACGGCCAGACTGATATGGCCCATGCGCTCGCGGCGGACAATGCTGCGGGTTACCCGCACGCCGCACTTGTCACAGACTACATCCTTATAGCGGATGCGCTTGTATTTGCCGCAGTAGCATTCCCAATCCTTGGTGGGGCCAAATATGCGTTCGCAGAAGAGGCCGTCTTTTTCCGGCTTCTGTGTCCGGTAGTTGATTGTTTCCGGCTTGGTTACCTCGCCATGGGACCAGTCCAGGATCTGCATCGGGCTGGCTAGGCTGAGCCGCACCGCGTTAAACTCGGCTGCGGTTTGATCTAACATTTTGTCCATAGTTCGTTCCATCTACGCCTCGTCTCGCGCGGTTACTGCTTCTTTGTGCGCCAGCTCTTCGGCCTCAGCCTCAAGTTGGTCTTCTTGTCCGCCGGCTAGGTCAACCAATGGCATGTCGGCCACGGCGTCTTCACCCTTCAGTAGCTTCTCGTTTCCAAGTTCGCTGACTTCTTCACGGGTCTGCTGCGCCAGAACGTCCTCGGCGTCAACTTCCTCGGCGGTTTCGGTATCGGCATCGGTGCGGATCAGGTCAACACCTAAGCCCAGGCTTTGCAGCTCTTTGACCAGTACGTTGAAGGACTCGGGAATACGCGGCCCGCGGATTTCCTCGCTCTTGATGATCGCCTCGTAGGCCTTGGAACGTCCAACCACGTCGTCGGACTTGATGGTCAGGATTTCCTGCAAGGTGTTGGCGGCGCCGTAGGCTTCCAGTGCCCAAACCTCCATCTCGCCAAATCGCTGTCCGCCGCGCTGCGCCTTGCCGCCCAGCGGCTGCTGGGTAACCATGGCGTATGGGCCGGTTGAACGGGCGTGGATCTTATCATCAACCATATGGTTCAGTTTCAGCATGTACTTGTAGCCCACGGTTGTGCGCTCGCGGAAAGCCTCACCGGTACGCCCGTCAAACAGCTGGGCTTTGCCGTCTTCCGGCAATCCGGCTTTCTTTAGCTCTTCTTTGATGACGTTGATGCCGACGCCGTCAAATACGGGACTGGCTACGCGGTAACCCAGTGCGGCGGCCGCCCAGCCCAAGTGGGTCTCAAAAACCTGCCCAATGTTCATACGGGCACCAACTCCCAGAGGGTTCAAAATCATGTCTACAGGAGTGCCGTCATCTAGGTAAGGCATATCTTCCACCGGCAGCACCCGGGCAATGACGCCCTTGTTGCCGTGGCGGCCCGCCATCTTGTCACCGACGCTAATCTTGCGCAGCTGGGCCACGCTGACGTGGTATTGCTCAATTACGCCGGCGGGAAGCTCGTCCCCGGCGTCGCGGCTGAATATCTTTACGTCAACCACCTTGCCGCGCTCGCCGTTGGGCATACGCAAGCTGGTGTCTTTGACATCGCGCGCTTTCTCCCCAAAGATGGCGCGCAGTAGCCGTTCTTCTGAGGACAGCTCCTGCTCCCCTTTGGGGGTGATCTTGCCAACCAAGATGTCACCGGCGGTTACTTCCGCGCCAATGCGCACAATGCCGGTCTCGTCCAGGTCTTTCAGGCTATCTTCCGATACGTTTGGAATGTCGCGGGTTACTACTTCCGGACCCAGTTTGGTGTCACGGACGTCTACTGAATGGGTCTCGATGTGGATTGAGCTGTAACGGTCATCACGCACCAGCCGGGAGCTGATGATGATGGCGTCTTCAAAGTTGTAACCGCTGAAGGCCATGAATGCCACCAGTACGTTCTGGCCCAATGCCAGTTCTCCGTTCTCGGTGGACATACCGTCAGCCAAGAAATCGCCCTTCTTCACTTTTTGGCCACTGGTAACGATGGCTTTCTGGTTGATGCAGGTGCCTTCGTTACTACGGACAAATTTGGTCAGGGAATAGGTGCGCTCACCAAGCTTGTCGTATTGGACAGTTATTTCTGAAGCGGTTGAGCTAACCACGGTGCCATTGTCTTCCGCCACAACTACCTGCGCCGAGTCCCGCGCGACCACCTCTTCCATGCCAGTTCCCACTACCGGAGCCTGTGGCTTAACCAGGGCTACGGCCTGCTTCTGCATGTTGGCGGCCATCAAGGCGCGGTTAGGGGCGTCATGCTCGATAAATGGAATCAGCGACGTTGATGCAGATACGATCTGCTTTGACGAGACGTCCATCATGGTGACCAGGTTATGGTCAATTTCTTCGGCCTCGCCGCCCAGACGGGCGGGAACCCGTGGGTCTACAAAATAACCATTCTCATCAATTGGCGTCGAAGCTTCAGTAATGACATATTCTGCCTCGTCAGCGGCATCCATGTATTTCACATCATTGGTGACACGGGCCTTTACCGGAACCTTTTCAAGTTCCAGCTTGGCTAGCTTCTTGGCGTCGGTTTCGCTGATAGTGTCCCCCGGCTTCACAATTACGGCGCCTTTGTCGTCCTTGATGATGGTCCTGGCAATATGGCCGGCAGCCTGCGCGGGCGCAATCTCGTTGATTACCACCCGATAAGGGGTCTCTAGGAAACCATACTCGTTAACCTGGGCGTAAGTGGACATATTGGAAACCAGGCCGATATTGGGACCTTCCGGCGTTTCAATCGGACAGATACGGCCGTAGTGGCTGCGGTGAACGTCGCGGACTTCAAACCCGGCCCGCTCGCGCGACAGCCCGCCGGCACCCATGGCCGTGACTCGCCGCTTGTGGGCGATTTCCGATAGCGGGTTGGTCTGGTCCATGAACTGGCTTAGCTGCGAAGAAGCAAAGAACTCTTTGACACTGGCAACAATCGGCCGGACATTGATTAGCTGGCCTGGGGTAACCGTCTCGCGGTCGTAAACCGACATGCGGTCCTTAACATTTCGCTCCATGCGCAAAAGACCGACGCGGAACTTCTGCTGGATCAGCTCGCCAACCATGCGCAAACGGCGGTTGGCCAGCATGTCGATATCATCAGGCTTTGCCGTCGGATCGTTATTGAGCCGGACAATTTCCCGGATAATCTCAACCAGGTCTTCCCGGCGGAAAATCCGATGCTCGGTGGTATTGGGAACATCCAGCGTCAGGCGCTTGTTGACCTTGTAGCGACCGACCTTGGAGAAGTCGTACCGCTTGGGGTCAAAGAACATGCCTTCAATCAAGGCTTTGGAGTTTTCTACCGTGGCGAGATCGCCGGGGCGGATGCGGCGGTAAACCTCCATCAAGGCTTCGCTAAGGTTGCTGGTGGCGTCCTTATCAAGTGTTTCGGAAATAAATTTGACTTCGCCCGTATCTACGTCCTTAAACATGGCTTGGATCTGCTTGTCTTCCGTATAGCCAAAAGCCCGCAGCAAGGTTGTGACCGGCAATTTGCGCTTGCGGTCGATCTTGACGGAAATTACGCCGTTGGCAGCCGTGTCAAACTCCAACCAGGCTCCCCTGTCCGGAATGACTTTGGCGCCATATAGCATGTCGCCGGCCGCGTTGTCGCCGGTGAAGAAAACACCCGGGGAGCGCACCAGCTGGCTAACAACTACGCGCTCAACGCCGTTGATGATAAATGTGCCGCGGTCCGTCATCCACGGGTAATCGCCCAGAAAAATTTCCTGGCTCTTAAGTTCGCCGGTCTCCTTATTGACCAGTTCAACTGTCGCCTTTAGCGGCACCTCGAAGGTAGCATTTTTATTCTTGGCGGCATGCTCGTCCAGCTTGGGATCTTCAAAATGAAAATCCTTGAAGTAAAGCGCCAGGCTCTTGCCAGTAAAGTCTTCAATTGGGTTTACCGAGGCAAAGAGCTCCGTCAGGCCCTCGTCCGTAAACCACTCAAATGATTTAATCTGGTTTTGGATAAGGTTAGGCAGCGGCATAACCTCATGGTTTTTGTTAAAGAATTTGCGTCCCGATGCTTGGGCCAAAACACACTCCTACATATTACGTTTTGTAACGGCGCAACCACCACCCGGCTGGTATCCAGGCAGTACTTGGTATCGAGAGGCGTTTCTAAATCGCGGGAGTGAGAATAAGTCGTTTCCGGCTTCTAGAACTCTTGCGCTCGCACCAGCGAATCCCGAACGCAACAGCCCTACACGCAAAAAACAAGTAGGCCCTCTCCTACTCTGTGATCTAAGCTTCCTCTTGCACTATACTGCCGTCTTCTGACAGGGTTGTCAACAGCAATTGACCGGATTATATGGTTTAATGCCAATATTCGCTGCTTCCAATTAGAACGGAGCCTGAAATGGACTCGCTCGGCAGCCTGCCCGGTAGGCTTGGTTTGCACGAAACGCCCGGCATGGCCAACCTCAGGCGACAGTGGATAGCCGCCATGCAGCGGAACTCAACACTTGCCCGGCCGATGGCAATCGCATACGGCACCGCGGCGATGGCTGTGATTGAGGAATTGAGCGGCGATGATTACGCCAAGGCGCAGATTGGCCTGGTTGTCAGCCAAGGCCTAGCACGGATAAGCGCCGGCCGGCGCGAAGATGGCGAAGCCGACCTCCACCAAGCCGCATACTCCGCGCGCCAAGAAGGCTTTTCTGCTATCGCGCAGGAGCTGGAAAGAGCACTGGCGAGGCGATGGTAATCTGGGGCTTCCCGTCAGGGAGGCCCCTCGTGCTACCGCCGCTCAATAATGCCGTCAACCAGGCCATAGTCCTTGGCCTCAGTTGATGTCATATAGTAATCGCGGTCAATGTCCTTATGGATCTGTTCCTTTGACTTGCCAGTCGCCCCGGCCAAAATATTTTCCATGCTGTCACGGACGCTGAGGATTTCCCTAGCCGTAACCTCAATATCGGAGGGCATTCCCTGAAAGCCGGCCGAACCCTGATGGATCATGATCTTGGCATTGGGCAGCGCATAGCGCTTACCTTTAGCTCCGCCTGCTAGCAAAATCGCGCCCATGCTGGCGGCCATGCCTACGGCCACCGTGGAAACATCAGGCTTGATGTAATTCATGGTATCCAGCATCGCCAGGCCGGCATACACCGATCCACCGGGCGAGTTGATATACATGGTGATGTCTTTCTTGGGATCCTCGTTTTCCAGATGGATCAACTGGGCAATTATCAGGTTGGCCACTGTATCGTCTATTCCTGTACCCAGAAAAATAATCCGGTCTTTCAGTAGGCGCGAATATATATCATACGCGCGTTCACCCAAATGGGTCTTCTCCAGGACGGTTGGAACCAGAATTTGGTTGCGATATGTATCGTCGGTCATGTATATTCCTCCAGCACGTATTTTATGCGTACTATACTGGAATTGGCACTCGGCTGTCCAGAGTGCTAATTACTTTTTGGCGTAGTCAACCAATGTATTGACCACCTTGCTAGCCATCAGATGGTTGTATATGTCCTCTTTCACTTGGTCGCCGGACAGCTCCTGCTGCATGCTTGGGTCGGTATACCGCTGCCGCAGCTTGGCAATCTCGTCATCGATCTCTTCGGCGCCAACTGTCAGGTTTTCATCCTTGGCCACCTGTCCCATTACCAGCGCCAGCCGAACCCGCTTTTCAGCCTCCGGTAACAGCTCTTTGTCTAAATCGGCTGTGCTTTTTTTCTGAGAGTCAAGGTATTGGTCCAGCGACAAGCCGCTTCCCGCCAGGCGCTGCGCCAGCTCCGATTTAAGGCGGTCCAACTGTTGCCGCACCAGGGCGTCCGGCACAGTCAGTTTGGCCTTACTAACAATCTCATCCAGCAGCTCGTTCTCATACTGGCGCTTGGCGGTTTCTTCCGCTTCAACCTTTAGCTGGTCTTCAATGTCTGCCCTTAACTCGGCGACGGTCTTGAAGGGTCCAACTTCACTGGCAAAGCTGTCATTTATTTCCGGCAAGTCCAAGGCAGTCACTTCGTGGACTTTGACTCTGAACTCTACAGGCTGCCCCGCCAGTGATTTTTCATGGTAGTCATCCGGGAATTTGACGCTGAATGATTTTTCATCGCCCACACCCATGCCTACCAGGTTGTCCTCGAATCCCGGGATAAAGGTGCTTGACCCTAGTTTTAAGGTATATCCTTTGCTACTCGCCCCCGTGACCGCTTGGCCATCCTTAAAGCCGTCAAAATCCAGCTTGACTTCATCGCCCACCTCGGCCTTCCGCAGCGCCGGTACACGCTTTGCGACGCGCCGCCGCAGGTCATCGACAACTTCATCAATCTGGGATTGTTCAATTTTAGAGGGTTTCAGCGATTTCCTGATCTTTTTGTAATCGGGTAGCGCCACCGGAGGAACTACGTCAACTACGGCTTCAAATTCCAGTACCGTATATGGTACCCATTTCTTAATATCCACTTTTGGCCGGGCAATTGCAGCCAGTTTTTCCGCGGAAACCGCATCGCCGTACGAGTGGCTCATGACATGTTCGATGGTCTCGCTCTGAATTGTGGCGTCTCCGACCTCTCGCGCCACTATATGGTCAGGCGCCTTGCCTGGACGGAACCCAGCCGCCTTCACTTGGGGGCGGTATTTGTCATAAGTGTGCTCCAGGGCATGCTTAATCTCGGTTTCATCGGCCGTTATTAGGAGCGTAACTTGGGTGTCGGTACGTTTGGTAACTTCAGATTTCATATTGGATGATTGTAGCAGCCGTAAGCGAAAATGTCAGGCATGGGCGGGATGGCGGACTTCCTGGGCGCGTTCCAGAATGTCGATTGGGTACTCCCCGGTAAAGCAAGATGTGGACAGCTCGGCTGGCGGAAGCCCGGTTGCCTCCAACATCCCCTCCAGGGACAGGTACCCCAAGTAGTCGCAGCCGAGCTCTTCCCTGATATCTTCAACCGACTTATTGGCCGCCACCAGGCTGTCCTGTTTAGGGGTATCAATTCCATAGAAATCCGGGTACATGACCGGTGGCGAGCTGATAACCACCGACACGGTCTTAGCGCCGGCGCCATGCAGCATCTTTACCACCTTGCGCAAAGTAGTACCCCGGACGATGGAATCGTCCACCAGGACTACCCGCTTGCCCATCAGGACTTCCGGTACTGGGTTAAGTTTCATTTGCAGGTCATGCTGGCGCAGCCGCTCGCTGGGGCGAATGAAAGTGCGATGGATATAGCGGTTCTTAATTAACCCGTAATCATACGGGATGCCTGTTTCCTGGGCGTATCCCAGCGCAGCCGGTATTGCCGAATCCGGCATGGGAATCACGACGTCGGCGTCAAGCGGGTGCTCCTTGGCCATTTGATAGCCGAAAGCCCGCCTCACAATACCCACCCGCTGGCCGGCAATCATACTGTCTGGCCGGGCAAAATAAACAAACTCAAAAACATCCAGTTTGGGATCAGCTTGGGCCAGCTGCTTGAACCGAAGCCCCTCGGGACTGATTACCGCCATCTCTCCGGGACGAATGTCTCGCAGCAAGGCGGCGCCGATGGTGTCAAAAGCGCAGGTTTCCGACGCCACCACCCAGCCGGATTCGATTTTAGCAATGCTAAGTGGCCGGATGCCGCAGCGGTCGCGGAATGCCACAATTTGGTCTTTGGTCATCGCCACGCAGCTGAAAGCCCCAGTAAATAGGCCGTAGCATCTTTCAACCGCTCCTGCCAAATCATCGCCTTGGGCTAGGTAGTGGCTGATGGCGCAGGCCATCATTTCCGAGTCATTCATGCCATCATGGGCGTAGCTACGCTGTTCCAAAAACTCTGTCAGCTTGGCCGTCGACGGGAGGTTGCCATTATGGGCAAAACTGAGGCCGGTGTGGTGGTACACCGGCTGCAAGTGGGCTCCGGCTATTCCGCCTGAGGTTGAATACCGGTTGTGGCCAAGGGCCATAATTCCTGGCAGCTTTGCCAAATTTTCTTCCTGGTAGACGTGGGCAACTAATCCTTGGCCGTGATGGTGATAAAAGCGTTTGCCGTCGGTAGTGACGATGCCGCTACTCTCTTGCCCGCGGTGCTGTAGCGCATATAACCCGTAATATGTGGAGCGTGCCACGTCCATTCCCGGGTCGTAAATCGCAAAGACCGCACATTTCTCATTCAGTTCCGAGAGCACCTCACTCCTTTCATATGCTACCTACGTTAAAGCATACGCACTATGACGGGAAGGCTTTTATAAGCCCTAAATTATTGCTTGGTGGGCGAGAGAGGACTCGAACCTCCACGGGTTGCCCCACTAGCTCCTAAGGCTAGCGTGTCTACCATTTCACCACTCGCCCGTGGCACGTCACCCCAATTTTATACCACATCAATGGCAAGCGGCGGCACCGGCATCGGTAAACGACTTGCCGGCCTCCGGTACAAACCGCCATTCGTATCCGTCTGGATGTAGGGTCATCTTTACGACACCAAAAGTAAAGTTTTCTGCAACTTCCGGAAACGGTACGCGATATGGGTCAATGTGCCCGTAATGCGCCCCGCCGGTTCCCACGATGAATTCGCGTATCCCGCGTGCCGTATCGGGAAGCCCGTTAAGGTCCATTGGCGAGTAGCGCTGGTAGTTGTGGCTATGGCCGTTAAGTACCACATCTACGCCCTCACGGTACATCAGTTGCCATAGCGGCAGGCCCGCCCAGGTGGCCGACCCACCGGTGATGTCCTGGCTAAATACGGGATGGTGGTAGTAGGCCAGCACACATCTGTTGCGATGCTTGGCCAGGTCGCTTTCCAGCCACTCGTATTGGCGACTACCTGGCGCGCAGCCACCAATCTTATTACAGTTGCTATTGAGGGCGATCATGTGCCAGTCACCCAGGTCATAACTATAGTACCCCTTGTCGCGGTCGCCAGCCGCTGCTCCAAAGTAATCATAGTAGGGCGTAGCATCCCTGTCGGCGTCGCAGCGGTCGGTTTCAACATCGTTGATAATGCTCTCGTCGTAGTACTCGTGGTTGCCAACAACCGGGCGCGTAATATCCTTAAACCGCCCCCATGAGGGGTGATAAGAGTGCTCAAATGCTGGCCGGGAACCGCACTCATACACTGTATCGCCTAGGGTTAGCACGGCGCGGATGGCAGGATCCTCCACAATTAGGTCAGACGTAGCCATCTGCCGGCATTCATCGGCCGTTCCCCTGCCGGCATTGAAATTCAAATCCTGGGGATCACAGGCAATATCGCCGGCAGCAGCAATAACCGGGCTGGAAATTGGCCGGCCGGAAGCCAAGTCGACATATTTTCCGCCGGCCACCAGCATATCTTTGGCCAACACCGCCCCCGCCGCCGTTGAGCCGATAGCTCCTTGGCGGTAAAGAATTATCCCCCATACGCAAACCAGCACTAGCAGGCCGGTAGCGGCCAGCTCAATTACCGCCTTGCCGGGCGTACGCAATGAAGGCATGGTCAATGCTTAGTCCTTTTGTTTTCTTTACGCGGGCCTACCTGCCCAATTGAGAATAATAATACACCATGTCAGTGACAGGCGGCCGACCCATAATCAATGAACGATTTACCCGCCTCGGGCACAAACCGCCACTCATAACCGTCCGCATGCAGCGTCAGTTTTAATATCCCAAAGGTGTAGTTTTCCGCGACCTCCGGCTCAGGCTGGCGGTAGGGGTCGATATGTCCATGGGGCCTCCCGCCGGTGCCGGCAATGATTTGGCGGATTCCTTTTGCCGTGTCGGGCAAGCCGTTTTTGTCCATTGGCGCGTATCGCTGGTAGTTGTGGCTGTGGCCGTTCAGCACAAGGTCAACGCCGCGCTCATAAAGTAATTGCCACATGGCTAGCGGCTGCCAAGTAGCTGACCCTCCGGTGATATCCTGGCTAAACACCGGGTGGTGGTAGTAGGCTAAAGTACACCTATTGCGATGCTTATCCAAGTCATCCCGCAGCCATTCATATTGCCGGCTACCAGGGCCGCACCCGCCCACGAACTCGCAATTTGAGTTCAAGGCAACCATATGCCAATCACCCAACTGGTAACTATAATAGCCTTCGCCGATATTGCCCGCCCGTTTTCCAAAGTACGCATAATACGGCCGCGCCTGGAGAGTAGAGTCGCAGCCTTCAACTGCCACGCCATTGATCACTTCTCCAACATAATATTCATGGTTGCCAGCCACCGGGTAGCTAATATCCTTGAATCTGCCCCACGAGGGATTGTAGGAACGCGCGAAAGCTTCGGCCGACCCGCATTCCGATGCGTTGTCGCCAAGCGGCAATACAGCCCGGATGCACTTGTCATCGGAGATCAAATCCGAGGTATGCATCTGGCGGCAGTAATCTTCAGTGCCTCTGCCATCGCGGAAATCGGGATCTAGCGGATCGCACGCCATATCACCGGCGGCCGCTATTACCGGAGCCTGCAAGGGCTTTGCAGCGGCCAGATCCACATACTTGCCGCCTGCCACCGCAATATCGCTAGCCAACACCGTACCGGCA
>CBDTXE010000015.1:0-15507 GCA_965364395.1 uncultured bacterium | reverse complement strand
GTCCGGGGCGCCGGCGTTGCCCTGGACAACCTGGACGAATATAAGCGCAGCTTGGCGGGCCTGAAATGACACCGGCCATGCATGTGGCGCGCTGGGGACTCTTGGGGATCGTCGTGCTGATGCCCTTCCACGCGTTCTTGACAACCTGGGCGGGCGACGACTTTGGTAACCGAGCTGTTTGGCAGGCCTGGAAAGAAGCAGTATTGGCGGCCACGGCGATCAGCGTGGCTTGGATGGCGCTACGCAAACCCAGTGTCCGAGAAAGGCTAAATGACAAGTCCATCCTGGCCGCGGCGACATTTGCCATAATTGCCGTCCTAGTCACTTTGGCGGCCCAGCCCGGCTGGAGGGAGGCGCTATACGGCGCCAAAACCGATTTTGCATTCATCGTGGCCTTTGCCGTAGCCATAGCGGTTGCGGGCCGCAGCCTCAGGAACCAGCTAGTTGCAGCCATACTGGCCGGATCGGCCATCGTGTCCGCGTTTGGACTGCTCCAAATCCTGGTACTGCCCAACGACTTTCTAACACGCTTTGGCTACGGTGCCGGCACGATACCGCCGTTCCTGCACGCCGGAGAAACCGGCGTCCGCATCCTGTCCACGCTGGGCGGCCCCAACCAGCTAGGCAGCTACCTTATCCTGCCAATCTGCTTGACCGTGGCGCTAATGATCCGTGGCCTGCGCTGGTGGCAGCCGCTGCTCTTGCCGGCGCAAGTGGCCGTGATGTGGTTTACCTTCTCGCGCAGCGCCTGGTTGGGATTGGCCGCCGGGCTTGCCATTACAATTATCATGTCATTGCCACGGGACCGGCGCCTGATTGCCGCGGCCGCCCTGGCCGCCATCATTCTGACCGGAACCGCCCTCACCGCCGCACGCCTTCAAACAGACCCGGAACTCCAGTACTACGTCCTGCATGGGCCGGCCATTGACACGCCCGAGGAGACCTCCACCGAGCTGCACCAAGTTGCCCTCATGGAGGGGGTCCGCAAAACCGCCGACCAACCGCTGGGACAAGGATTGGGCACGGCCGGCCCGGCGTCGTTTTACGGCGACGAGCCGTTTATACCGGAAAGCTATTATCTCCAACTGGCGATTGAAGCTGGCATTGCCGGACTGCTGGCGTTCCTGGCGATGCAACTACTGGTAGCAAGACAGCTGTTTGGCCTGGCATCCAGGGTACCGGCCGCACCGGCCTTCTTGGGAGCGTTGGCGGGCATTAGCATCGTGAACCTGTTTCTACATGGCTGGGCCGACAGCAGTACGGCGCTGATATACTGGATTGCCGCGGGCGCGGTTATAGGAGACCAAACATGAAGGTAGCGTTGGTGCATGACTGGCTTAATACCAAGGCCGGTGGGGCCGAAAACGTGCTTTTCCGGTTAGCTGAACTGTTCCCGGATGCCCCGGTATACACCCTGCTACACAATCCGGCAACGACGGAGGGCAAATTGGACGCCGCCCGGGTACGGACGTCGTCGCTGCAAAGAATGCCATCGTGGCTGCGCGGCCGCCCGCGGTACTTGCTGCCGCTGATTCCAACGGCCGTTGAACAGCTGGACTTCACCGGCTATGACGTCGTTGTGTCATCCTCGTCCGCCTGGGTCAAAGGCATCATCACCCGCCCGGAAACGCTCCATATCTGCTACTGCCACACGCCCATGCGCTTTGTATGGGACTACTGGCCGCGCTATGCCGATGAGCAGCACGTAGGGCCGCTGAGACGCGCCGCCATCCACCGGCTAACCTCGCGCAGCCGCCTATGGGACTACTATAGCGCCGCGCGCGTTGACCACTGGGTGGCCAACTCGCAGACAACGGCCGCCCGTATCCGCAAGTACTACCACCAGCCGGTGGATAAGGTAATCTATCCCGGCGCCGACCTGTCATTGTTTGCACCGGCCGACAATCCGCCGCGCGACTACTACGTAACACTGGGTTCGCTGACTCCCTATAAGAAGATTGATATGGCAATTGAGGCGTGTAATCAGCTGCAAGCGCCACTGACGGTGGTTGGCGACGGCGCCGACCGCGCGCGCCTGGAGAAGCTGGCGGGGCCAACCGTGACCTTTGCCGGACGAGTGAATGAAGCGCGCCGGCGGGAGCTGGTGGCCGGCGCCAAGGCGCTGGTGTTTCCCAACGAGGAGGATTTTGGAATCGTCCCCGTTGAAGCCATGGCCAGTGGTACGCCGGTAATTGCTTTTGGCCGCGGCGGCCTGACAGAAACCGTAGTGGAAGGGGAGACCGGTTCCTTCTTCCACCAGCCAACCGCGGCCGCCCTGGCCGCTGCCATGAAGAACTTTGATCCGGGAAAGTTTCAGGTTCCAGTATTGACCAAGCGGGCGGCCGAATTTAGTGAGGAACTATTTATGAAGCAGTTTAAGGAGTATGTGGAGAAGGCGTATGGGCAGTTCCGGCCATAAGGCATACCAAGTTCTGGGCGTGCGGATAGATGCCCTAAGGATGTCGGCCGCCGCCGATATGATTGTCCGTCGCTCGGAAGAAAAGGGACCGGCATACGTCACCAAGCCTTACGTTGAGTTTATGGTGAAGGCCCACCGCGACCCCGGCGTGCGGCAACTGCTCAATGGCAGTTTTCTGTCGCTGCCCGACGGGGTATCACTGCAGTGGGCCACCGCCTTTCTCTACGGCGGCCAACGGACGTGGTGGCGGGCGCTCGGCCTAGCTGGCTCCATCGTCCTACGCCCGGCCGCCGTTTCACAGCAAGTGCCGGAAAAATTCAGCGGCGCCACTTTCACTTGGAAAGTTTTGGAAGCGGCCGCAAGGACCGGCAAGAATGTTTACCTAGTTGGTTCGCCGGTGTCTAACGACATCCGCCACACGGCGCAGGTGATTACGCACCGGCTCCCAAGTTTGAAGATTTCCGGCAGCTGGCCGGGCGCTGTCGGCGGCCTCAGCGGCCGCCGACTGGAAAGTGCCCTGGGCACCGGAACCGTATCGCCAACGGACCTTGCCGCCGACATAAACAAGGCCGGCGCCGACGTTATTCTAATTGGCATGGGCTTTCCCTTGCAGGAAAAGCTAATCGCGGCGCTAATGCCACTATTGAAGCGCGGCGTATTGATTGGCGAAGGCGGGACATTTGACTACGATAGTTTTGGCGGTTCGCGCAAGCGCGCACCGGAAGCCTGGAGGCGCCTGGGCATGGAATGGCTGTGGCGGCTGATACTGGAACCAAAGCGCCTTGGCAGGCAGCTGGCCATCCCACGGTTTATGTGGGCCGTTTACCGGACCAAGGACGGTGCGCAGCGCTAGCAATCTGCGCCGCAATAATGTAACATAAGCGCTATAAGGCGGAATGTAGCGATGCAGTGTCAGGCCTGTGGTAAAACAGGATTTGTAATGATCAGCGGCAAGCGGTTTTGTAGTAGCTGCGGGGCCAAGATGGCTGGCGGACCGTCGCCGCGTGCCATGTCCGATATCAAGCCGGCGGCTCCGGCAACGCCCCTGGCGCCCGCAGCGGTGGCTGCGCCTCCAGCGGCGCCGACAACTCCGCCCAAACCAGTGCCAGCTGGCGCCTTGGACTTGCGGCAGCCGGCTGCGCCGGTAGTAGCCGCCCCTATAGCAGCTGCGCCACCCGTCATTACCTCCGTTAAAGTGTCGTCCCCAATAGCCAAGCCACGGGCGACGCCCATGCCCGCCGCTAGCCCCTCGCCGGCATCCCGGCCAGATGCGGCTTCGCCGGCGCGCTCGCCGCTAATGCCGCGCTTCCCGCAAAACCCAGCCACCAAAGCAGCTCCGGTGCCCGAGCTTCCCAACGCCGTGGCCACCCAAATTGAATCCCTGCAGGCAATGGCCCCCACGCAGCCTGATATGCCGACCGGACCCAGCTCGCCCCAACTGCAGCAAGCCATGGCCGCTGCCAAGCCGGCTACGCCTCCCGGCATTACCCGCATTGCCGCCGCATTGGCAGCCATTGCTCTCATGGCGGGTTTTGTCTGGCTCCAAAACTCGCCCAAGCTAGCCTTCCGTTCGGCAGCCGCCAAGGCGGGCATTGATGCCAGCCTGCCCACCTATGTGCCATCCAGCTACCGCCAGACAGGGCCGGCAACGGTCAGCGACGGCCAGCTGGTACTGTCTTTCCAGTCTCCCAGCGCCGAGCACCCCCTGACCATCAGCCAGCGGCGTACCAACTGGGATTCGCACTCCCTCAGGGAGAACTACATCACCAAGCAGAGCGACAACTATTTGGCAGTCCAGGGGCAAGGCCTGACCATTTACTTGTTCAACGACCAGGCCGGATGGGTAAACCATGGCGTCTGGTATACTATCAGCGGAACGGCTAAACTCAGCCGTGAGCAGATATTAAAGATAGCCTACGGATTGTAATCCCGCATGAATGACGCCTCATGGGAGCGCCTGGTAGACAGCATAGAGGTGAAACTAGGCATTGACCGGCACGGAAAAGATTCCCGTGCCCTGGAAGACCGCCCCGATCTGACGGAGCGGGTTGATTTTGTGGAATTTTCGCAAGGCGGCCGAGAGCTGAGGCTTGAGCGGATAACCGGCCCCGCAATCATTGACCGTAAAAGCCACTACAGCCACCGTCCCGGCGTCGCAAATCGTATGGAAACGATCTATGACCCCTCGGAAACCGCCCATCGAATTAAGCTGTACGTCCGGAGCGGAGGGGAGTGGTCAGAGGCTGATCCGTCAGCCCTTGGCCTTTAAGCAGAGGCTTTTCTCATGACCAACCACACAACCACACCTGTCCGCGTGAGGTTTGCGCCCAGCCCAACGGGCTTCCTGCACATCGGCGGCATACGTTCCGCGCTGCATAACTGGCTGTGGGCGCGCCATAACCAGGGAGCCTTTCTCCTGCGCATTGAGGATACCGACCGCAGCCGCTACGTAGAGGGCGCCACCGACCAGATCCTAGAAAGCCTGTCCATGCTGTCGCTGGACCCAGATGAACCCCCAACAACCCAGTCCCGTCGCCTAGACCTGTACCATCGGGAGAGCCAGCGCCTAGTTGAGTCCGGCAGCCTCTACCGCTGCTGGTGCCAACCTGAGCGGCTGGATGCCCTGCGCAAGGAAGCCCAACAGAAAGGCCAAGCTTTCAAGTATGACCGGCACTGTCTGGACCCGGGCAACCACCGTAGCCAGGATGAGCCCCATGTCCTGCGGTTTAGGATTCCGGAATCTCCGGAAACCGTCGCCTGGCACGACGCCGTCCGCGGAGCCCTTTCAGTTAACATCACCGAACTGGACGACTTTGTCGCGCTCAAGTCCGACGGATACCCGACTTACCACTTGGCAAATGTCATAGACGACCATGACATGGCGATATCCCATGTCCTGCGCGCCGACGAGTGGCTTCCCAGCACGCCCAAGCACCTGCTGCTATTTGCCGCACTGGGATGGCAACCCCCGGTATATGCGCACCTACCAGCCATCCAGGGCCCGGATGGCAAGAAAAAACTCAGCAAGCGCGATGGCGCCCAAGCGGTCAGCGACTACGTCCATCAGGGATACCTACCTGAAGCGCTGGTCAACTTTTTGGCTTCGCTAGGGTGGAATGACGGCACGACCCAGGAAATCTATAGCACCGACGAGCTCATCAAAGGCTTTACGCTGGAGCGCATCCAGCGCAGCCCTGCCCGCTTTGATATTGAACGGCTAAACTGGATGAACGGTGTCTATATCCGCCAACTCAGCACTAAAGACCTGGCTGAACGCGCGGCCGCTTTCTGGCCGGAAGGTTCAGCGGATTATGATGACCAGTACCGCCACCGCGTTCTGAAGCTGGTGCACGAGCGGCTGAAATTCTTGGCCGAACTGCCGGAGCTCACAGCTTTCTTCTTTCAAGACCCCACGCCGGACGCAAAACTTTTGACCGGCAACTTTGACGCGCCTACGGCCAAGGGCATCCTGGAGGCAGTGGCAAAAACGCTGGAAGGTACGGTATTTACCGAGGAGAACCTGGAGTCGCGATTACGCGCGCTAGTAGCGGAGAAGGACCTTAAAGCTGGGAAAGCCTTTGGGTTAGTCCGCGTCGCGGTGACGGGCAAGACGGCCGCGCCTGGCCTATTTGAGACGCTGGCTACGCTTGGCAAGGATGCCGTTTTGCGACGGCTGTCGGCCGCGGACGCCGCCCTGAGGAGATAAGTACCATAACCGATATGATAAAATACCGGCATGGAACAACAGCCCCCACAGACTCCTGAGCCGCAGCCAGAACCCGCGACTCCGGCAACGCCCCAAGACAAACAGGGCGGATTGAAAGCTTTTATTGCCACCCATCACACCCGCCTACTGATTGCTGCCGGGATACTGGTAATCATCCCCGTAGGCGTGTGGGCGTACCTAACTTATTTTGCGCCGGCGGAAGAGCCGGTCGAGGCCAAGCAGCCTCCCAAAAAGACAGTTGAGCAACCCAAACCGGCTACCAAAGAGTCGTTGCTCACCGGCATGCCGGTACCTATTGCCGTGGCTGACCAATCGATATCCGCTGTCGTCGTAGAGAACCACCCAGAAGCCCGCCCACAGTCGGGCTTGGGGGAGGCCGGCGTAGTCTATGAATCCGTCTCCGAGGGCGGCATAACGCGATTCCTAGCCTTATTCCTAGAGCACCGCCCCAAGGAGATCGGACCGGTCAGGTCGCTGCGCAGCTTCCATGTTGACTGGGCGCTGGAATTTAACGCGCCGGTCGCCCATGTGGGAGGCAACGTGGAAGCGCTTGACCTGATAGCCCCCACCGGCATGAAGGACATGAACCAGTTCAACCACAGTGCCCACTTTTACCGCACCGGCGACCGCCGGGCGCCCCATAACGCCTACACCAGCGCCAACCTGCTGGACAGCCTCAAGCGCAAGCTGGGGTTTGCCGGACCCGCCAATTTCACCCCGTCGCCGCGCACGGATAAAGAGAATCCTACGGCCAGTCCGCCGCACGGCAACATCAACATTAGTTACTCCTATATCGGATATCAGGCCGACTACCGTTATGAAGTGGGATGCAATTGTTACTTCCGCAACATGGCAGGCACGCCCCACATTGACCGCAACAGCGGACAACAGATAACCACCAAGAACATTGTGGTCGAGTATATGCCGACCACTTATGGCAAAACCCGCTTTGGCGAAATGGCCACCCGCATGGCTTCGCCCGGCAGTGGACGCGCCATCGTTTTCAGGGACGGACTGGCAATTCCAGGCACCTGGCACAAGTCCAGCCACACAAGTCGCACTCGCCTGGTTGACGATGCCGGCAAAGACATCCCTCTCAACCGCGGCAATACCTGGTACTCAATTGTCCCGACCGATAAGACGGTGAGCTACTAGTGGCTGCCAAAACACCAGCCAAGGCGGAAAAGCCAAAGCGCAAAACCAAGCGGGAAAAAATCGCTTTCCTAAAACGTTCCGCAGCTGCCAAGTTGCACTGGCACCGCAAACGCGAGCGCCGCGCCTTAAAAGTACACGCCATCATCTTTAGCAGCCTGTTCACGCTGCTATTCCTCTACATGGGCAGCGTGGCGGCCCGGGCGGCCGACCTGGTTCCGCCAGCTGGACCGGATTACGATTCGGATGTATATATCCGGGCCGCCCAAGCCGATCGGCCGCCCAACGTGCGGCCGCCCGACCAAGTTGGCCGCGGCTCTTGGTATGCCTTGGGCCTACGCGCGCCCGACGCCCTAACCTGCGCGTCCACCCGCTTTCCACGCGGAACGCGATTGGAAGTCACCAACCTACGTAACGGCCGCAAGATCGTCTGCCTGGTAAATGATTATGGCCCCCAGCCATGGACCAACCGCGTAATCGACCTGTCGCGCGGCAGCTACCGGTCCCTGGACAGCCTGGGGACCGGCACCATGCCGGTTGAGATCCGGGTAGTTTACTGAACCGAGAGTAGCTCGACGTCAAAATTGAGGGTTGAATTAGGGGGAATAGAACCGGCCGGATTGCTACCGTACCCCAGCTCTGGCGGTATGACCAGCTTGCGCTTGCCGCCAACTTTCATGCCGGCAACGCCTTGGTCCCAGCCCTTGATGACCTCGCCGGCGCCCAGCGTGAATGAAAACGGCTGGTTGCGGTCGCGAGAGCTATCAAACTTGGTGCCGTTGGTTAGGGTGCCGGTATAGTGTACGGTGACTGACTTGCCGGCCACGGCTTCCGCGCCGGTACCAACGACTTCATCTGTAGATTGCAGCTGCATAGATTCTCCTTGGGGGTTAGGGTTTGGTGTGGCAGGGGATGGTGACTGCGACTGAGAGGCACTGGCCGGGCCTGTCGTACGCGACGCGCCCTGGCTGTCACCCGAGGGGCGGTTGACCCAGACGGCCGCCGATGCAACGCCCGCCACCAAGGCCACCATCCCGACGATTCCGATTAACCTACTGTTCATGCAGCCTAGTATACCAAACGTGCCAAAGCGCCTGTAAACTTTAAGCCATGCTGGCCGCGGTAATATATGTTGCACTCCTGATTATCCTTCTGGCGGCACTAGTGTCACTGGTGGTGTTTGGGACATATCAGGCCTCGCCCGTACGGATTGGCTATGTTCCGCTCCGCCGGCGGGCTGTCAGCCACGTTGTTGCAGCCCTGGGAGAGTCAATTGACCGTTCGCGGCCTTTCTATGACCTTGGCTGCGGTGATGGCCGCATATTGGCCGCTATGCTGTCCCAATATCCCGGCCTTAGCGCTACCGGATTTGAAATCAACCCGGTGGTGGCCTTTGCCGCCCGCCTGCGGCTACGGCGGTTTGGTAGCCGGGCACGCATAGTCCGGCGCAACCTGGAGGCCGCCGATCTAAGCCGCCCGGGAACCGTGTTTACATATCTGAACCCCTACACCATGCGGCTGCTGGAAGGCCAGCTGCACCGACAAGCAAACGGACTACGCTTGGTCTCCTGCGACTTCCCGCTACCCAACCGCCAGGCCAACCAGACCTTGCGCATCGCACCGCCCGGGCACTTGGCCCAGCACCTATACATATACGATTATCCGCCGCGTCCGCTCGCATAACCTCAGCGTCGGCAATATAATAGTTGTTAGATGAAAACCGCCCGCAAACTGCTACCCTTGGTGGTCAGCTTGATACTGCTGACCATTATTGCTCGTCTGGCTCCATGGCCGGAGGTTTTCCGCGCACTGTCGCAGCTGCACGCCAGCACCATAATGATCCTACTGGGACTGAGTACGGCCTTCTATGCCACCAAAGCCATCCGTTTCTGGTACATGCTCAAAGTACTGAAAATCAGCCAACCGCCAGACATCGTCGGCTTGATCTATATGGCCGCCCAACCGGTTACCCTGCTACCGGCAGGGGAGCTATACCGTTCCAAGGCGATGGAAACATACCGCGGCGTGCCAATGGCAAAATCGGTGCCAACGTTCACTGCCCAGGGAATCTTTGAAGGCATCGGGCTGGCCGCCGTGGCCGTGATTGCCACCATCGCGCTGGGTTACCAGCGGCTGCCAGCATTGATCCTGCTGGTACTAGTGGCCATCGGGGTCTGGACTATCCGCAAAGGCTACCTAGCGGAAATCACTAGGGTACTGAACGCATTGCCGTTTGTGCAGATCAGCCGCAGCAAACTTCGGCGTTTCAGCGAACGCAACCAAGAACTTCTCCGCGGCCGCCCTTTCTGGGTCATCATGGCCATGTCGGTTGCCATAGAGATCATAGGTGTCGCCATCGCTTGGCATAGCGTCGCCGGGCTGGGAGGCAGCATCAACTTGTTCCACGCCGCCTTGTTGTACACTCTGCCAGTCATCGTGTCTTTCTTATCATTTTTGCCGGGTGGCGTTGGAGCCAGTGAACAAAGCGCCATCGGCCTGCTCTTACTGGTTGGCCAGAGCGGCGCCGTAGCGGTGGCGGCCACGCTGGTAATGCGCGCCTCTATTACCGGCTTGGGGCTTGTCTTTGGAGTCCTTGCCTGGCTGTGGGTCAAATTCCGGCCCACAGCCGTGCAAGGAACCTCCGTACTCAGCGACGGCTAGAAGCAGGTATTGGGCCAGGGACTACACCCACGACGGGCAAAAGTGTCCTGGGCTTTGGCATCCTGGACGCCCGGTGGAGCCAAGTCGGCGCGGGCATAGCCGCCGTAGTTATTCCAAGTAGCCATATCGTACTGGTAGGCACCGTAGTAGCCGTTGCCGGTATTGGCCTGGTAGTTGTTACCCGATTCGCGCACGCGGATGCGGTTAAACAGGTCGCCGCTGGCGGCCGGGGAGGCCTTGGGGCGCGGAGCGCTCTGGTAAGTCTTGTAGCCTTGGGCGGTCCGGGGCGCTACATGCACGGCCGCCGGAGCTGAAGGAGCCACTTCGCCGTAGCCTGCCGGCAACGGGCGCTCCTGTACCGGTTGCTGGGGGACTACCAGGATTTGGCCAACAGAAATTACGTCGGGGTTATTTAGTTCTGGATTGGCGTTCCAAATTGGCCGCCACGATTCTTGTTTGTAGCTTTGGGCGATGGCTGATAGCGATTCGCCGGCAGCTACCGTATGTTTTTGTGGGTCGCCAGCTTCGGCCTCGGCGGCCTGGGCACCACCGGACAACAACCCGGTGCCTGCTGCGGCGGCAAGCAGGAAAAGAGCTAATCTACGCATAGATCTCCTCTTAATTAATGGTTTGTGCCGCGCCGCGCCAGCCAGCTAAGCTGCCCAGTAAACCCACCCCACGGTGACACAAGTGGGTAGGCTAACAAAGGCGCCATGGGCGGTCAATAGGGCATAGTTACAGACTTTTGACGCATTTGACACGCCAAATGGCGCTTAACCAAGCGCCTGTAATCCGAGACATGTTGTGCTAATTAACCAACTGAGGGGTCACCGGAACGGCAGCGGATACCCACTTTGGCCGCGGACAAAATTGACATGCCGAGCATAAGCTTTCATCATTTAGAATACGTGAACGACACAGAGTATTTAGACGGACTAACCTACTCGACCGGCAACGGGATAGAGGCCTTATCCACGCACACCGATGCGTACGGTCGGATGCTGACCGCCATCCGCCGCGCACGGCACTCCATACTGCTGGCCCACTACTGCATGGTTCCTGGGGATACCTTTGACCGCTTTTATGAACTACTCCTGGCCAAGGCAGAACAGGGAGTGACTGTCAAAATTCTGGCCGACCACCACGGCTCAGACGCCAGCGAGGCGCAGGTGTCCGCGCTGCAGCTGGCCGGCGCCGAATTTGTCTGGTTCCGCCCGCTGCGGATTTCAAGGTTTTGGGATTACAACCGCCGCCTGCACAAGAAGCTGCTGCTTATCGACGGCACGGTAGGCTTTACCGGCGGATTTGGCATCGCCGATTTCTGGTCAAAGCCAACGCCTGGATACCCCGCGGCCTGGCGGGACACCCATTTCCGTGTTACCGGCCCGGCCGTAGCCGAGATGACGGCGGCCTTCCGCCAGAGCTGGCAGCAGTTCAGCGTCTTGCCTCTGCGCATCCCACCGGCCGCCAAGACCGTAGCCACCACCGCCAACACATTGAAATTGGCCTCCGTTAACAGCCCGGCCGGAGGCGGACTGTCGGACGCCGGTAAACTGCACGCCGCCATGATTGACAGCGCCGATAAGAGCATTGATATTGTCACCGCCTACTTTGGACCCAACCGCCTCATCCGCCAGCGGCTGATGGAGGCGGCGCGCCGCCACGTCAGGGTGCGCCTGATGGTTAACGGGCCGTATGCCACGCACCGGATAGCCCAGATGTCTGGGTGCCGGCCATATCCGCATCTCCTTGACGCCGGAGTTGAGATCTATGAGTACCAACCAACCAAAATTCACGCCAAGCAGATGCTGGTGGATGGCCGGTACGCGGTTATTGGTTCGGCCAACATGAATTTCCGCTCTTACTTCCACGACCAGGAGTTTAATATGGTAGCCGATGACCGCCGGCTAGCAGGTGAACTGAAGTCGCAATTCCAAGAAGACCTGGCGGAATCCGTACGTGTAACCAGGCAGACTTGGGACGCCCGCCCGTGGTATTACCGCGCCGCTTGCAGTGGTGCCAGCCTGGCGCGCTACTTCTTTTGAAACCAAAAACCCCGGCTTGGAAGCCGGGGAATATTGGTCACCTAGCGATAACGCTGATGAGTACGCTACCTGTCACATAGAAGTGATACAGGACGAAGGCTGCTAAAAACAATCCTCCGAGAACTGTGGTAATGCGCTTCATCTTAGCTCCGCTGGAGCTTGGTGATGCCGACGTAAACGACGGTCCAGATGGCCAGGCCGGCAGCAGCGATCATCGCTACTTCCAGGATGGTGTTGGGGCCGGTTACAGGCAGAGTAGTCGCAGTAACTGCGCCGGTGGTAGCAGCTGCCGGTATAACCGGGGCAGCGCCTTTTCCAATGCCACTCATTCGTAACTCCTTTCTTACTTGCTTAATGCGTCTGCCGCGATATGGTATCGGCGGCCTTCAGTATTCCAGCCCGGCGGTGCGTTCTGGAAGCGCCGAAGGATGATCACCTCGTACCATGCCTTGACAAACACATACAGGTTAATGAACCGTAACAGATAGAACAAAGGGAATGCGCCAAGCACGTCGGGGCGCCGGTTCAGGGCGGCCGCCCAGGCAGTGAAGGCAAAGAATGTGACCAGGTCGGTCAGGAAGGCCACGGCCAAGGCCAGGTAGCTTTGGCTAAACCAAGCAATGGCTGGTATGGCCATCAGCTCGGCCAGGTAGATCCACTGCTCAAACATGACGTATGAGAAGTAGGCGTCGATGCGCTGGGCCTTCAGGCCGATCTTGTGTCGCCGCATACCTTGGAAGTTGCCGCGATACCAGCGGGAAATCTGGGTAATGTAATCCTTTAGGTCCTTAGGGTCCTGGGTATAGGTCTTGGCCTGGGGAACGTACAGGATCTTGCCGAGTTTCTGGCGATGGATCTGCAGGGTGATATCCATGTCTTCAGTCAGGGACTCCACGTGGAAATCCAGCCGGTCCAGGATATCGGTCTTAAAGATTGAGGTCGGACCCGGGATAACCGGGATGACACCAAAGAAGCTTTGGATGCGCCGGAGGATTTCCAGGCCGATGGTGTATTCATACACGCGGTAACGGGAGATCCAGCCGCCATGGAGGCTTTGGATATGGCCGGTTGCGGCGGCGTAGCGGCGGTCCAGGCGCTTCTTCAGCTCGCTGAAGTAGGTTTGGCCAAAGACGCTGTCGGCATCGGCAAAGTGAACCCAGAGGTAACGCTTCTGGATATCAAAGTAGTCCAGGGCGTGGCTGACCGCGTTGGCCTTACCTGGGCCTTGGGAGGCCAGGACGTTGTCCTCGCCCAGATGGGCGGTGGCAATCGCCACGGTAGCGTCGGTTGAGCGGTCGCTGACCACATAGATGTCCTTGGCCGACATGCCGGCGCGCTTGGCGCTCCGGATAGTATGGGCCAGCACCATCTGCTCATTGTGGGCAGGGATGACCAGCGCCAGCTTACGCCGCCGGTTGCGGGTGATGCGCTGCCGGGGCAACTCGGGTTCCTGTAGGAAAGGAAGGGGCGCCGGCTCAAAGATTGGCTGGGCCAGTTCGGGATCCAGAGGAGTCTCACCATATTTGGTCACTACTACGTTGGTCATAACACACAAAAGAGGAGGGTGCACCGCCTGTGCGATGCGTTCCCCTCCTCAACTCTTTAGTTGATGGTAGTACTATACCGTATTCTTGACTTTTTGTCAAGAAGTTTTTATGGTTATCTTATTTGCTTACAGATTGGGAGGCTAGGTTGTAGCCGTCTGAAATCGTTACCGCTTTGATGCCGCTTTGCTTGACCGCTTGTAGGTCGGCGTCCAATTGGGCGCTACTACGGCTATAGGAGCTGGATTCGTCAATCTGGTGGTACACCAGGATAAGCCAGGTTTTGTTGGCCTTGGCCGACTCCAACCATTGGCGGATCTGCTCAGGAGAAGTGTCCTGGTCCACGTTCTGGACCTTGAGGGCATACGGCTGAAGAGTATCGGCCGTATTAAACCCGGTATCGGTTGACCGGCCAATATCATAGTGCTTCTGGACGGCTTTGACAGATGCGTCGTTATAAGCGCCATAGGGGACGGCGATGCTGCGGATTTCGCCAAAGCAGTGCGACAGATCCTTCTTGGACGTCTTGAGCTCGCTGTCCAGGCGGCTGCCGCCTAGCGTAGTCAGGTCCACGTGGGAAATGGTGTGCGATCCTACTTCGTGGCCGCTGCGGCGCATTTCCAAGATGTCCTTGGCAGTCATATACCCGGGCATGCCCAAGTATCCGGAAACCAAGTATTGGGTTGACGGGACTTGGTGCTTGTTAAGAACCGGCAGCGCTTTGTTATGGATGCTCTTCCAGCCGTCATCAAAGGTGACGCTGACCATCGGCTGGCTGAACTGGCCCACACGCGCCGTCTTGAGCGACGTGTCGTCAATATCTAGTGTGCCGTTGCCGGTCAAGTTGTGGTACACCACCACCTTTGCGGTACCGTTAGGCACAAAAAACTTCACGCGGTAGACGCTCCAATTGGCGGTAGCCGGGGCGTTGGCCAGGTTTACAAAGCTGAAGTTGCCGCTTGCGTCAATCAGCTGTAGAACGGCGCGCGTTTGGATATCGGACTTATAGTAGTCCTCGTACTCAAAGTAGGCGCCCGGAGTGACGTCTAGCGGTAGGGCAAACCAGTGCCCGTCGCCATCCTTGTAACCCGTAATAGTAGTGCGGACGGCGTTGGCACCGCTCCGTCCGGGCACGATGCTGTACTGGGCGGAATTGGCTCCAGAACCAAACGAATCCCAATTGTCGGGCTTGCCGTCGGCAACCGCTTCCGCGGAACCGTTCTTGATCAGATTAGGGCCATATGCGGTGGACGACACCGGATCCATGGTCATGGAGCCCAGCGTGGCATCGTGCAAGTCCGCCTCGGCGGCCATGTCGGATACGCCGTCCGCCTTGGTCAGGTACGCGCCAGCAGCACACCTCGCCTCGGTGAAGCGCTGGGTGCTTTGGACATAGACAAAGCCCGCTGTCAGGGCCATGGTGATGATTCCGGCAATTACGCCGCGTCGAAACTTTTTACCTGAAAACATAATGTGTAATTATATCTTATTTCTTGTGTTTAGTCAAGTGCCAGCTACTGCCAGTAAATTTGAGAGGTGGTCACGATCGACTTCCATGGCCCTTGGGGAACAGCGGCGGCATCCACAAACTGCCAATCAGTCCGGCTGAGATCGGACAGGCCCAGGAAATCCCTAACGGCCGGGGACACGTCCAGTCCGGCATGGTTATTAAATGTACTTTTTGGCTTTGCCGAGCCAAAGACATATCTTGAGTCATTTTCGTTGACCGGGCCGACGTCTTCCCACTGGGCGTAGGCGGCCTTTCCCTTATACGTAATGCGGATCCACCGGTTCTTGCAGGTGGAGATGCGGTCGGTAACGGCTCCGGTGGCTGGGCAGTTTTGGAGGGCGTCGGACTTGCGGCGGCCATCTGCAAAATCGCTATAGGGGAGGGCATAGTAGAAAGGGTTCTCCTTGGGCGTAAAACCGGCGGGCAGGTAGCCCCGGCGGTTGTCGGGG
>CBDTXE010000014.1:0-16573 GCA_965364395.1 uncultured bacterium | reverse complement strand
CCCTTCACTGGCGGCGCGTATCCGGAAGTTTACCAGTGGAACATTTGCCGGCATCTTCAGCGAGCAATCCAACGTTGACCTGTATAACAAGTTTGTGGTCTTCAACATCCGCGACCTAGAAGATGAACTGCGGCCGGTAGGCATGTATATCGTCCTTAATTACATCTGGAACAAGGTTAAGACCGACCGCCGCAAGCGTATTCTGATTGTCGACGAGGCGTGGCAGTTAATGAAGTACGAAGATTCGGCCAACTTCATGTTCAGCATCGCCAAACGGGCGCGCAAGTACTGGCTGGGGCTGACTACCATCTCGCAGGACGTTGACGACTTCCTAAGCTCGCGGATGGGCCGTGCGGTGGTCAGTAACTCGTCACTGCAACTACTGTTAAAGCAAGCGCCGAGTTCGGTGGACATAGTAGGGGAGACCTTCAAACTTACATCGGAAGAGAAAGCCCGGCTGACCACATTCCCCGTGGGCGAAGGTTTGTTCTTTGCCGGCATGAACCACGTTGTTATCCGTATTCTGGCCTCACAAACCGAATCCCAACTTATTTCCACGAGCCCGCAACAGAAAGCCGCCGAACAGGCAGCGGTACAATACCAGGCCGAGCAGTTGGCGACGGCGCAGGAGCAAGTTGGAGTGCCAGAAACATCCGCGCCTGCAGTAGAGCCAGTTACGCAACCCGTAACCGCCGCACCACCGTCACTGGCAACGCAGCAGCCGTCGGCGCAGACATTGCAGCCAGAATACCCACTTCCTCCCGAAACGCCAATCGGCCCGCAACAACCCCCGCAGTAGGTATTTGCCTGTCCCAATAAAAAGGTTATGCTTGTTATATGGCACGATTGCCCGAGGAGTATAGTGACGACAGTGTAGCGGCCGAGCGCGCCGATGCATATGATGTTGCCCGGCAGGACCAAGAAGATGCCGCCCAGGGAAAGTTTAAGACGCCGGCCGAGCAGTTAGAGCGTATTCCCGGGGGTCCGTCGGCCGATGCGGCGGCCACAAATACGGTAGCAAAGAGGCACCCCAAGCAATCATCAGGTTTAAATAGCGATGAGCCGCCACAAAAGCGAAAACCATTAGCACAGCGAGCAGCCGGAACTATTGCCAGTGCACTTATCCGCCGCCGGAAAATGGTTCTGATTGGCGGAGCCGGCGTTTCAATTATTTCCCTGCTGCTCAGCGCATTCTTTGCATTCCTGGCTCCCTACAAACTGATCTTCATGAAAGAGAACATCGATAAGGTGCGCATGAAGCGGCTGGCGTACATGTTTGACCGCCGCAGCGACAGGTTTGTCCGCACCCTTATTGCAGTTGAGGCAGCCGGAAAGGACGGCGGCGGAGCTGAGCGCTACTTTGTTGCCCGAGGCTGGAGCAGTGACCACCCCTTTACGCAATGGTACCGGGACATGAAAAGCAACAATTTTCTCGAAGAAATGGCCGAAAAAAAGGGATATGTATATGCAACCGACAGCCAAGGCCGGCTGACCAAAATATCCATGAATGGCCAAGACCTGGATTTTAAGGACGTAATGAGAGGTCTTAACAGCCCGGGAGGGGTAAACGCCGCATATTTTGAAGCGATTGATGCCCGCGTGCTTGAGGTATTTAACAGCAACCGTGAAGCGCGCATTGCCTTCAATAACGATGTGTCGGAGGTAACAAGGCGCCACAACGTTGTTAAGAGATATGTGCATCGGAAATGGGCATATGAGCGTCTTGGCATCACCAAGTGGCGCTTTTTTGAGGCAACACGGGAAAAAGCCGATGAAAAAGTTCGATCGAGATGGAACAGGGCAACCGGTGCTAAGCAATTAAACGGCTCGTTCATCCGTTGTTTACTGCAGGGTCAGTGTCCACCAACCCAAAACCTAAACGACAGTAGAAATAAGATAGAACCGAGCATTGATCCCGACCATGAAAAAGCCCTCGAGGACACCGAGAAGGAGATTGCGGACGAGGATAAGCCTAAGACTGAGAAGCCGGCGGGTGAGTTTGCAAAAAAATTCACCAGTAAGTTGATTCCATTGGTAAACTTCGTCGACATTATCAATACTGCTAGGGCAATAGAAGCACTACTTGGTGACGGCGGCCTACAGCGATTAGTGGCGGTCACCAGGGCATCCGAGTATGCTCTCTCATACTTCACTTTGGCCACCATTACCGACAATTTGAAAGCGGGTGAGAAGGTAGCGGGCGAGGAAGTCAATGCGGTCATGGACATGCATAACGGTATTGAACAAGGCGACGGCTACCATGAGGTGGTTACAAAGCAGTCGCCGGTACTTGCCAAGAGCATTCTGCCAACAGTGCACGCCGCCGGCGAAGATCCCAATTACGCCAAAGTTACTCCCAATATGATGGTCAATAGCGAAGATAGCCGGGCATCAAACATCAGCGAGTTTTACAAAGGGACCTTTGGTAGGATTATCGGTCCCATAGCGGACGCTTCCAATTTTCCGATTATCGGCGACCTCCTCAACGCCTTTAACTCGGTGCTTGGTTTCATTACAAATATTGCAGTCGGAGGTGTTTCATGGGTATTTGGAACCATCACCGGGACGGATCTCAATTCGATTTTTGCTGGCGTAATTGCCAAGCTGGTTGAGTTCTTTGGCGGCGCCCCGGCGTGCGCGTCAGAGGAAGTTGCCGGGCAGCTGTTTAATTGTGAGGATGGCGGTGGTGCGGTTTCGGCCGAGGCCATCAGCCAGACGGTTGGCGGTAGACCACTTTCTGACGGCGAGACTAGCGAGCTAAACAGCCGAGTTGCCCTTGAAAACGCCACAGAAGCGCAAAGCCAAAGTACTTGGTCAAAAATTGCATCCTTAGAAAATTCCAACTCACTGTTTGCAAGACTCATTACAGTATCGCCGGCCAACTACCAACAATTGGCTTCGGCGTTCTCGTCGGGAGGCGAAACCTTGTCAATGCTGGCCAGGATGGATACGCGCGCACTTGGATGGCTAGGCGCACTGATGACGCCACCCGCTTGGGCTGCAACATCAAACGAAAACACGTACGGTGTAAAGATGTATGGATGTAGCGCGGCTGAGATAGTGAATACGCCGGCCTTTGAAGATATGTCAAAAGTAGAGGTTGATGCCCGCATTGCGGAATTTAACCGGCAACTTAGTGAGGGCAAGGATCCAGACCTAAACGGAGACGGCAAACCGGACTGCAACATGGGCTCAATTGACACGCAGGTTGCCAATGGTCTGCTCTGCCAACTGAATGATGAGGATGAGGCCTGTGCCGATGTAGGTATAGCGGGCGCTGGCGGGGGCGGAGACGCTGGCGGGGGCGGCGCAGCTGGCGAACTAGTTACCGGATCTGACAGAGAACTGGCACAACAAATTCTTGATAACTCCAGAATTCACTTGATAGGCACCAACGCGCAGGCCGACATGCAGGCAATGGCCAACGGCAGCGTGGGGCCATCGGGCGTAAAATTACATTCGAAGCTGCTGCAAATCATCGCCACAATGGGCAAGAACCACACCTTCAACATATCTTCCATGATTCGCCCGACAGACAGCGACTCGGCGCATTCAACCGGAGAAGCTATTGATATCACCGGATTGGATGGTAACCCAATAGCCAATTCCGGACTTGGTAGAACGCCAAAGGATATTGCGCTAATGAAAGAGATATCTCCGCTACTGCCACGGCCATCGGGGTGGGGGCAAATCCAATGCGGTACCACAGTACAACTACCTCGAGGCATCGACCAGTTTGGTGACACTTGCAACCACCTTCACCTGGAGATTAACCACTGATGCGCATTCTTTTGACGGTGCTGGCAGTCTTGATGCTAATCCCTTCACCTGCATTGGCTGCCAATGATATTGACCGGAAAGCCAACTACCAGGATTACCCCTACTATTCAAATGCGGATCTGGAAAGCATAGAGAGTTGCCTGGGTAGTGGAACGGCCGAACTGGAAGGACACAAGCTTCCCGCAACTAAGGGCGGGGTAGGGCTAGAGGAGTCCATAAACGCGTCTGGCCAAGTTCCCAGTACTGGCGGGCGCGTCACCTTTCATCAATTTGCCTCCCTGGGCCAGGAGTACCGTGACTACTACATTACGATGCGCTGGCGTTATGTGAAGTGGAATTGGAACGGCACTAGCGTGTCTCCAGGTCCTGAAACTGTAAACTGGTACGCCGCGAAACCGCGGCGAGTACTAGTTACAAATCCGCGCACTAAAAAAAGCATCATTGCGGCAATTCTGGAAAGCGGACCGGGGCCTTGGACCGGAGTTGACACCGCGCCCAACAATGACCCAAAGCAGGGCTGGACAAACCCCCAAGATGGTACACCAAGGGAGTACAAGGGCCGTGTTTCTGGCTTGCCACCTAAAGCATTTGAAGCGATTGGCGCAACAATGCGCATGGCCGACGGTAGCGGGGACGACCTAATTTATTCATGGGCACCAGACCAGGACGCCAAACCGGGGCCGGTACGCACCCCGTCAAACGTTTCGGGAGCCGCAGACTGTGACGAGGTAGGGGATGCCGACATCCTCCAGTACCGACCCCGCCTGCCAACCACGGGTCGAATTAAGCCGACAGCTATCGTGCTGCACTGGTGGGGCGGCAATGCACCCGAAGGCCAGGGGGTTCGCTTCCTAATAAATGCGCTTCGAGGTAATGCGTCCTGCGGGTCAGCTGGTTGTTCGGTTCAGCTTGGCATCCTAAAAGATGGAAAGACATACCAGCTAACAAACAGCTTAACTAGCCGGGCTTTGCATGCGGTTTGTGCCAACGACTACGCTATTGGCATTGAAATTGAAGGTGGTCCAAGCGACTTTGGCGCCCAGGGTCCGACAAGGAGACCAGAGCAGTTCCAAGCGGTGGTTGCCACCACAAAGTACCTCATGGAGAGATTTGACATACCCCTGGAGGGAGTAGTGAAGAGTCCAGCGAGCAACGGGGCAGAGGGCGTTCATTCACACGAGGAGATAGATAGGAACTGCCCCAGTGGCTCGGGCAAGACCGATGTTGACGATGCCTATCTCAGAAAAGTAAAGGATGCCTTGCGATCATGATCAATAAAAAGATACTAATTCCAGCAATAGTACTGACCTTCATCGTGTTCCTTGTGGCAATTGTATATACTACGGTCAACAGAGCAAGCCAGCCAATCTCATTCAATATGAGCAAGGCAATTGCCGGCAATATCCAGTACCCCGCCATGATTAATGGCAGTATGCATTTCTTCACTGGAAGCAACTTTGCATCATACGACGTTACAGCAAACACCACAGCCCAAACCAGTAGAATTCTGCGTCTCCCAAACGTTGAGGGCATCCAGTGGGCAGATGGTGCGGCGGTACTAGAGGCGAATAACTACAGCGCCATTGATGAACTGTATCCAATACTGACGGCCAAGCAGCTTTTACTCGATAGAAATTACCTCTGGCTTTGGCGCAAGGACTCGCCGGCATTCACACTACTGGAAAGCCCAACAACCGGATCACCGGCAAAAATGGCTGTCTGGGAAAAAGGCGGGCAGCAGAGTAACTTAATCTTCATTACCGACCGGGTCGGTGACGAAGAATATAGCGCCACTTTCTTCCGTATGACGCCGCGAGGCAATACGTCAGCCATTGGTTCATATACTGGTAAACAAATTACTTCTCTGAAGTGGGCGGACGACACCGGAGCTATTGCAGAAACTTTTGACCGCCCATCAGGCAAGAGTAGTCTAACCAAGCTAACCTTTGGAGAAGAGGTAACCAGTAAGCTACTTGAAGACAATTTGATGCCAGGATCCGTTGTTAGCGAGGACGGCAAATCATTTGGCTTCTATAGGACACAAAAAAAGCCCGACAACCACTTGATTGGCAAGGCAGAACTTTTTGTTAAATTTGAGCAAGATCGCGCAAGACTGGTAGCCTCCGGGTACAGCGGTGTTTCATCTTGGGACCAGCAATCACAATCGTTTGTATCGCACGGGGAAACCGAGGGCAAGTATCGGACCTATGTGGTTGGCAGAAACAAGACTAAGACTTATGCGCAAGAGAAAAAAGAAGACTTGGAGACTAACCCAGATATGGCAAAGATGTTTGTCAAATCAAGTAGTCCGCTATCGCTTTTCGTAATAGATGTTGACAATGACTTGTACGCAATTGATGAGGAGGAGGACCGCTCATACCCCGAAAAAAAGGACCCCGCAAACCTTCAGGGTGACTACTATGGGGACGGATTCAGCATCAATTACATGCCCAAGACCAACTCATTCAACATCTACATTACAAGAAACCCATTTTCGGCGAACCAAAAAAAGGCATATGAGTTCATTAAAGGACGAGGTTTCGACCCAAACCAGCTTAATATAAAGGTATATGTGTACGATCGGGTAGACTTCAGGACCTAATTTCAATCCGTAGTTTCTGGATTGCAACAGCGCCGCGAAGCGTTTTTAGCAAGCCAATTTGGCGAAGCCTAAGCTCACTGGCCACACTAGCGCTACTGGTTGCAATTGTCAGTACGCCATCCTGAAGACTAACTGCACGACACATTCCGGGAAGGACTTCATCTAGATGCGCCTGAATCTGCGACAAATGCCCTTGTCGTTCTAGGCCCAGTTTCTGGGCCTTGCGGTTTAAGTAATCATTTATGCCATCCATTGAAGTTAATAGTTTCCTTGGGTTTTAATTACTGCAGCGCCATCCAGCTGGCGCGCCGTATCGGCATCGGTTGTTGTAATGACGGACTGATAGGTCCCTAGTTTTGTGATCAGATAGCTGCGCCGGCTTTCATCAAGCTCGCTAAAAACGTCATCCAGGAGGAGGATTGGGGACTGGCCGCTACGCTCTTCAATGTAGCGCAGCTCGGCTAACTTGAGGACCACTACCACCGTCCGCATCTCGCCGCGCGAGGCCACCGAGGTTATGCCGGTGTCTTTAAAATGTATCTGAAAGTCATCGCGGTGCGGGCCGATGGTGGTGAAGCCGGCGCCAATGTCACGTGAAAGGTTTTGGCTAAGCTTAGCCAGAAAATCGGACGCATAATCGTCTTGCTCGGCAGTTCCGCGGTACTCCAGCGCCAGACTCTCCCGCGAGCCCGCAATGTCCTTATAAATGGCTTCCGCAAGCCTGTTTATATGCAATATTACCGCGCGGCGGGCGGAGTCAATATCAGCGGCCAATTCGGCTAGTTTGATATTCCAGGCAAATAGTTCGTTTTCCTGGCCGGCCCATTCCGCCAGTAAGCGGTTTCGCTGTTGCAAGACCCGGCGGTATCGCTGGAGGGTCTTGAGGTAGTTGCTATCAGTTTGCGAAAGAATGAAATCTAGGTAACGGCGACGTAAATCCGGCGCACCCATAACCATCTGTAGGTCGTTTGGCTCAAACAGGACGGTCTGCAGGCGCCCCAGGTGCTGGGATAGGGGAGCGCGCACACCTTCATACATGGCGCGCTTCTCAGTGCCCGTATGCGTCCTCTGGTAGCCAACAGCCACGGAGCCATGGGTGGTTTCAGCCGACAGGCGGTAGAATGATTCACCGCGACGCACCAGCTCTGGATCCTTAGCGCGAAAGGACTTAGTAGTCGCCAGTACAAATAGGGCCTCCAGCAGATTGGTCTTGCCGGTGGCGTTGGGGCCAACGACCACGGTCACTGTCGTATCAAACCGGAAAGTCCGCTCCTGGTATGAGCGGAAGTTTGTTAGCGTAACGGACTGGACCATGATGGTTTAAGTGCGGAGAGGCATGATGATGTGGAGGTAATCGTGCGCGTCATCACCCTCCGGACGGATTACACAGGGATTCAATTTGCCGCTCATGCCAAATGAAACCTCTTTGGTTTTGATAACAGCCAGGGCATCACTGAGATAGCGGGCGTTTAGGGAAATCTCACCGTCGTCGCCAGCGACGTCGCATTCCGCCGAGGAAGTGTTTTCCCCAACCTGTGATGCAGATGACATAATTCGGATTTCACCCTCGGCCTGCACCTCAATCCTGACGCCGCCGCCATTTTCCCGAGCAAACAGGTTGGCCATCTTGACGATGCGGGTGAATTCGGCCGTCGGTAGTGTTGCAGAGGTCTCCTCTTGTTCAGGAATAATTTGCCGGTAATTTGGGAATTGGCCCTCAATCAACCGCGACACCAGTTCAATATCATCCATCTGGAACATTACCTGGTTATCGGCGATATACATTCCGACGTCGCCGGACGCGTCGCCTAGTATCCGTGCCAATTCCTGCATGGTTCGTGCCGGAATAATCACTGAAATATCATCTTTGTGCCCCTTAGGTAGAGGGACGGCGGTTTCTGCCAACCGGAAACTGTCAGTTGCGACCAAAATCAGGCTATCGTCGTCGATATACATATGGACACCGGCTAATACCGGGCGGCTCTCATCGAGGGCAGCCGCAACCACCACTTCCGCGATGGCGTCACGCAACACATTTGCCGGCAAAGTCACCACCGGATCGGCCTTTACTTCCGGTATTAAAGGAAACTCATCGGCGGAAATGCCATTAATGTGCGATTCATAATGCTTGGTCTTGACTGTCAGGTTAGCTTCACTGGCGCTGAGGTCGATGTTGCCCGAAGGAAGATTGGTGACAAACTCTGCAAGCAAACGGGCGGGAACGGTTACGGCACCCTCTTGGTCTACCTTGCATCCAATCCAGTAGTTGATGCCAATTTCCAGATTGGTTGCGGCTATGCGCAAACGGTTCTGATCGGCACTTAATAAGACGTTGCTTAAAACAGGCAAGCTGGTCCTGCCGCTGACAATGCGTCCGACAGTCCCAAGTGCCTTGGAGAGGTTATCTTGGGTTGAGCTAAGCTTCATGCTTTCCACATCCTGACATTGTTACTTAGTATACCTTATTTGTTTATTTAATCAGTCGGAGTGTTAGTAGTGCCTGGGGAAACTGGGTATAACTTGGGGCTTTCCGCTTACGGTAAGTAATTAATGCTTCATAGTGTCTGGGTAAAAACATACCATGTCTTGTGGGCAAAGTGTGTGGAGACAGTGGAACGTTTGTGAACAATTAATTTATACGCGAGCGGCATTGTGGATGACTGGTGTTTAGCGCTTATGTTTTACACAGACATAATTGTCTGTTCACATACTTATACACACATTAAACACAGTCAAATATGTGATATTGCACAAAACGGCTATGCTTGTAAGGCTATGAGCGTGGAAATTAAACCCAGTAGCCCTGCTTTATCGAGATCGTTGCCAGAGTAGGTGATTATTGGAGCGGAGATTTCAGGAAGTGCAGGTTTGGCGGGCTGGTTGGTGAGGAGAATGAAGCGGTCACCTAGGACTGCGGCCGCCGCACCAATTTCCATCGCGGCTTTCATTGGGATGTCACTTGGGTGGGGTAAGTGGATGATAGCGACAGCGGAGTCCTTGATGTCTACAAGGGACCTTGTTATTTGGAATCCGGCTAACTGCAGGACTGGCGACATGGTAGCGACCATATTATCCGCTATGGTAGGCGACACAAAAGCCTTTGCGGCCATGCCGGGTTTTGGAGCGCTAAAATCGTTTCTTGTGCCGTGCCCGGCTATTTGAGCCTGGCTGCTGGCATCCGGTTGAGGCCTATCTAGGCGGACGTAAGCTTTTCCTGATACGTCATCAATAATGCCCAGCTTTGACGCATCGTCCAGGAGTTGGCCGTAGGCGCGTTCCAGCATACCTTGTGGTACGCCTAGCTGGAACAGCACATCTTTGGCAATCGACTGTGATGGCAGGGGTGAGCCGTTGTAGCGCGTCAGGAACTCGCGGATAATGCGCGGGGCTAGCAGTGCTGCCTGCAGATCCGGGTGATCAGGCGCGCTGGCATCAATGATGCTTTTTCCCAGCTTGGTCAGGGCGATGGGGTTTCGCGCCTGGCCGCCACTGGTAGTAAGGCCGTAGGCAACGGCCGCCCCCGTTAGCGTACGGAAAGGGCCGGAGGTGGGGGACATGCCAATGGCCTTGGCGACATCCAGCGGGCCGGTTGGGCTGCCGGCAAACTCGTCGCGCAAGACACGTGGCACCCTCAGGGAGGCTTGGAGGCTATATACAGGGAAGTCGGCTTGGCTGATGCGCTTCTTCTTGACCCGGTCAATGTCCAGACTATGTGACTCCGCCACGCGATTGCAGCCCCGTTTAACTACTGGAAGTAATTGTATGGAAACGGGGTGTCTGGCGTCAACGACAGTCTGTCTTAGCCGGTGATACGTTCTTTGACTTGGCTGATATCCATCCGGAGGTCCTCGTCGCTCTCAATGAGCCTGAGGATTTTTTGGACGGAGTGCATGGCGGTGGTGTGGTCGCGGCCGCCAACGTTCTCGGCAATTTTAGGGAAGCTAAGATTAAGTTCTTGGCGCATTAAGAACATGGCGATTTGGCGGGGCCGGACAATGTCCTTATCACGGCGGCTTCCGGTGATATCGGCCGGCTGCAAGTCAAAGTAAGCTGCGGTCTTCTCGATGATGGTCCTGGGGCTCACCACGCGGCGGCGGGTGGTGGGGACGGCATTGCCTATCAGGCTTTTAATGAATACCAGCGAGGGTTCGCGGTTTTTGAATTCGCATTGGGCCAGGATGGTTGTCAGCGCGCCTTCCAGCTCCCGGATGTTGTGTTGGTATTGCCTGGCTAGGTAATCAATAACGTCCATTGACAGGTCAATGCCGCGGGCGGCCGCCAGATGCTGGATGATTGCCGAACGGGTTTCCAGGTCTGGGCGCTGGATGTCGGCAACTATGCCCATCCCAAAGCGGGAGCGCAGCCGGTCTTCAAGCTGGGGGATGGCCTTGGGTGGCTTGTCGCTAGACATTATTATCTGGCTGTTTGATTGGTGCAGCGTATTGAACGTATGGAAGAACTCTTCCTGGGTTGCTTCTTTGTTGCCCAGGAACTGGATATCGTCCACTATCAGCACGTCCAGGTTGCGGTACAGATCGGCAAAGTTGCGGTTTTTCTTATTGCGGATAGCGGACAGGAACTCATTAGTAAATTCTTCGCTAGTGACGTAGCGGATCCGCTTGTCGGGATCCCGCCGCAGGACTTCATTTCCAACGGCCTGCATCAAGTGGGTCTTTCCAAGCCCCACTCCGCCGTATAGGAAGAGGGGATTGTACTTTTCGCCGGGATAGCGCGATACGGCCTGGCAGGCTGCGTAGGCCATTTCATTACTGGAACCAACCACAAACGAGTCAAAGGTGTAGCGTGGGTTAAGGTTGGATTGCGCCGGGGCGGACGATCGCTGGCGGATGGGGGCGGCTGGGCGCAAAGGTGCCATGACGGGGGCTGGCGCGGCGATGAGGGGGTCTAGGGGCGCCTGCGTCGCTGTTGATTGGCGACGGGCCGATGATACTTTATATTCAATGCTTTTGACGCCGGAATTAATGCGGCCGAGGATACCGGTTATGTCGCCATTGAACTTGCGCTCCAGCCAATCCTTGGTCATGACGTTGGGCACTCCAACTACGACGTGGCCGTCTTCTTGGGCGAGAATGGTCGTATCCTTGAACCAAGTCCGGAAATTAGCCGGGCTAATGGTAACTTCAAGCTCGCCTAATACGGCCTGCCATAGCTTGTGTGATTCCATAAACCTCCACCGACGTTATCGTCTGACTCCCTCAATCATAACCGTGATTTCATGTTTTCCACAACCATTATTTTGTAACAAAGCTTTTCCACAATATTGTTACGCTCAGATAAAAAACAGTGGAAAAGTGCCACGTAAAAGGCATAAAAGCGGGGATAACGGTTGCCCGAGCGATTGACGTTGGGGGCTTTTTTCCGTATGCTTATGCGGTAATGTCCAAGCGAACGTACCAACCAAAGAAATCCCGCCGCCAACGCGTCCACGGCTTCCTTAAGAGGATGAGCACGCGGGCAGGCCGGTCGGTGCTGAAGCGGCGCCGTGACAAGGGCCGCCAGCGCGTCGCCATATAAATGCTGGCCAGTCGGAACCGCCTAAAAGCCACCCGCGACATCTCGCGGGTTTTTCAGCGTGGACGGTACGGCGCAAACGGACTGGTGGCGGTTAAAGCGGCCAGCAACGGCCGACCAGATAGTAGGGCAGTGGTGGTTGTCAGTAAAAAAGTCAGCAAACGGGCGGTAGTCCGAAACCGCAACCGGCGGCGGGTTAGTGGGGTGCTGGAGTCGGGGTGGCAGACACTCGGAAGCGGATACGATATAGTAATTACCGTACGCGGCGACCTTGCGGACCTTACGGCATCGCAGGTCGAGCAAACGGTTACCCGGGCCCTGCAGCAAGCGGGTCTCTTAAAGAAAGTTTAGTTAATGTTTCAAACCATACTTGTCCAGCCATTATTCAACATCCTCTTCACCATCTATGGCTACATTCCGGGACACGACTTTGGCCTGGCGGTAATCATTCTGACCATCCTGGTTCGCCTGGCGCTGTGGCCCCTAGTGACGCGGCAGTTGCACTCGCAGAAAGCCATGCAGTCGCTGGCGCCGGAAATAGCCAAGGTCAAAGCCAAGTCCAAGGGCGACCGCCAGCTGGAAACCCAACTTTTGATGGAGCTATATAAGGATAAGGGCACCAGCCCGTTTGCGCCGCTACTGCCCATTCTGATTCAGCTGCCGATTTTCTTTGCGCTATATATGGTATTCATGGACGCCATGAAGCCGGACCGCTTGGCCCGCCTGGCTTATGACTTTGTGGAGCAGATTCCGGCTGTCGCCAACGTCATTTCCAACCAGGCACAGTTCCATCCCAGCCTTTTTGGGCTGGTTGACCTGACTAAGCCCAGTATTGCCATCGCCCTGGTTGCGGCACTGGCACAGTACTACCAGACAAAAATGATGCAGCCAAAAAATAAGCCGGTCGACGACCAAGCCAAGATTATGGCCAGCATGATTATTATCTTTCCGATATTAACCTTTGTAATCGGCTTGACCCTGCCTTCCGCCCTGGCCTTGTACTGGGCGGTTACCAGCCTAGTAGCATCGTTCCAGCAGTACGTGGTGCTACTACGTGACGCCCACGAGATGGAGGATGTGTCTACGGAGTCAAGCGCGGCGCCTCAAGCGTCAGCCGAGCCAGTGGCGGTTACGGCGGGAAACCCGGACGGAGGGCGGCACAGGAAACGTGGAAAATCTAAGCGAAAGGCACACCGATGACACCAGCGGCAGAACAAGCCAAGCGCTATCTAGAAGACCTACTGACTTTCTACGGGGTCAATACAACCGTTGAGGTAGCCCAGCAGGATGAAACGATTGATTTGACGGTGGAATCGGACCTTAGCGGCCAGATTATCGGGCACCACGGGGAGACTTTGGCTGCGCTAGAGCACATCATTAACATGATGATGCGGCGCGGCCGAGAAGATCGCCTTTACGTGCATATTGACGTTGGCGGTTATCGTAAGGCCCGGCTTGAAAAGCTTGAGGCCAAGGCCAATGAAGCTGCGCAAGTTGTTGTTGATACCGGCGAAGAGCAGGTGCTGCCGCCAATGAATCCGGCTGAGCGCCGCCATGTCCACGCATACCTGACAGATAATGACCAGGTTACTACCGAGAGCCGCGGCGAGGGCAAGCGCCGCCGCCTGGTAGTTAAAAAGCGCTAATCACTCCTTAAGGCTTCCCTGTAGACCGCTAGGGTTTGCTCGGCGGTCCGTCGCCACGAAAACTCCTTAACACGGGCTTTGCCGGCAACGCCCAACTTTTGGAGGAGCTGATCATCAGACAGAGTCTTTGAGATCACTCTGGCAATATCCTGGCTGTCATGGGGGTTGAAGTAGACCGCGGCGTCTCCCGCCACCTCTGGAAGGCAACTGGCATTGGAGCTGGTGACCGGTACGCCATAAAACATGGACTCAAGTAACTGCATACCAAAGCCCTCTGACAGAGAGGGCAGTGCAAACAGCTTGGCGTATTGGTAGAGGTTGGCAAGTTCGTCATCTGACACGCGGCCGACAAAAGTAACGGCTTCCTGCAGCTTAAGTTGCCGGACAAGCTCACGAAGCGGTTCCTGGAATTTTTGGGATCCCGCCAATACCAGGCGGATATCCGGGTGGTCGCGGCGGATGGCAGGCATTGCCTCAATCAGGCGCCCAATGTTTTTATAGGGGTAGTAATTGCCAACATAAAAGATATACGGCGGCTCCTGTAGAGGCCGTTTGCTGGCGTCCGCAGGGTTTACATTGGAGTTTTCCGGCGCCAGCCAAGTGAAAATTACATCTGATGGCTTGCGGTGGTAGCGATCAACGATTTGTTTTTTCACAAATTCCGTAGGTGTAATGACTTTTACAGAATGCCTGGCGGCGCGGCGCATAACTTGTTGAAAGGCGCGAAACTTGGCCTCGTAAACCAGTGGGTTGCCATCTATATTTTTGTACTCAAGCAACGTCAAATCGTGGATGGTGGTGACCGAACGTCCCCGGTACACCAGTGGAATGTTGGGAGCGCAGAAATGCACCAGATCTGGATCCAGCCTGGAGAGCTCGGTGGGTAGTTTTGTCTGCTCGCTGAGCGAGTAGAAGGGACTAAATGACTGTACTTTGTGAAAGTTGGGCGCATGAGGCTCCCATGACTCCCAGTCGCGCCCGAGCACAAGAACGTGGTATTCATTCTTGCTGTCTAGAACCTGCAAGTTTTCGATTAATTCGCGGGTATAGCGGCCAATGCCGGTCCAACTTAGCATGCGGCCATCGATAACAATACGCGCCATTATGCGCGGCCCCTCATGCTAGCCAGCCGGCGCCGGAGGGCAAAGAAAGTCTTCTGGGTGGGCGGCATGGATTTGTAGAGTATCGAGTCGATATAACCAGTGCTGACCCGCCGCATCTTTTGGACTTGGCGTCGCTTGCGGGCGGTGGGAGCGACGGTAGCCAGGAGGTAGCCGGTTGCTTTAAATAGCGGCCTGAATTGCCCGCGGCGGATAGAGGCACCAATAATTAATAGTGCCGCAAACGTGAACCTTGGCAAGTATTTCCAGTAAAGCCTGGTCGGCATGTTCTTGGCGTATAACAGAAAGAAGTTTTTGATTGTGTGGTAGCGGGTAAAATCGCCCATTTTTGAACTGGTTGAACCCAAATGGTGCCTGGCGGTGGCTTTGGGCTCATAACGCACTTTCCATCCTGCAAGCTGGGCGCGGAAACTAATATCGACGTCTTCAAAATAGGCAAAGAAGCCCTCGTCAAACAGACCGATCTTTTTTAGCATTTCGCAGCGATAGAGGCTGGCGCCGCCGGTAGCCCCAAAGATCTCTTCTGGTTTGTCGAACTGACCGGTATCGGCGGTATCGCGGCCGCGAGGGAAGGAAAAACCCCAGATTGAGTAAAAGTCTCCCGTGCTGTCAAATTGCTTGCCCTCCCAGCGCAGAAATTTACCGGTGACGATGCCCGCCTCCGGATGGGCGTCCATTGCTCTGAGCAAACATTCTAGCCACATGGGATCGGCCACGGCGTCGTTATTAAAAAGCGCCACGTACTGGGCGCCGTTATCTAGTGCCGCCTGAATGCCGGGATTGACGCCGCCGGCGAAGCCGCGGTTTTCAGTCAATTGGATCAACGCTACATCAGGAAACTTGGTACGGATAAGCTCCTGGGAACCGTCAGTAGAGGCGTTATCCACCACGTAAACATCGTGCTTTGCCGTCTGGCGGGCCAACGACTCCAGGCTTTCAGCCAGCAGAGCCGCGCCGTTCAGATTAGGTATGACAATGGCGACTTTATTCCTCATATGTATCTTTTATCTTATAATTTCCTTGTACGTTATGCTATTTCTTCACGCATTCAATAAGAAAAACCGCAGCCTGCTGCGAGAATTGGTTATTACCGATTTCAAGCTGCGCTACCAGGGTTCCGTCCTTGGTTATCTCTGGTCGCTACTCAAGCCGTTAATGCTGTTTGTGATCATGTATGTGGTGTTTGGCGTATGGCTGAAGTTTGGCAGCGGCATCGACCACTTTCCGCTATACCTGTTACTGGGCGTTGTGCTGTGGGGCTTCTTTATGGAAGCGACCAATAACGGTCTGGGCTCGATTGTCGGCCGAGGCGACTTGATCCGCAAGATCAATTTCCCCAAGTACATCATTGTTATATCAGGTACGATATCGGCGCTGATCAATCTGGCATTCAACTTGGTGATCGTCGGAATTTTTATGGTGGTGGCCGGCGTTGATGTTGGAGAACGCATATTATGGCTGCCATTGTTAATGCTGGAGTTATACGTCTTTGCATTGGCTTTGGCATTTTTCCTGTCGGCGGCGTTTGTGAAGTACCGCGACATCAGCTACGTTTGGGAGGTGGGGATGCAGGCCGCGTTCTATGCGACGCCCATCCTTTACCCCTTGAGTATGGTAATGAAAGAAAGCGAACTGGCAGCCAAGCTGGTGCTGCTTAACCCAGTGGCGCAGATTATCCAAGATGCCCGTTACGCGGCCATAACGACGCAAACCCAGACGGCCCATACGATCAGCAGTAATCCGTGGCTGTACATCGTGCCGCTGCTGATAGTCACCCTGAGCGTGGTTCTGGCTGTCCTGTACTTCCGGGCAAACGCCAAGTATTTTGCGGAGTACGTATAATGGCGGGCAATCCAATGATATCCGTAAAAAGCGTTTCTAAGTCTTTTCGG